>NZ_AHCF03000002.1:318875-637750 GCF_000238275.3 Pseudoalteromonas undina
TAAGCCCTGCCAATTAATGTAGGGCTTTGTCATTTGTGAGAAGTTATGCGTTATTTTGAGTTATTTGCAATTCCCGTTGACTACAATATTGATTTAGCAACGATTAACAAGCACTACTTAGAACTTCAACGTGCTGTTCACCCTGATCGCCATGCTAACGCTAGCAGTCGTGATAAATTAATGGCCGTACAAAGTACTGCCGAAATTAATGATGCACTGCAAACACTTAAGCATCCCGTTAAACGTGCAGAATATATGCTGAGCGAGCTAGGCGTTGATATTCGTGCTGAGCAGCAAACATTGCAAGATCCTATGTTTTTAATGCAGCAAATGGAGCTTCGCGAAGAGCTTGAAGAGTTAGCGACCGCAAGCGATCCTGATTCTGCTATTGATAATTTTGAAAAACAAATAAAGCAGCTTGATCAGCAATACAGTGCGCAATTGGCAGAGCAGTTAGCAAGTAACGATGAGCAGCAATATCAACAAGCAGCAGACAGTATCCGTAAGCTAAAGTTTGTTTATAAGTTACGCGACGAACTTGAACGCATTGAAGACAGTTTATTTGACGATTAATTCACTTGCTGCAAAGCGAGCAACACGAGTTTAAAGAGCATTATGGCATTATTGCAAATTGCTGAGCCGGGGCAGAGCGCGGCACCACATGAACATAAATTAGCAATTGGAATTGACTTAGGCACTACAAATTCATTAGTGGCAACCGTACAAAGCGGCGAAGCACGCACTATTACTGATGAGTCAGGCGAAGCGATGTTACCCTCAGTGGTTCGTTATCAAGCTGGCGGCATTACCGTGGGTAATGATGCAATGCAAGCGGCTACACTCGATCCGGTTAATACGCTTATTTCAGTGAAGCGTTTTTTAGGTAAAACGCAAACCGAAATAGAACAAAGCTATGGTCAACTGCCTTATCAGTTTTGCGATGATGATGGTGCATTGGCTATCGAAACGGCTGCGGGAAAAATCAGCCCAGTTAAAGCCTCAAGTCATATTTTAAATGCATTAAAAGTACGCGCTGAGCAAAGCTTTGGTAATCAAGATATTTTAGGGGCAGTGATTACTGTACCAGCCTATTTTGATGATGCACAGCGTCAAAGCACCAAAGATGCGGCTGAACTTGCCGGCATTAATGTACTGCGTTTATTAAACGAGCCTACTGCCGCTGCCGTTGCTTACGGTTTAGATTCAGGGCAAGAAGGTATTATCGCCGTTTATGATTTAGGAGGCGGTACCTTTGATATTTCTATTCTGCGTCTTAATAAAGGCGTGTTTGAAGTGCTGGCCACCGGTGGCGATTCTAGCCTAGGCGGTGACGACTTTGACTCATTATTAGTTGATTACCTAAAACAAGAAACCGGCGTGACAGGCTTATCTCCTTCGGTATTACGCTTATTCATTAATAAAGCCAAAGCCTGTAAAGAAGCACTAAGCCAATACGAAAAAGTGAATGTTGGCCTTGAGTTTGACGATGAAAAATACATGGTTGAAGTAACGCGAGAAAAATTTAATGAGCTCGCTATGCCACTGGTTAAAAAAACGCTTCGTTCATGTCGTCGTGCAGTGAAAGATGCCGGTATTGAAAACCAGGAAGTATTACAAGTTGTAATGGTTGGCGGTTCAACCCGCATGCCGTTGGTACGTACTCAAGTTGGCGAGTTTTTTGATAAACAACCACTCACTTCAATTGATCCTGATCGTGTTGTTGCACTGGGTGCAGCATTACAAGCTGACGTATTAATTGGTAACAAGCCAGATTCAGACATGTTATTGCTGGATGTGTTACCGTTGTCGCTAGGACTTGAGACCATGGGTGGCTTGGTTGAAAAAATCATTCCACGCAATACCACTATCCCAGTTGCACGTGCGCAAGAATTTACTACGTTTAAAGATGGTCAAACGGCTATGTCGTTGCATGTATTACAAGGTGAGCGTGAACTGGTTGACGATTGTCGATCGCTGGCAAAGTTCAGCTTAAAAGGCATTCCACCTATGGCGGCGGGAGCGGCGCATATTCGCGTTACCTTTAAAGTAGACGCTGATGGTTTACTAAGCGTATCAGCCATGGAAAAATCAACCGGCGTTCAAGCAGAAATACAAGTAAAACCGTCGTTTGGTTTGTCTGACGACCAAGTTGCTAATATGCTTAAAGAGTCGATGAGTAACGCTAAAGGCGACATGCAAGCGCGTATGCTTAAAGAGCAACAAGTTGAAGCGCTTCGTGTAATAGAAGCAATGGAAGCCTCTTTAGCAGCTGATGGCGATTTACTTGAGCCTGAGCAACTAGCGGCGCTAAAAGTGGAAATAAACGAACTTGCAAAAGTACGCGAGAGTGCACAAGAGCCAAGCGAAATTAAAGCAGCCATTGAAAAAATGGACAATGCGAGTAGTGATTTTGCCGCGCGTAGAATGGATGCATCAATTAAAAAAGCCTTAACAGGCCAGTCAGTAGACAATATATAAGAGAGATTAGAATGCCACAAATTGTTTTTCTTCCCCATCCGGAGTTGTGTCCTGACGGTGCTGCAATAGAAGCGCCCGCTGGCGAAACGGTACTTGATATCGCGCTTAAAAATGGCATTAGCATTCCTCATGCCTGTGAAAAATCATGTGCATGTACAACCTGTCACTTAGTGATCCGTGAAGGTTTTGACTCATTAGATGAAAGTGACGACCTAGAAGACGACATGCTAGATAAAGCCTGGGGTTTAGAACCTGAGTCACGTTTAGGTTGCCAAGCAATTATTAGAGATGAAGACTTAGTGGTTGAAATACCTAAGTACAATCTCAATATCGTTAATGAAGAACACTAGTTTTTAATTAACGACTATTATATTAAAAGCCGCTGTTTAATACCGCGGCTTTTTTGTTTGTATTAAGTAGCAGCGGGTTTACCCCGCGTCTTTTTAAAGGTTACGAGCGACGGGCTGCGAGGTGCGGGTAAATTAAAAAACCTTGTAGCGTTAACCACAAGGCTTTTTAATATATCGAAGCCCGAAGCCCGAAGCCCGAAGCCCGAAGCCCGAAGCCCGAAGCCCGAAGCCCGAAGCCCAAAACCCATTTCGGAGGTGTATTTTGAGTGATCTTATTTTTTCAGACTCGTTTATAAACGGTGAATTTTATAAAACCAGCACACGCTTTAGCGTTGATGATCCCGCCACCGAACAAAGTATTGTTGAAGTAAGCGATATTGACGAGCAAGGTGTAAATATAGCTATTAATGCGGCAAAAGGCGCGTTTGTAAAATTAAAAGCAACCAATGCAACCGAGCGAAGTGAAACTCTGATGCGCTGGTATGAGTTGGTGATTAAACATAAACAAACGCTAGCTACACTTATGACCAAAGAGCAGGGTAAGCCGCTTAAAGAATCTCTCGGTGAAATAGATTATGGCGCCGGCTTTATTAAGTGGTTTGCTGAGCAAGCTAAGCGTAGCTATGGGGATGTGATCCCTGCAACCGACAATCAGCATCGCTTAACCAGTTATAAACAACCTATTGGCGTGGTTGCCGGTATAACACCATGGAACTTTCCTGTGGCTATGGTAACTCGAAAAGTAGCCCCTGCTTATGCTGCTGGCTGTAGTTTCATTTTAAAACCTTCTGAACATACACCACTATGTGCTATTGCTTTAGCGTATTTAGCTGATCAGGCTGGCTTTGTGAAAGGCGCATTTAATGTGTTGGTATCACAAAACGCTAAAGACGTTGGTAAAATGTTGACTGACTCAGAGGTGGTACGTAAGTTTACCTTTACTGGCTCTACAGGTGTAGGTAAGCAGTTACTATCACAGTGTGCACAGACAATTAAAAAAACATCAATGGAATTAGGTGGCAATGCGCCGTTCATTATTTTTGATAATGCCGATATTGATGACGCTATTGATGGCCTAATGGCAGCTAAATTTAGAAACAGTGGCCAAGCGTGTGTAGCGGCAAACCGTATATTCATCCAGCGCAGTATATTAAATGAAGTGCTTGAAAAAATTACACCCAAAGTCGCTGCGCTCAACGTTGCAAACGGTTTTGATGAAAATGCCGACATAGGCCCGCTTATTTATCCCAAAGCAAAAGAGAAAGTGCAACAACTGATTAAAGATGCTCTCGATAAAGGCGCTACGCTAATTGGAGATAACAGTAATTTAGGTGGCAGCTTTCAAAACCCATTAATAGTTACTAATGTCACTACACAAATGGATATTTATCACGAAGAAGTGTTTGGCCCTGTATTAACGGTGATCCCATTTGATGAAGAAAGCGAAGTCCTTGCACTTGCTAATGATGTCCCTTATGGATTAGCTGCGTATTTTTATAGCCAAAACATTAAACAAATCTATCGTATAAGCGAAGGGTTAGAGTTTGGCATGATAGGTGTAAATGAGGGGGTTATATCAAACCCTGTAGCACCGTTCGGTGGGGTAAAACAATCAGGTCTTGGAAGAGAGGGGGGTCACCAAGGTTTAGATGAATACCTAGAAGAAAAATACGTATGTATTAGAGTTTAACTCTCTAGACTGTTCCGATGAGTTAACCGTTTAGCGTTTTAAGTTGCTTGAAATGGGTGTAAATGCTACCTTTCAAAAAAATGTTTAAGTAAACAAAAAGTAAAAAATTTCTATAAGTAGAAATACCCCCGTGTGTAAATGCCACCATTTTGGTGGCATTTTTTTGTCCTTTTTTAAGGAGAGGTTTTTGGCTACTTCCTCCTTGTAGGTCTAAACTATTCTTAGTTAGATGCTATTCTGCTTATATCCTTTTTAAAAGTAGGCTTTTATGAAAGAGTAATTCTTTTTAATTCGCGTGAACATTTGTAACTGTATGTTTTTAAATGTATATTTTTGGTGTGTGAATGAGTAGAATAAAGTTTCAGTAGTTTCAATACTATTAACATATAGTAAAAATGTATAATTGTGTTTTATACACTTATAAATTAACATTCCGCAAATTCATCCATTAAAAAATAATGAAGCACCCACTATGAGTAGAAGAAATCAAGCAACGGTAGACCAGGAAGTTTCGTTTGGCATTGACGAAGAGTTAGTTTCTACAACAGATTTACGAGGGGTTATCACCTATGCAAATGATAGCTTTTGTAAAGTTTCAGGGTATACCATTAATGAGTTAAAAGGGAAAAACCATAACATGGTTCGCCACCCAGACATGCCACCTGCGGCATTTGGTGATATGTGGTCTAATTTAAAAAGCGATACCGCATGGCGAGGAGCTGTAAAAAATAGGTGTAAAGATGGGCGTTATTACTGGGTTGATGCATTTGTTACCCCTATTTATGAAAACGGTAAAAAAGTAGGTTATCAATCAGTTCGCCAACAACTCCTTCCAGAATATAAAAACCGCGCAGAAAAGCTTTACCAACGTTTAAACAACGGTCAATCAATTGTCCCTTTAAGTGAAAAATTAGCCGCATTTAAACTTCCTCTATTTATTGGCTGTGCAGCTTTAATTGCTTGGCTAACAAGTTATATGTTCTGGTTATGTTTGCTGTTTGTTCCTCTGCCTTTTGTTATTTTTTATGAAGAGTTAATTCGTTCGCAAAGCAAAATTAAAAAAAACAAAGCAGGTCCAGATAGCGTATCTCGGCATATTTATTCTGGTAGCGACAGCCTCAGCTATAGTGATTTTCAGATTAAATTACTTGAGGGTAAAGTAACGACCATTGTTGGCCGTATTATTGATGGTACTTTAAGCCTGAGTAAAGGTGCTGACTCTCTTAAAGCTTGTGCTGAAGCTGCGCAGGCCGGTGTTGAAAAAGAAGCATCAGAATTACATCAAGTGTCGTCAGCGGTTGAAGAAATGGTACATTCAATTGATGAGGTTGCTAAAAATACCTTAGTAACTAACCAACGAGTGCAACAAGCTCACCAAGACTGCGAAAGCGCAACGCAAGCAATGTCAGGCACCATGCGTGAAGTATCGTTACTCGCCAACGAGGTGGATAACTCGGCAAGTTCAGCGAGCGGGCTAGCAACAGAGGCTGAAAAAATTGGTGGCATAATGCAAGAGATACAAGGGATTGCCGATCAAACAAATTTACTTGCACTTAATGCGGCTATAGAAGCTGCGCGTGCCGGTGAGCATGGTAGAGGATTCTCGGTTGTTGCTGATGAAGTGCGTGCGCTTTCAAGCAGAACGCATACCGCTACAGAGCAAATTCAAGTTTCTATATCTGAAATGCAGTCTACGTTACTCAACTGGTCAAAAACAATGGAAGCTGGTAAGAATGCGGCAGAGAGCTGTGTTAAAGAAACCCGCAATAGCCAAGATATCGTCTCAAAAGTATATGCTGCAATTACTGATATTTCTGATTTAGCAACGCAAATATCAACCGCTGCGGAAGAGCAAAGCATGGTATCGCAAGAAATTAGCCGTAATATTTCAAATATTAGTAGTGCGTCTTCAGAAAACTTAGCCCAAGCGCACAGTGTAGGTATAGAGTCTGATGCGATTGAAAAACACTCTAAAGCATTAGCGTCACTAGGTCTTTCATTTAAAGTAGGTTAACAACTTAAGCAAGGGCAGCAAATATCCAAGTGTATGAGGCGCTGAGAATATAACATGTTCTCAGCGCGCCTAAAGCGTCAAATACGGGCAACGGGCTGTGTGGTGCGGGGAAAACCTGCTACTACTGGTGTTATTTGTAATATTTATTTAGCAGTGACTTCATGTCGCATCAGGCTTTTATCAAAAGCACCAAATAACGATATAAATCAACGCTGGGGAAACCGGCGGCTACAGATAAGAGTGTACTTTTTATTTTATGTTTGGCTTTATGAGAACTAGATATAACTAAAAAATTAACTTTGGATATTACTGAGAGGACTTAGAAAATAGTGGGGCGATTGACGGGGCTCGAACCCGCGACAACCGGAATCACAATCCGGGGCTCTACCAACTGAGCTACAACCGCCACTAGATACACCTTGTTTGGTGTGGCGCGCATAATACATAATATCCCTATGCTTGTGAAGCAAAAAATCAAAAAAAATTAAACTTATTATAAGTATTCTATATTTAAGCTTATTGGTAACGGGTAACGGGTAACGGGTAACGGGTAACGGGTAACGGGTAACGGGTAACGGGCAACGGGCCTAAAAACTCCACAACCGCGGCTCAACCCCCTAACCCCTTAGTAAAACGTTGTTGCAAACACCTATTAAAGATTTACAATACTACAAACAATACCGCTAAACTGCTTAATAACACTATCAGGAGTTAATATGGATTCAATACTCAATTGGCTGAATGAAAATTCAGGCTTAATTTTACACTATGGTATTCAAGCAGTTATAGCGCTTGTTATATTTTTACTCGGTGGCCGAATTGCCAAGTTTTGTGCAAATTTAACCGCTAAAGCATTCGACAAGAAGAAAGTAGATGTAGCGGTTTCATCGTTTGTATCTAGTATTGTGTATGCCATTGTGTTTGCAGCCACTATTTTAATGGCGCTATCACAAATCGGTATCGAAACCACGTCATTCATTGCTATTTTAGGTGCTGCAGGTTTAGCGGTTGGCTTAGCACTGCAAGGGTCGTTATCTAACTTTGCATCTGGTGTGCTAATTATTTTACTACGCCCATTTAAGTCAGGTGACTACGTTGAAGCTGGCGGTAAAGCCGGTACGATTAAAAAAATCGAAATATTTTCAACAGAAATGCGCACTCCTGACAACAAAGTTATTGTAATGCCGAATTCAAAAATAATGTCAGATGCAATTATTAACTACTCGCGCGAAGCAACGCGTCGCGTTGATCTTGTGATTGGTGTTGGCTACGACGCCGATTTACGTAAAGCAAAAGAAGTACTTAAATCAGTACTAGATAACGAATCACGCATTTTAAAAGATCCTGCATACAACGTATCGGTTTCTGAACTTGCCGATTCAAGCGTTAACTTTATCGTACGCCCGTGGGTTAACTCAGAAGATTACTGGCCAACATACTGGTCGTTAATGGAAAATATTAAAATAGCGTTAGACGACGCCGATATTACTATTCCATTCCCACAAATGGATGTGCATTTGCACAAGCAAGACTAATTTTAAAAAGTTATTAAGGTAATGCTCACGTTAGGTTTGCTAACGTGAGCGCTGCTTTAAAGAGCATGAATATTTTTACAGGGTTATTTTTTAATGAAACTTAAGCTTTTATCAATTTTAGTAGCAGCCTCAGCTACAACCAGTGCATTTGCATCAGAAGAAGAACAAAAAACCTGGGAAGTTACCAGCGAAGTGGGTGCTATCATTACCAGTGGTAATACAGAAACAACCACTTTAAAAGGCGGTATTAAAGTATTGCATAACTTAGAAAGTTGGAATAACGAGTATAAGTTAGACGGCATCTACAAAGAAGATGAAGTAGAGAACGACGACGGTACAAAAGAAAAGCAGCGTACTAACGAAAAGTACTCTATTTCAGCGCAGGGTAATTACAAATTAAACGAAAAGCACGCTCATTTATTTATTTATGGGTCGCACGTATCAGACTACTTTGGTGCATACCGAAGTGAATCAGTTATTTCAGCGGGTTATGGTTTACGTTTATTAAACGAGACAAACATGAAGTTAAACGCTGAAATTGGTCCGGGTTATAAGTATTTTAAATATCCAGATATTAGCGAAGAGGTTGATGAAAACGGCAACTCATTAGCGGGTGAATACGAAGGCGAAGTGATTGCCTTAGGTAAAGTAGACTTTAGCTGGAAAATTTCAGACAACGCGCGTTTTACTCAGTTAGTATCTGTGGAATACGGTGATACCAATACTAAAACTCGCTCAGAAACCGCTCTTCTGACTAAAATTAATGGCTCACTACAAATGAAAGTGGCCTACAATATAACCAACAACTCAGACGTGGCTGATGACAAAGAAGCAACTGATACAGAGACCTCATTAACACTTGTTTACAGCTTTTAACATCAAGTAGTAAATAAATTGTAATAAAACTATGAAAGGGGCTAAAGTCCCTTTTTTATTTGCTCGTAAATAATGTATGATACCCACCAATTTTTGGTTGTAGACCTAGGGAAATACCTACTCGTGAACGTTATTAAATATTTATTAAGTACTTTTGTACTTATATGTAGCTTTAGCACATTAGCATTTGCGCCAACAGCCGCTCAACTAGAGCAGTTTCAAAAATTACCTAAGTCACAACAACAGGCTCTGGCAAAGCAGTATGGCGTGGATATTTCAAGCCTTGAAGGTGCTGGTAGCACTAATGGCAAAAATAACGAACAAGACAAGCCCACAGTAGGTGAGCGTAATACCACCGACGAACGAGCTTTTACAGATGAAGAGCGATTCAAGCCAGAAGATAAATCAGTAAAGCCATTCGGTTATGACCTATTTGCAGGCGAACCAACCACATTTATGCCTAATGAAAGCGCTCCCGTTCCTGATACGTATTTAGTAGGGCGTGGCGATCAGCTATTAATTAACTTTTACGGTAAAGAAAGTGAAAGCTTTGAAGTGATTGTTGACCGTGAAGGCCGCATTAATATTCCCGATTTAAGCCCTGTACAAGTAGCGGGTTTAACGTTCGCTGAAGTTAAAGAACTAATTAAAGTAAAAGTAGAGCAAGAAGTTATTGGTGTTAAAGCGTTTGTATCGCTTGGCAAACTTCGCAGTATTCGTATTTTGGTTTTAGGTGAGGCTTACAAGCCCGGTAGTTATAGTGTGTCGTCGCTAACTACTGTTTCACATGCATTATTTGTAAGTGGTGGCGTGTCTGATATTGCCTCACTGCGTAATATTCAAGTAAAGCGCGGTGGTAAACTTGTTGCTAATTTTGACCTATACGATTTACTTATTCGTGGTGATAGCAGCAACGATATTATTTTAAAGCCTGGCGATGTGGTGTTTATTCCATCGGTAGGAGAGCAAGTAACAGTTGACGGTTTAGTAAAGCGTCCTGCTATTTTTGAGCTTAAAAAAGGTGAAACGGCAGAGCATTTATTAAAAATGGCCGGCGGTATTAAACCTAATGCTTATGCCAAAAGTGTGGTTGTTGAGCGCTTTAATAATCAACACAAAGAAGTGCTTTCAGTAGATTTTGGCAAAGAGCAAGTTAACTACATTCCACAAGATGGCGATCGGATTCACTTTAGCGCCATTGGCGAACAATACCAAACTTCAATTAGTTTAATTGGTGCCGTAGTACGACCTGGTAATTACCAGTGGTACAAGGGTAAACGCATTTCAGATATTTTAGGCTCTGTGCGTGGTGATTTATTACCACAGGCCGATTTAGATTATGCATTAGTAGTGCGTGAAACCAACGTAAATGGTGATATTGAGATTCATCAATTCGATTTAGCAAAAGCCATTACAAAAAATACTGAGAACAACTTGCAACTTAGCCCTAACGATAAAATTATTGTATTCAGTCGTTTTGAAGAAAAAACTTTAGAAGATATAGCGCTTGCAAATTTAGCGTTAACTAAAGAGCAGCAAGAACAGCAACGCAAAGCAGAACTATGGCATGAATACCAACAAAAAGAGTTTGAAAAATACGTTGGTGTAATAACTGAAGAGTCAGAGCCAGAAGAAGAAAACCCAAATTTAAGTATGGCTCAAATGCTTGAGAAAAAGCTAAAAGAACAAGAAGAGGATGCTAAAAGCTTTGCACTATTTAGCCGACATAATTTACTTAAGCCTGTAATTGCTAAGTTAGAGCAGCAGGCCGGTGTACTGCAGGCTATGCAGATTGTTGAAATTACTGGCAGTGTAATGTACCCAGGTATTTACCCGTTAATGGAAGGCGGTGAAGTAAAAGACTTAATTACTGCCGCAGGCGGCTTGTTAGAGTCGGCTTACACACAACAAGCAGAAGTAACAAGAATTGCCACTAATGATGTATCAAATATTGAGCATATTAAGTTTGACCTTAAAAGCGCCATGCAAGGTAAAACAGCATCTAATATTTCATTACAAAGTAAAGACAGCGTAAATATATTTGCTATACCAAATTGGCAAGAAAACTTAAAAGTAGAGCTAAAGGGTGAGCTTAAATTTCCGGGCACCTATACTATTCGCCGCGGTGAAACCTTAAGTAACTTATTAAAGCGCGCCGGTGGCTTTTCTGAGTTTGCTGCAACCAATGCCGCTGTATTTACTCGCCAATCAATTAAAGAGCAAGAGCAACAACAGCTAGCGCGTTTATCTACCGAACTTCGTCGAGATATAGCATCTAAAAGCTTTCAAAGTTCAGTAAGTAGCAACACACTTACTTACGATGAAATGAATAAGCTTTTGAAGGACCTTGCTAACGTTGATGCCGTAGGCCGTTTAGTTATAGATTTACCGCTTATTGTTAACAATGAGCAAAACCTAGTACTGCAAGATGGCGATGTACTTTATGTGCCTAGTGAACGCGACTCAATCAGTGTAATAGGTGAGGTTAATTACTCTACCTCGCATCTATATAAAGCAGGCATAAGCGTAGACGAATACATAGACCTAAGCGGTGGTTTAAAAGAGCGCGCAGCGGATGATCGTATTTATATTATAAAAGCCAACGGCTCAGTAAAAATACCAAATACCGGCAACTGGTTTGCAGTTAATAACTCAAACCAACTTGAACCTGGCGATACCATTGTTGTCCCACTAGATGCAGGCCATATGGATAAGCTAACGCTTTGGAGCACCGCAACACAGATTCTATATCAATTAGGTGTAGCAGTAGCAGCCATAAGTGGTATTTAATATAATGCAGTGCGGGTTTATCCCGCAGCTGCTCTAAGGCTCGAGGTTTTAGGAACTAGGTTTTAGACTGAGATTAAACCAAACACAGTATTTGGATTTAAAGAAGTCGGGGCTTTATGCCGCGCAAATGTAGCAGCGACTTTATCTCGCGTTAAAAACAATAGATACATTCACAAAGAGGTTAAGAGAGCGCCCCGCTTAAGAGGAAGACATAAATAAAATGGGTATGTTTTCTCATATTCTCTCATTCACTTCTCTTTGTGCATATTATTTTTAAAGAGTGGCTTTATGTCGCGTAAATGTAGCAGCAGGTTTGGTGTTACGAAGGACGAGCTAAAACTCCTAAAACCTAAAACCTAAAACAATAACTTGACCTAATGTTCTTGTTATACAACTTTTTGATAGCTGATAGCTGATAGCTGATAGCTGATAGCTGATAGCTGATAGCTGATAGCTGATAGCTGAACTTATGAGATTTAAATGGAAAACAACTCAAACAACCAAAATCAGGCAAATACACCATTGCAAAACAACATTGGCGATGACGAAATAGACTTACGCGAGCTCTTTACTGCTATTTGGCAAGGCAAGTGGATTATTATCGCTGTAACTACCTTATTTGCTGTGGCATCTGTTTTTTATGCCATTAACCAACCTAATATATATAAGTCTGAGGCGCTACTTGCCCCTGCTGAGCAAGATAAAGCTGGTGGATTGGGCGCTCTTTCGGGCCAGTTTGGTGGGCTTGCAAGTTTAGCTGGAGTTAACTTAGGTTCAGGTGGTGGGATTGATAAAACACAAATGGCGCTTGAGGTACTTAAATCGCGTAAATTTACCAGTGAATTTATTCAAAAGCACAATATTTTGCCAGATTTAATGGCTGTTAAGTCATGGGAAAGTGAAAAAAACACAATTATTTATAATCAAGAAGTTTATAACAAAGCTGAAAATAAATGGCTACGAAAAGTAAAGTCTCCTTTTAAACCTAAGCCTTCAATGCAGGAAGCTTTTAAAGTGTTTTCACAGGTTGTAAATGCTGATGTAAGTAAAGAGAGCGGAATGGTTTCGATTTCAATTGAGCATTTATCCCCCTATATTGCAAAACAGTGGGTAGATTGGCTAGTCGTTGATTTGAATAAAACAATGAAAGAGCGAGACGTGGTTGAAGCTAATAAAAGTACTGAGTTTTTAATGAACCAATTAGAAAATACTAAAATAGCAGATATTCGTGCAGTACTTTATAAATTGGTAGAAGAGCAAGCTAAAATCATCATGTTTGCCAATGTACGTGATGAATATGTTTTTAAGACTATTGATCCAGCATTAGTACCTGAGGTTAAGTTCAAACCAAAACGCGCAGTAATATGCGTTATAGGCGTTTTACTTGGAATGATGCTGTCACTTATGGTTGTTCTACTTAAGCATTTTTCAAAAAAACATAGTGATAAATAGGTTTTAATAAGCCAAATATTAAAAATATTTACGGGTGTCCTAGTAAATATTTACCAACGCTGAGGAAAATATGAATAGCCGTTTTGAAAATATAAATATAGCAGTCATTGGCTTAGGGTATGTGGGGTTACCACTAGCTGTTGAGTTTGGGAAAAAATATCCAGTTTTAGGGTTCGATATTAATCAATGTCGTATTAAACAATTGCAGGAAGGCCACGATACAACACTTGAAGTAAGTGATGAAGAACTTAAACAATCCCCACAACTTAACTTCTCATATACTATATCAGACCTTGAAAATTATAATGTATATATTGTAACTGTACCAACGCCTATTGATGCACATAAACAACCAGATTTAACACCGCTCATAAAAGCCAGTGAGATGTTAGGAAAGGTAGTAAAAAAAGGCGACGTTATAATTTATGAGTCAACAGTATACCCTGGTGCTACTGAAGAGGCTTGTTTACCGGTAGTTGAGCGGGTATCAGGCCTTGTATTTAATAAAGATTTCTTTGCGGGCTATTCACCAGAGCGTATAAACCCAGGAGATAAAGAGCACCGCGTAACTAACATATTAAAAGTAACTTCAGGTTCAACTCCTGAAATAGCTGAAAAAATTGACCAGCTTTATAAGTCAATTATTACTGCAGGTACTCACAAGGCAAGTTCAATTAAAGTTGCTGAGGCAGCTAAAGTAATTGAAAACACTCAGCGTGATGTGAATATTGCTTTAATTAATGAACTATCAATCATTTTTAATAAATTGGATATTGATACTCTTGAGGTTTTAGAGGCTGCAGGTACAAAGTGGAATTTTTTACCATTTAGACCAGGCTTAGTTGGAGGGCATTGTATAGGTGTGGATCCGTATTACTTAACTCACAAAGCGCAGACTGTAGGCTATCACCCAGAAATGATTTTAGCGGGACGAAGATTAAATGATGGTATGGGTAAGCATGTTGTATCTGAACTTGTAAAAAGCATGCTTAAAAAGCGTATTCATGTAGATGGTGCAAACGTGTTAGTGATGGGACTAACATTTAAGGAAAATTGTCCTGACTTACGTAATACAAAAGTGACAGATATCGTTACAGAGCTAAAAGAATACAATATAAATGTAGATATTGTAGATCCTTGGTGTTCAAACGAGGAAGCACAAAATGAATATGGTTTGAGCTTAACCGATGAGTATAAAAAAAATAACTATGATGCAATAATAATTGCAGTCGGGCATAACGAATTTAAAGAAATGGGGGCTGATAAAATTCGTAGGCTAGGCAAAGTAGATCATGTACTTTACGACTTAAAATACGTACTACCGAAACAAAGTGTAGATATGCGTTTGTAAAGCCATAGGCACTCGGCGCTAGGAAGATAAAGGCACTAGAAGTAAAGCTAGAAAATCTTTGACGGTAAAGTAAATGTTTTAATACTTTTATAGAACCTAGAACCTAGAACCTAGAACCTAGAACCTAATTTTTTAAAGGAAAATCATGACTCGTTACGAACAAATAAAAGCAGAATTATTGGTATCACCGAAAATTTGGCTAGTTACAGGTGTTGCTGGTTTTATTGGCTCAAACCTTTTAGAGCACTTATTAAAATTAAACCAAAAAGTAGTAGGGCTTGATAATTTTGCAACAGGCCATCAGCATAACCTTGATGAAGTAAAAGGTTTGGTTACTTCTGAGCAATGGGAAGGTTTTAGTTTTATTGAAGGTGATATTCGAAATTTTCAAGATTGCGAAATAGTATTAGCTAATAACGGTAATGGCATTGATTATGTATTGCACCAAGCAGCCCTGGGCTCTGTGCCACGTTCAATTGCTGATCCAGTAACAACTAATTCAGCTAACATTACTGGTTTTTTAAATATGTTACAGGCCGCAAAAGAGGCTAAAGTTAAAAGTTTTACTTATGCTGCAAGTAGCTCTACTTATGGTGACCACCCAGCTTTACCTAAGGTAGAAGAAAATATAGGCAATCCACTATCTCCATATGCTGTAACTAAATACGTTAACGAATTATATGCTGGGGTCTATGCGAAGACCTATGGCTTTAAAACAATCGGCTTACGTTACTTTAATGTTTTTGGCCAGAGACAGGAACCAAATGGAGCATATGCAGCAGTAATACCAAAGTGGACTGCTGATATGATAAAAGGTGAAGAGGTTTTTATAAACGGTGATGGTGAAACTAGTCGAGACTTTTGTTTTATAGAAAATACGGTACAAATGAATATTTTAGCTGCTACAGCGCCAGACGATGCTAAAGATAATGTTTATAACGTGGCTGTCGGTGATCGAACTACTTTAAATGATTTATATAAAGCTATTCAAGCAGCCCTGAGTGAATGCTCAATTGATGTTAAAAAAGGTCCTACTTATAGAGATTTTAGAGCTGGTGATGTTCGTCATTCTCAAGCTAATGTGAGTAAGGCTAACTCTAATTTGGGATATGCCCCTGAATATAGAATATTACAAGGTATAAGTAAGGCTATGCCTTGGTATGTTAAGTTTTTGAATGGTAATAAATAGAATTGAAAAGATTATATTTTTTTAGGCCTAATTTAAAAAACCACTTTTATCTTTATTATAGCTGGGTGTCTGCAGCTAAAGAAAAAGGGGTTGATGTAACAATGTTCACGGTTATGTCACGGCAGCAAATAAAAAAACAGATAAATGAATATAAAGAAGTAAGTAAACTTGATGGAGTAAAGGTAATAAAAACTCCACATACGACATTAAATATGCTTTATACAGCCATATACCTCTTTTTTAACATGCTCAAGTATAAAAAAGTGGGGCTTATAGCTAAAAAAGTAGAGTTAAGGCCGTTGAGACTAACAAAGTTTATTTTTGGTAAAAACTTCAAATATTATATTGAGGTCGAAGGTGATGGCCTATCTGAATATAATTATTTACAAAGGAATCCCTATAAAAATGGGTTTTATGATGACTATTTATTCTCTGCTAAAGCTAGTATCGATAGTTTTGCTGAAAAAATAAAAGACGCAGATGGATTGCTTGTTTTGTCAAAAGCATTTAAAGAAGTTTTATTAAAAAGACATAGCTTTCTCAAAGCCGAAAAAGTTCAAGTAACGTCTACTGGATTTGTCAAGGGGCGTTTAACTTTTAGTGCAAAGAACCGTCAAGCATTTAGAAATAAACTTTGCATTAAAAATGAACATGTATTTGTCTATGCAGGAAACGTATATTATTCGTGGCAAAATATAAAAAATACACTTTGTTTTTTTAAGTATTACTTAGAGAATGTAACTTCTAATGCCAAATTTATTATTCTTACACATAAAAGTGATCAGTTCATAGTAAAGGGGTTTATGTCTAAGTTAAGCCTTCCGGATGAAAAGATAGTTCTTAAAGAAGTGCCAAACTCAGAAGTTGTAAATTACTATAATGCAGCAGATATATGCGTTTTATTAAGAGATAATGATTTAATGAACGAGGTAGCATCGCCTGGTAAAATTGGCGAGTATGCTGCTTCAGGCACACCAATACTTACTTCCTCATACATAGGGGATTATGCACAATTATTTCAATCACAAGATTTAGTCGCCCAAGTTGATGATGTTAGAGATTTTGCATTAATGGCAAGGAAGGTACAGGTTTTACTGGAAGCTACAGATAAAGAAAAAACTGCATTTAGTAATTGGAGTAATGATAGATTGTCATCTCAAAATAATGTTAATAGCTTCATTAAAGCTTTTGAAATGTAATGTTTGTTAATTTTAAAATTTTTAGGAGTATTTGTGTTTAAAAATAAAAAACTATTGATTACCGGCGGTACCGGGTCATTTGGTAATGCTGTGTTACGTCGATTTTTAGATACAGATATCAAAGAGATCCGTATATTTTCTCGTGATGAAAAAAAACAAGATGATATGCGAAAAGTTTTTAATAATTCAAAGTTGAAATTTTATATTGGTGATGTCAGAGATGCACAAAGTGTAGCAACTGCAATGAGGGGAGTTGATTATGTATATCATGCTGCTGCATTAAAGCAGGTTCCTTCTTGTGAGTTTTACCCGTTAGAAGCCGTTAAAACTAACGTGTTAGGCACAGAAAACGTGCTAGAAGCAGCTATTGCAAATAACGTACAAAGAGTAGTGTGTTTAAGTACTGACAAAGCGGTTTACCCAATTAACGCCATGGGTATTTCGAAAGCGATGATGGAGAAAGTTATTGTAGCGAAAAGTCGTAATCTAGAAGATACCAATACAACTATTTGCTGTACTCGATATGGTAATGTAATGGCGTCGCGAGGGTCAGTTATTCCTTTGTTTATTAGACAGGTAGTTAATAATCACCCAATTACTATTACTGATCCAACAATGACACGTTTCATGATGACGCTAGATGATGCGGTAGATTTGGTTTTACATGCATTCGAAAATGGTAAAAATGGCGATATCTTTGTACAGAAAGCACCGGCTGCAACTATTGAAGTGTTAGTAAAAGCTTTACTTGAAATGCTTAAAAAGCCCGAGCATGTTGTAAACGTAATTGGTACCCGCCACGGAGAAAAACTATTCGAAGCTTTATGTAGCCGTGAAGAAATGTTTGTCTCACAAGAGCAAGGTGAATACTTTAGAGTACCAGCTGATAACAGAGATTTAAATTATTCAAAGTTCTTTGAAGAAGGTGAGTCTGACCTTTCAAAAGTAGAGGATTATAATTCTCATAATACTGAGCAGTTAGATGTTGAAGGCATGAAGCAACTGTTACGTAAGCTTGATTTTATGCGTGAAATCGAGTCTGGAAACATCATCGTTCCTGAAGGTGTTTAAGTATGAAAATATTAATTTTAGGTGCCACTGGCATGCTTGGCTATAGCCTGTTATGCAACTTAAATGAACACGCTAACTTATCCGTATTTGGCACAGTACGCAGTATTGATGGTAAAGAGTCTTTTTTTAGCGATATAGAGCAGCAATTAATTACTGGTGTTGACGCCTATGACATTAGCTCACTGGAGCTTGCGATCGAAACAGTAGCGCCTGATGTAGTAATTAACTGTGTAGGTTTAATTAAACAGCATGGTATTTCAAAGCAACACATTGATGCTGTTAAAATTAATGCGTTACTTCCTCATGAGCTTGCCGATATTTGCGATCGAGTTAAAGCAAAATTGATTCATTTTTCAACCGACTGTGTATTTACCGGTGACGTAGGTTTATACAGCGAAGATTCATTACCCGATGCGTGCGATTTATATGGTAAATCTAAGTGCCTTGGTGAAGTGAGCTATGGTAAGCACTTAACTTTAAGAACCTCAATTATAGGGCACGAACTTACTACTGCAGTAAGTTTAGTTGACTGGTTTTTATCACAAGGCGAAAGCGCTAAAGGTTTTTCTAAAGCGGTATTTTCTGGTTTGCCCACTTGTTATGTAGCTAAGCTGTTGGTTGAATATATTTTACCACAACCAGAAATCTCGGGGTTATTGCACTTGTCGGTGGATCCCATTGATAAATACACGCTATTAAAATTGATAGCAGAGCAATACCAAAAAAACATAACTATTTCTGAATCGAAAGAACTAGTTATAGATCGCTCTCTAAATTCAGATAAATTTAGACAATTAACTCAGTTTAGCCCACCTGCGTGGAGCAAACTTGTTGAGTATATGCATACAGATTACGAAAAAAGGTATAAAGCATGAAAAAGTTAAAAGTTGTTACTGTTGTAGGTACTCGACCTGAGATCATTAGATTGTCGTGCACCATAGCAAAACTTGATGAATTTTGTGAGCATATACTAGTTCATACTGGGCAAAACTATGATTATGAGCTGAATCAGATATTTTTTGAAGACTTAGAAATTCGAGCGCCAGACATATTTTTAGAGTGTGCAGGAGCTACAGCTGCTGAAACAATGGCACAAGTTATAAGCAAAGCTGATGGAATGTTTGCTGAAGTTAAGCCTGATGCTGTCTTGATATTAGGTGATACAAATAGTGCTATGGCTGCTATTCCAGCTAAGCGTAAGAAAATCCCAATATTTCATATGGAAGCCGGTAATCGCTGTTTTGACATGCGCGTACCAGAAGAGATCAACCGTAAAATAGTGGATCATATTTCTGACGTTAACATGCCTTACACAGATATAGCTCGCGAATACTTACTAGCTGAGGGCTTAAAGCCTGATCTGATAGTTAAAACAGGCAGTCCAATGGATGAGGTACTTAATCGTTACAAGGAAAAAATTACTAATGCTGAAATTTTATCAACACTAGATTTAACAGCTTGCGAATACTTTGTCGTAAGTGTTCATAGAGAAGAAAATGTAGACTCTGAAAAAAATATTCATAGTTACGTACAAGTATTAAATACAATTGCAGAAAAGTATAAATACCCGATAATTGTTTCTACTCACCCACGCACAAGAAAGAAGATTGATCTACTTAATTTAGAATTCCACCCACTTGTTAGATTAATGAAACCTTTAGGTTTTAGTGATTATATAAAGCTTCAAATGGAAGCAAAAGTGGTATTAAGTGATAGCGGTACTATTACCGAAGAGTCATCAATATTAAATTTCCCTGCTATTAACATTCGTGATGCACAAGAGCGGCCTGAAGGCTTCGAAGAGGGGGCTGTCATGTTTACAGGCATGAATGTGGAACGCATACTACAGGCAATAGATATTTTGGAAAATCAACCTAGGGGTAAGGTTAGATTAATCAATAAAGTTAATAATTATATAGCACCTAATGTATCAGATAAGGTTTTAAGAACAATTATTAGTTATACCGATTATGTTAATAAGTTTGTTTGGAAGAAGTCTTGAACTGTAACTTTTTATACTTTTTGGTTAGGAAACTAATTTTTGTCGCGCATTAAAAAAATCATTAAAAGCTCGTTGCTAAAGGAGTCAATCCTATATGGATTGACAGGCGTTATATCAAAGTTTGCTCCTCTTTTGGTTATACCTATTTATATCAATGTAATAGGTATTGAAGGCTTTGGAGTTCTTGACTTATACATAACAATTGGAATGGCTGTGTTTATTATATGTGAAGCACAGGCTGTTTCTGGAGTTATGAGAAGCTATTATGAGTGTAAGAAATCGAATACATTGAAAGATCTCATAAGCTCAGCGATTAAAATATATCTAGTGACTTATGTTTGTCTACTCATACTGTTTCTTATAACATTTCTACTACCTCTCCAAATTTCCGAAATACGCTTTGATTATTTGTTGCCTATTTTATTAGCTATCTTTCCTAGGCAGTTATTTGCATTAAATACAATAATTTTAAGAATGGAGCATCAAGCAAAACAATATGTGGCTCTAAGTTTGTTAAGTGTGCTACTAACAGCTATGTTAGGGATAATATTTATATATTTTTATGAGCCTAACGTCCTATCAGTTTTGTATGGTATTGCTCTTGCTCAGTTTGCTTTAGGAGTTATATCCACACTTTATCTCAAAAAGTTAGTATCTTTGAGTACGCCATCCAATTACCTCAAAGAAATAGTTTATTATGGCGTTCCAATCGCAATATCAAGCTTGGCTGGCTGGTTGCTAGCATCATCTGGCCGTTTGGTTATTGCAGACAAGTCATCTGATTTTGATTTGGGGGTTTATAGCTTATCGCTTAAGGTTGCAATGGTATTTATGGTTTTGTTGCAAGCATTTAGAACAGCTTGGGACCCATACTGTATGAGGCTTTTTGGCGAAAATAATTCCCATTTAATGTTTGCAAAGTCTTTAAATGTTTATTGGGTCTTTGGTAGCCTTATCATTTTACTTATTTATTTATTATCTCCATTCCTAATTTTATTACTAGGAGCTAATGAAGCAGCCTTAAATCGAAATTTAATCTTATTAATTTTATTTGGATATTTATGGCAAGGAGCAATAAACATAATTGCTGTTGGTAATGCTTGGTCAAGAAAAACTTATGTTAACTCATTTGGTACTATTGCCGGTGGAGGAGTGAGTTTATGCTTATCATATATGTTTGTTAGTGAGCTTGGAGTTATTGCTGGCGGTGTGGGTTACCTTTTTGGTATGATAGCAAGCTTTGCTATAATCTATTATCTAGCTCAAAAAAATCAGTATATTCCTTATAATAATTACATTTCAATTTTGTTTTTTCTCATTTCTATGGGTATTAGTTTCTTTGTTATAAATTAGGGGCTAGGGATTAATTAGGAAGTATTAAAATGAGAATAGAGTTAACCGGGAAAGTAAAATTAAAGAACAGACTAGTGAACAGTATCTCAATTTTGGATGACTCGATCTATTATTCAAGCTCTTTGATGAACTCTATATCTAAGTTAAATCTTTCGACTTTAGATGATGAGGTGGTTGTTGGAGAGGGTTGTGGATATGGTAGATATAAATTCAGAGAACCTGTACATGTAAAAGCTATTAAGGAGGGCGAAAAGGTTTGTTTACTAGTAAGTGATTGGCATAATCATAGACTACTGAAGTACAGTAATAATAAATATATTACTGAGCTAGGTTTTTTTGCTTCAACATCATCGAAAATAAAAAATATCGCTAAATTTATAAAGGGAATGAGTGTTTCAGGTTCTTATATAGAAACTCACTTCAAACCAAATAGTGTCAAGCATAATGTAAGAACAAGTTTTTTTCATAATGCTGCCTACTTTTTCTCATCCTCTTTTAGGCTAACTTCGAAAAGATTTTTCAATATTAATAAGCCCAATGGGGTATCGCTGTACAAAAATGGCTTTATATTTACTCAAAAAAATAGAAATGTATTGTCATTTGTAGATGAAAAATTAAACCCTATAAAAGAGTTTACTCCACCGGAAAGTGGTCGTTTAGCAAATGTAACACCTTGTGAGGATGGAGTTATATTTTGTATAGAATCTATAGGTGTCGTATACAGGCTAAACAATTTAGGTACCTTCTCGAAAATCTTATTGAAGCCCTCAAGTGTTAATTTTAAACCATTTTGCGCATGTGTTATTGAAGAGGACTTACTTGCAGTAATATCTATGTTTAACTTACATATTTTTGAAATGTCAAGTGGCCTTGAGAAGGCATGCTATAGCGTCGATGGTGAATTACATGGACTTGACGTGTCCAATAATAATATTTATATCTCGGATCGAGAAAATAGTGAAATATATATTTTGAGACTTAACAATGATTGATATTAATAACCCGCTTTCTATAGGTAGTTTTCTTAATTTTGGTTACGATATTACATACACTCCAAGTATTAAGTTTGATTATTCACAAATATCTTCCAATGCTAAAAAGCCTGATTATAAAACTACAAAAGATATATTTATGTCTTGTTTGGAGGGGTGTATAGGTGATACTAATGATGATATAGTTGTGCCTATAAGTGGAGGTCTCGACAGTAGAGCTTTATTGGCCGGTCTTCTGGAGCTTCGAAGTGCTGATAAAATTAAAACTTATACTTTCGGTACAAAATCCAGTTATGATTTTGAGATAGGCAAAGGTATAAGTAAAAAGTTAGGAGTCACATGTAACTCTTATGAACTATCTGAGTATAGCTTTGATGAAAAATCATTGTTTGATACAGCTTCAATGTTTGATTATCAAACTACACTATTTTATCACCCGCCATATGATGAAATTAAAAATACTTTTAACAGTGATTTGGTGCTTGTTGGTTTTATGGGGGATCCTTTAGCTGGTTCTCATTTGCCAGAAGTGGTGAGTGTAGATAACACACAATTATTACAAAGATTTTTGTCAAAAAACCAAATGGTTAGAAGCTGCTCTTTGCATGATTTGGAAGCATCTAATTTAAATGAGATAGTAAAGTTTCCAGAGCTTATTTTAAGTAAGATTACTAAAGACGAGTACTTAGACTTTGAAGTAAGGCAATTAAGGTATGTTCACCCTCATGTAATGCCAAAACAATTAAATTGTAAGTCTCCATTTATCGAGTCTGACTGGTTTAATCATATGCTTTCTTTACCCACAGAGTGCCGAAGAGAGCAGTCTTATTATAATGAATTCTTAATTAATGCCTTTCCCGCAGCATTTAACTTTCCTTGTAAAAATAACTACGGCCTTAAATTAAATACTCACCCAACTTTGATTAAACTTTGGCGAGGTGCCCATCGATTAAATTCGTTGAGGGATAAAACAATTAACTACCAAAATTTTAATCGCAGAATTTGTGATGATAAAGCACTTTATAAATTATTAGATATGCTTCTTCATAGGTTAGCCAAACGTAATCTAAATTTAAAGTTGGATCCAGTTGAGCTATTAAGAAACCATAAAAACCACAATGCTATTTTTTCAGATGCAATTATTAATTTAGCGTCTTTAGAAGTTAACTTATCCGCTAATAATCAGTAATAATCAGTAATAATCAGTAATAATCAGTAATAATCAGTAATAATCAGTAATAATACAGATTGTTGCTAAATAAAAAGCATAATTTAATCAATTAGGTAAAGTTTCAAGGCGTATTAATGAAAGTAACTTATATCTCTAGTTCTATAATCCCATCTAGGACTGCAAATAGTATTCATGTAATGAAAGTTTGTCAGGCTTTTTCAGAGCTGGGTCACGAAGTAACCTTATTAGCACCAGATGTTAAAGATAATTATGAAAAAGACATAACAGATGTCTATGAGTTTTATGGAACTAGTAATATATTTAATATAGCCAAGTTACCTTGGCTGACTTATTTGAAAGGAACATCACTTTTTTATGGTTTTTTTGCAGCCTTAAAAAGCCACAGAATGAATGCTGATTTAGTTTTTTGTAGGGATTTTCATGGTGCTTTTTTCGCGTCTTTAATGGGGAAAAAGGTTGTTTATGAATCTCACACTCCAATTTGTGATAGCAATGCCAAAGGCTTAAAACCTAGCATGTTTAGAAATATGATATCTAAGAAAAACTTTAAAAATTTAGTAGTCATTACGCATTCGCTTAAAGCATATTACTTAGCTAATTTTCCGCAATTAAAAGGTAAAATTATTGTTGCTGCTGACGGAGCTGACCCTATAGCTCCTGATACAGAGCCTTTTGACTT
The DNA here is from genome assembly GCF_000238275.3 of Pseudoalteromonas undina. Classification (NCBI taxonomy): domain Bacteria; kingdom Pseudomonadati; phylum Pseudomonadota; class Gammaproteobacteria; order Alteromonadales; family Pseudoalteromonadaceae; genus Pseudoalteromonas; species Pseudoalteromonas undina. The sequence goes on from NZ_AHCF03000002.1 coordinate 343,089, forward strand.
TGAAAATGATGAAAATCGCATGCAGGTTGGTTATGTTGGACACTTATACCCTGGGAGAGGGGTAGATATAATTATCGAATTAGCCTCTATGTGTGATTGGGCAGACTTTCATATTATTGGGGGGCAAGAGTCAGATATAAACCATTGGAAAGCACTATCCAACGATCTTTCTAATGTCACTTTTCATGGTTTTGTATCTCCGAGTGAGGCTGAAAGAATGCGAATGGGTTGTGAAGTTTTACTAGCTCCATACCAATCGAGTGTTGCCGTATCTGGTGGTGGAGGAAATACAGTCAAGTGGATGTCTCCCTTAAAGGTGTTCGAATATATGGCTGCCGGTAAGGCAATACTTTCATCGGATATCCCTGTATTACATGAAGTATTACAAGATAAAAAAAACTCATTACTTTGCATAGCTGATCAACCGGTTGATTGGGCTGAAAAGTTAATTACTCTCAGAGATGATCCTGTATTAAAAAACACACTAGGTGAATCAGCCCTGAAAGATTTTGTGTCATCTTATTCTTGGTATTCCAGAGTAGAAAATATTCTTAGGTTAATATGATGACCAGCTCACCTATCTGGATTAATTATATGGAGGTTTTGTGAAAGCCAAGGAAAATCCAAAAAAAATTACTTTTATCATTAACTCGCTTTCTGGAGGTGGTGCCGAGGGTGTGTGTGTGAATATAGCTAATGGTCTATCAGAACTAGGTTGGGATGTAACGTTGGTAGTATTGAATATGAATAGTTCTGTTTACCATAAGCGAATAAATAAGAGGGTTAACTTTATTACCTTAGGAGTTGATCATGCTAGGTATGCACTTTTTCCTATATATAAATTTATTAAAAATACCCAGACAACTAAGTTAGTGGCCTTTAGTTATGATATTACTATTTTGCTTGTTTTAATACGTATGTTTTCACCATTAAATTACTTTATTTTTACCCGTAATATGAACTCTTTAACACAAAAGCTAAATGATAGCTCGAAGGGAGTGCGCTCAAGATTATTGAAGTTTTTAATATCAAAGCTTTATAGTAAGGCCGACCATGTTGTAAATCAGTGCAAAGCTATGGAAAGTGATTTATTAAGTGTTTTCCCAGAATTGGATAAAAAAACAAGTGTTATATATAACGCTGTTAATCAAAAAATTGAAAGGGCTGCAAAAAATTATAACTTTCAGGGAGTTCACAAAAAGGAATACCTCCTTTGCGTAGGGCGACTAGAGAAACAAAAAGCTTTCCATAATGCCATTGAGGTATTTAGAAAAATAAGTCACTCTTACCCTAACATGGAATTAAAAATAATCGGAGTGGGAAGCTTAGAGGCTGACTTAAAGAAGCACGCTGATTTTTTAGGTATTATTGATAAAGTTGAATTTGTAGGTTTCACCGAAAATACGATTAGTTACTATTTACATGCAAGAGCAACTTTATTGACATCTTTATATGAAGGCTTCCCGAATGTGTTAGTTGAATCTATTACTCTAGGAACACCTATTGTCGCTTTCGACTGTTCTAGTGGCCCTTCAGAGATTGTGATACCTCATTGTAATGGTATATTGGTTGAAAACCAAAATTTAGATGCTTTTGCTCAAGCTATTAATGTTTTATTAAGTGATAATAATTTACAAGATCCTAAGGTGATAAAAAAAACCTCTAATAGTTTTTCAAATAAGACAATATTGACTGATTGGGAGCGATTACTTATCAAGCCTAACCGGATATGCAAATTATGATGTTAGTAAATCAATGTTTGGATCTAAGGTTTTAAATTGACTTATTACTTATTAAGCTCATTATTCCTATTTTTTTTTACATCCTTTGCTTACGCTTGTGATAATAGAGCTCAGATTAAAATTACTTTCGTAGTAGTTACTTTTTTTGCTATTTTTTGTGGCTTACGTTGGTATTCTGGTAATGACTACGGGGCTTATATAGATATATTTCAACTTGTGCCGAAAATTTCGGGATTCAACTTAACTGATGTTTCACATATACACTCTGAAATAGGCTATAAGTTCATAAATAGCATCTTAAAAACAATATCACTAGAAAGTTATAGTGCGATTTTTGTGATAGCGTTAGTTTCACTATATTTAAAATTCTTCTTCTATTTCAAATTAGTAAAAAATGTGTTTTTTTGCACTTGCTTTTATTTGGCTTTGCATTTTTTTCGAGCTGAGTTTATTCAAGTTAGGATGGCGTTAGGTTTAGCCGTGCTATGTGTAGGCTTAATTTTTTTCTTTAAGGGAGATAAACTTAAGTTTTTTGTAGCTGTTATTTTGGCTACAACAATACACTCTATATGTATTATTTTTCTTATTTTACTTATTACTCGTGATTACAAATTAAGATATTTGCTTTTTTGGGCATTGGCTTTACCTCTTGTTTCTTCTTTTTTTTCTTTACTGAAACCTCTATTGGAGATGCTAACGCAAATATTTAGTAATCCAATATTAACTATTCTATACAATTATGCATTTAGTGGTGTTCATGGGGACAAGGTATTAATATATAATTTAACACCATTGAGGCATCTATTAATGACTATTTGTCTTATAATTTTTTATAATAGCTTTCGTTCTGAAAAAGAGGTAAACCTTCAGATTATAAAGGTTTATTTGGTTGGTATAATTCTTACAAGTTTCTTTATGGATGTAGAGTTAATATATGCAAGAGCGATCTACTTATTCGATATTGTAGAGCCTATAGTGGCATGTATTTTAATAAATAAGATTCGTAATTTTTATTTCAGAAATTTTATGTTCTTTATTGTTAGTATGTTTTCTATTCTTTTAATGAGCAGAAATGCATTTAGTAACCCCAGCTTATTTGAATATGATACTTGGATAAGTTTAATTATTTGATTTTGGTGAGTAATGAAAAATCAGTTAGTTGTAATAGGTAATTTTGGAAGTGGACAGGGTAATTGTGGTCAAACAATTAAAACTAATGTTGTCTATAGCTTGCTAAAAAAAGAGCGGGCAGATGATACCATTGCATTTGATACATCAAATTTAAAAAGTATATCTAAAATTTTCTACTTATTATTCGTAGTGTTTCGTTATGATAAGTTCGTAATCCTTCCCGCTCAAAAAGCTTTGCCGATATTGGCCTGTTTATTTTATATATTTAATAAAAAAGCAGACTATATAGTTATTGGTGGTTGGTTGCCTGAATACTTAATGATTTCTCGTCGGTTTATAAAAAAAGCTATTTCAAGTAACTTTAGAATATTTGTTGAAACTAGGGATATGACAAGTAAGTTAATTAAAATTGGTATAAAGAGCTATGTTCTTCCAAATTTTAAAACTTTTGTTAAATTCAAATTGGAAAGTGTTTTAGAAGAAAAAGAAAAGAACTCTACAAAAGTTAATTATGTATACGTAGGTAGAGTAATTAAGGAAAAAGGCTTAATAGATTCAATTAATGCACTCTATAATGTCGCCTCTAATTTTAAAGATAAGCAATTTAATTTTGACATATATGGTCCTCTGGATAATTGCTTTGAAAGTGAGTTTAAAAACGCAATTAAAAAATTTAAATCTGAAAACCTGATAGTAACCTATAAAGGTTTTGTGTCCCCAAGTGAAATACAAGAAACTTTAGTTAGTTATAACTTTTTTTTATTTCCTACTTATTATGAAGGTGAGGGGTTTCCTGGTTGTCTAATAGATGCTATGGCATCTGGCGTTCCAATTATAGCTAGTGATTGGAAATATAATAAGGAGATTGTGAAAAGCAACGAAAATGGTTATTTATATAAAAGTAAAAGCGTTTCTGATTTAACTAATGTTTTGAGTCATTCGTTTTTATTAAGTCCTAAAGATTATAAAGATTTAGTTAGTAAGTGTTTAATTGATGCTGTTACTTACCATGAGGACAATGTAAAATTAACCATGGAAAAATATAATTTTTTTGTATCATAGCTAAAACACTTTTGATCATTAATCTTCTAATAGCTATTATCAAGGCTACCAAATGAGAATCATATATCTTCATCAATATTACTGTACACCATCTATGAACGGTGGAATTCGTTCTTACGAGTTTGCTAAAAGGTTAGCTAAAGCAGGGCATGATGTCATTGTTGTAACTAGTGATACCGAGAATAAGTTTAAAGGTTGGAAAGTTGAAAAACAGGAAGGTTTCGAGGTCCACTGGATTTCAGTAAGTTATAATAATAACTACGGCTTTTGTATGCGCTTATATGCATTTTTCAAATTCTTAATACTATCAAGTGTTCATATTTGTCGTATAAAAAGCGATAAACTCTATGCCACTAGTACGCCTTTAACCATAGCTATCCCTGCTCTAATTTATAAGTTATTTAAAAAAAAGCCTTTCATTTTTGAGGTAAGAGATGTTTGGCCCGAGGTCCCTGTTGCTTTAGGAGTTATCAAGAATAGAGCCCTAATCAAACTATCATCAATTTTAGAGAGACAAGCCTATAGCAACGCAGAACATATAGTTGCTTTATCTCCAGATATGGAAAAAAGTATCAGTAATGAAAAGATAAAGGGAAAAATAAGTGTTATACCAAATGCTTCTGATTGCCATCTTTTTAACCTCCCATTAAGTGAAAATGACTCGTTTATTAGTAAATTGAAAGTAATTAGAAGGAGGCATAAAAAGGTTGTTTTTTACACCGGTGCCTTAGGTGTTGTAAATAATCTAGAAAGTTTTATAAAGTTAGCCTCTTTTTCTAATGGTGAAGTTGCTTTTGTAGTAATAGGAAAAGGCAGGCAAGAAAGTGATTTAAGAAAATTTGCGGGCAAATTAGGTATTACAGATAAGGTGGTTTACTTTATGCCTAATGTTAATAAAAAGCAGTTATCAGCCGTTCATTCTATTTTTGACATGGCAGCATCTACGGTTTTACCAATTAAAGCGCTATATGCCAACTCAGCTAACAAAGTATTTGATGCTTTTGCTGCAGGAACCCCTCTTTTAATTAATCATGGTGGGTGGATTAAAGATTTAATTGAAAAAACATACTGTGGACTTGTTATAAACAATGATCCAACTGAGTCTGATTATATAGCTTTAAAAGAGTTCTTGTTTAATGATGGCAAATATAAAAATGCATGTAAAGCCTCATTAAATTTAGGTTTAAATGAATTCAATAGAGATAATTTATTTAAAAAATTAAACTCACTTTTTAAAGTTGGTGTTTCATGAAGTTTGTGTTTGATTTACTAGTTTCTGTGATCTTATTGATTGTAACAATGCCTTTAATTTTAATTGTTGCTGCTTTAGTGCGCCTTAAATTAGGCTCCCCTATATTATTTACTCAAAATCGCCCGGGTTTAAATGGCAATACTTTTAAGATGATGAAGTTTAGAACTATGTTAGATGCTAAAGATAAACAGGGAAATTTATTACCTGATGAGCAGCGTATGACTAAGTTAGGCTCTTTTTTACGCTCTACAAGTTTAGACGAGCTTCCTGGATTATTTAATGTACTAAAAGGCGATATGAGCCTAGTAGGTCCTCGGCCGCTACTTGTAGATTATTTACCTTTATACGATAAAGAGCAAGCTCGTAGGCATAATGTACGCCCTGGTATTACTGGGTGGGCACAGGTTAATGGTCGAAATGCTATTAGCTGGGAGCAAAAGTTTGAGCTAGATGTGTGGTATGTTGATAACCAAAGTATATGGTTGGATTTTAAAATTTTATTATTGACCATAAGAAAGGTATTCGTACGCGAAGGTATAAGTGCTGAAGGCGAAGTTACAATGACTCGCTTTAAAGGGAGCTGTAAAAAATGAAAGATTTGATAGTTATTGGTGGTGGAGGCTTTGCTAAGGAAGTTATTTGGCTCGCCAATGATTGCAGTCGCAAGGTTAGAGGCGTTTTAGATGACTCTGCTCAAACGCATAATACACAAGTGCAAGGTGCTACTGTTTTAGGTGATGTTTCTAATTGGATCAATTATAAAGATTGCGAGTTTATTATTGCAATTGGTTCGCCACGAACAAGAAAAAAAGTATTAGATAAGATGCTAACTTTTGGGGAACCTGATTTTGCCATCTTAATTCATCCTAGTGTGAGACTTTCTAATACGGTTAGCATTGGTGAGGGCTCTATTATTTGTGCTGGCTCTATACTCACAGCAGATATATCGCTAGGTAAACATAACATTTTAAATTTGAATGTAACAGTAGGTCATGAATGTGAATTCGCTGATTACGTTACTATTGCACCTATGGTGGCAGTATCAGGTAATGTTAAATTACAGTATCTAGTTGAGGTTGGTACTGGGGCTGTTATTAGGCAAGGTCTTGAACTTGCTGAAGGTTCAATGTTAGGTATGGGTGGTATTCTTACTAAGAATATTCCTGAACGTTTGATTTTTGCGGGTAATCCAGCAAAAAAATTGAAGGAAATTGTTGAATAATGGAAGTATCAATAATTGGTTCTGGAACGATGGCTACAGGCATAACTCAAGTGTTATGTATAAGTAACGAAGTTTCTAAAGTTAATTTAATAGCGAGAACTGAAGAAAAAGCTCTAGCTTCAAAAAATACTTGTGCAAAAAATATCTCTCGTCTTGCTCGAAAAGGCAAAATATCAGAGGAGCAAGCCAGTTTTGCGCTAGAAAAGCTATACTGTTGTTCTGAATTAGCTACTGTTGTTAATTCTGATTTAATTATAGAGGCAATAGTTGAAGATTTTACAGCTAAAATGGTGCTTTTCGCTAAGCTTGCTGAGTTTATAAATGAATCTGTAATTATTGCTTCGAATACATCATCATTATCTATTACTGCTTTTGCTAGCGTTTTACCAAATCCTAAAAATGTAGTTGGCTTACACTTTTTTAACCCAGCTCCGATAATGGAATTAGTTGAAATTATTGTAGGTCACGAAACTGCATTTGCAATAGTTGAGCAGTTACAGACTTTAACAAAAAATCTAGGGAAAGTGCCTGTAGTTGTTCAAGAGGCTCCTGGTTTTGTTGTAAATCGGATGCTTATACCAATGATTAATGAGGCCGTTAGTATTTTGGCCGAAGGTGTTGCTAATGCTGAGGATATTGATAAAGCAATGAAATTTGGAGCTCACCATCCAATGGGGCCATTGGCACTTGCTGATTTAATTGGTAATGATGTAAATCTTTCTATTATGGAAACTCTATATAACGAAACTGGCGATCCTAAGTACAGAGCACACCCTCTTTTAAGAAAAATGGTTCGAGCTAATCATTTAGGTCGTAAAACTAAAAAAGGCTTTTTTGAGTATTAATATATGCTAAATACCCCATTTTCTCCTTGGCCTAGCTTCACTCAACAAGAGGCCGATGCCGTAAGCAGTGTTGTTCTTTCAAATAAAGTTAATTATTGGACAGGTACCGAAGGCCGCGACTTTGAAAAAGAATTCGCTACATGGACTGATAGTGAATATGCAGTTGCACTAGGTAATGGTACATTAGCGCTCGACATAGCCTTAAAGGCGCTCGGTGTAGGTGCTGGCGATGAAATAATAACCACACCCCGTACTTTTTTAGCGTCGGCTTCCAGCATTGTAACGGCTGGAGCTGCGCCTGTATTTGCAGATGTTGATTTAAACAGTCAAGCTATTACGGCAGAGTCAATAAAAGCGGTATTAACACCTAAGACCAAAGCGGTTATTGTGGTGCATTTAGCGGGAATGCCTGCGGAAATGGATGAAATAATGGCGCTTAGTGAAGAGCATGGTTTTTATGTAATAGAAGATTGTGCACAAGCGCATGGTGCTAAATATAAAGGCCGCTCAGTAGGTAGTATAGGCCATATTGGTGCGTGGAGCTTTTGCCAAGATAAAATTATGACTACAGGTGGCGAAGGTGGCATGGTAACTACTAACTCTAAAGAGTTGTGGTCGGCTATGTGGAGTTATAAAGATCACGGCAAGAGCTTTGATGCTATTTATAACCGTGAGCATCCACCAGGCTTTAGATGGTTACATGAAAGTTTTGGCACAAACTGGCGCATGACTGAAATGCAGGCTGTTATAGGTAGAATACAATTAACTCGAATGGATGATTGGACTGCAAAACGCCAAGCTCATGGAGCATTATTAGATCAGGCGGCAAAAGGTTTCAGCTGTATTCGCTTAGTTGAAGTACCTGACTATACTAAACATGCCGAATATAAACATTATATGTTTATTAAACCTCAGCAGCTGGCTGATGGCTGGAGCCGAGATCGCATAGTTAATGAAATTGTTGAACGTGGCGTTCCTTGTTTTCAGGGGAGTTGCTCTGAGGTTTATCTAGAAAAAGCGTTTGATAATACACCATGGCGACCAAATAACCGTTTGCCTAATGCGGTTGAGCTGGGCGAAACATCAATAATGTTTTTAGTTCACCCTACACTAACTGAAACCGAAATGGCTAAAACGGCACAAGTAATAAAAGAAGTATTTGAGCTTGCATCTAAATAGCAATAACAGTTTCAGGTGTAGTTTGTTGTACTTATGATATTAAATAAATTTTGTATAGCTCTAGAGCCTAGAGTCTTGTATTAAAGGAACTTGTTGTGGATAGTTTTATCCGTTCTATTATTAACGCCTCACGTGCAAAGAAGCGAATAATTACATTATGTATTGATTCGCTTTTTATTATGTTGGCTTTTTGGTTGGCGCTTATTGTAAGGCTTGACAGCTTGGAGCCTCTTAAAAGTATAAATAATTGGTTGTTGCTAGCGTTGCTTATCCCAACAAGTTTGATTGCATTTATTAAGTTGGGTTTATACCGCGCAGTACTCAGGTATATGAATTCACAAGCGTTGTGGGCAATTATAGTAGGTACTTTAATAACGACAGTTAGCTTAGTGTTGTTAGCCTTTTTTACTGGTGTAAACATACCTAGAACTATGCCGTTTATATTTGCTTGGTTATGTTTGCTTACAGTAGGTGGTTCACGGATTTTAGTGAGGGCCATTATAGCTAAACTTATGACCAACAATAAAGAGTCAGTCATTATATATGGAGCAGGATCGGCAGGCCGGCAGCTAGCTACTGGCTTAAATGCAGGCCCTGAGTATTTTGTAAGTGCTTTTATAGATGATGATACTGCCAAACATGGCTCTATTGTACAAGGTATCCCTGTAATTGCTTTTAGAGACGTTCAGGAATTAATTGAGAAACGTAATGCCACCAAGGTTCTCTTAGCTATGCCTAGTGTCTCTAGAGCAAGGCGAAAAGAAGTATTAGCCCAATTAGAGCCGCTTTCTATTAAAGTGCTGTCTATTCCTGGTATGGCTGATGTAGTTGAAGGTAAGGCTAAGCTTTCTGAATTTAGAGAAGTTGAAATAGAAGACCTACTTGGTCGTGACCCTGTAACTCCAAAAACAGATTTAATGGCAGCAAATATTACCAATAAAGTGGTTATGGTTACAGGCGCAGGTGGCTCTATTGGGTCTGAGTTGTGTAGACAAATTATTAAACAAAACCCTTTAAAAATAATTTTATTCGAACGCAGCGAAATAGCTTTATACTCAATAGAAAAAGAACTATGTGAATATATTGATCATGGTCAACTTTCGATAGAACTAATACCTATAATGGGTTCCGTGCAGCGTATTAACAGGCTTGAAACTGTAATGATGGCCTTTGGTGTTCAAACGGTATACCACGCTGCTGCTTACAAACACGTGCCACTTGTTGAACATAATGTAGTTGAGGGGGTACGTAATAATGTATTTGGTACTTACTATGCGGCTAAGGCGGCGGTAAATGCCAAAGTAGAAACCTTTGTACTTATATCGACCGACAAAGCTGTTCGCCCAACCAATGTTATGGGAGCAACCAAGCGTATGGCTGAACTTGTTTTACAGGGGTTAGCTCAAGAACAAGGCGCTAAGCATAATACACGTTTTTGCATGGTGCGTTTTGGTAACGTACTAGGCTCAAGTGGATCTGTTGTTCCATTATTTAGACGCCAAATAAAAGAAGGGGGGGCTATAACACTGACTCATCCTGATATTACCCGCTTTTTTATGACCATACCTGAAGCTGCACAGCTTGTTATACAAGCAGGTGCCATGGGTAAAGGGGGGGATGTGTTCGTACTTGATATGGGTGACTCAGTTAAAATAAAAGATTTAGCGACTAAAATGGTTAGGCTATCTGGCTTTGAAATTAAAAGTGAATCTAACCCGCACGGTGATATTGAAATACTTTGTACAGGCTTACGCCCAGGTGAAAAACTATTTGAAGAGCTATTAATAGGTGATAATGTAGGCCAGACTACTCATGAGCGAATTATGACTGCAAATGAAGTGATGTTACCGCTTAGTGAGCTTAACGTGTTTATAGACGCGCTAGATACAGCTTGTCATAACTTTGATCATGAAAAGATTCGTAAATTACTACTTGATGCTCCAACTAGCTTCAACCCTACAGATGGGATTTGTGACTTAGTATGGAATGCTAGAAAAACTGCACCTGCAAATAAGAAAGTAGTTAAGTTAAGAGGTTAAAGGTTTCGGACTGCGGACTGCGGGCAACGAGCTACGAGGTGCGGGTTACTAGCAACTAGCAATGGGCTACGAGCTAAGTGTAATTGGCCTCTCACCTAGAACCTCAAACCCATATTAAGGAATTTAAATGAAAGTTGCCGTAGTAGGCACAGGCTATGTTGGCCTGTCTAATGCAATACTATTAGCACAACATAATGAAGTTGTTGCACTTGATATCGACGAAAAAAAAATAGCACATTTAAATAATAAGAAATCACCTATATTGGATGTTGAAATTAGTGATTTTTTAAAAAAGAAATCATTAAATTTTTCAGCAACTGCAAATAAAAACATTGCATTTACCGGAGTTGAATTCGTTATAATCGCAACCCCAACTGATTACGATCCTGAAACTAATTATTTCAATACTAACAGTGTTGAATCAGTTATTACTGATGTATTAGCGATAAACCCAGATGCCACGATGGTTATTAAGTCAACCGTACCCGTTGGATTTACAGAGTTCTTAAAACAGAAGTTCAATAATGCTAATATTATTTTTTCGCCCGAGTTTTTACGTGAAGGTAAGGCGCTTTACGATAACTTGTATCCGTCGCGTATTGTGGTGGGTGAGCAAAGCGAGCGAGCAGCAACATTTGCTGGCTTGCTTAAGCAAGGTGCCATAAAGCAAGATGTTGAAGTATTATTTACAGATTCAACCGAAGCTGAGGCCATTAAGTTATTTTCTAACACTTACTTAGCTATGCGGGTAGCTTACTTTAATGAGTTAGACAGTTACGCTGAAGCGCATGGCTTAAACAGCAAGCAAATTATACAAGGAGTTGGTTTAGACCCTCGCATAGGCAACCACTACAATAACCCGTCATTTGGCTACGGTGGTTATTGTTTACCGAAAGATACAAAGCAGCTTCGCGCTAATTATGCTAATGTACCCAATAATATCATTGGTGCAATTGTTGACGCTAATACTACACGCAAAGATTTTATTGCAGATTCAATTATTAAACGGAACCCCAAAGTAGTAGGTGTATATCGTTTAGTTATGAAGACGGGTTCTGATAACTTTAGAGCCTCTGCTATTCAAGGTATAATGAAACGCATTAAAGCTAAGGGCATTGAGGTTGTTGTTTATGAACCTGTACTTGAAGAAGATGAATTTTATCATTCGCGTGTAATAAAAAACTTAAACGAATTTAAGCTAATATCAGATGTAGTGGTATCTAACCGTATGGTTGATGAGCTAAGTGATGTTGCAGATAAAGTATATACACGTGATTTATTTGGTAGTGATTAAAATAAAGATTAAAGGTGACGAAATTTGAGCTTCGGGACACGGGCTTAAAACTTCTTTTAAAAGGTTTAAAATGAAATATTTAGTAACAGGCGCAGCTGGCTTTATTGGTAGTGCGGTTGTAGAAAAACTAACCTCTGCTGGTCATGAAGTGGTAGGTATTGATAACTTAAATGATTATTACGATGTAAATTTAAAGCATGCGCGCCTCAAACGTATTGAGCATGGCCAGTTTTTGTTTAAGCAGGTCGATTTGGCTGATCGTGTTGCGATGCAAAGCTTGTTTGAGGAATCACAGTTTGATCGAGTAATTCATTTGGCGGCACAAGCGGGTGTACGGTATTCATTAGAAAACCCCTATGCCTACGCTGACTCAAACTTAACAGGCCATCTAAATATTTTAGAGGGTTGTCGCCAAACGAATGTTAAGCATTTAATTTATGCCTCGTCTAGCTCGGTGTATGGCTTAAACGCCAAAGTGCCATTTGAAACATCTGACTCTGTTGATCATCCTGTATCGTTATATGCGGCAACCAAAAAAGCCAATGAGTTAATGTCACACAGCTACTCACATTTATACGATATACCAACTACAGGGCTGCGCTTTTTTACTGTGTATGGCTCCTGGGGCCGCCCAGATATGGCGCCATTTATTTTTACTAAAAAAATACTTGATGGCGACACCATCGACATTAATAACAATGGCGATATGTGGCGTGATTTTACGCATGTAGATGATATTGTTGAAGGTGTTGTACGCATTGCAGATGTAGTACCTGCTAAAAATGCTGATTGGAGTGTAGAAGCTGGAACGCCTGCCAATAGCTCCGCGCCGTATTCGGTTTATAATATTGGTCATGGTTCACCAATTAGTTTAATGGACTTTGTAAAAGCCATTGAAGATGAGCTAGGTATTGAGGCTAAAAAGAACTTCCGTGAAATGCAGCCCGGTGATGTATACCAAACCTATGCAGATACCCAAGATTTATTTGCGGCAACAGGTTACAAGCCAAAAGTTGGTATTAAAAAAGGTGTTGCCGAATTTATTACTTGGTATAAAGATTTTTATAACAAATAATAAAGCTTAGATTAAGATATAAAAAATAGACGTTATAACTAAACGTTAAAAAAGACCGAGCCTAATTTGAACTCGGTCTTTTTCTTTTTTTGATGATGTTGTTTTACTCAAACATTACTTAAAAAAGATTAAAAATGTTCAGCTTAGATATATTATTTAGCTGGTAATTTACAAAAATATTTAAATGATTTAATTAAAGGACTACCCTTGAAAGCTGTAATCCCCGTTGCCGGTTTAGGCACCCGTATGTTGCCAATGACTAAGGCAATCCCTAAAGAAATGCTCCCCTTGGTTGATAAACCGTTTATTCAATACATTGTAAATGAATGTGTAGCTGCGGGTATTAAAGAAATTGTACTCGTAACACATAGCTCTAAAAATGCCATTGAGAACCACTTTGATACCAGTTTTGAACTAGAGGCCACGCTAGAAAGGCGGGTTAAGCGCGCTTTACTTGAAGAAGTTCGTTCTATTTGCCCTGCAGATGTGACTATTATGCATGTGCGCCAAGGTGAAGCTAAAGGTTTAGGGCATGCCATTTTATGTGCCAAACCAATCGTTGGTGATGATGACTTTGTGGTTGTGCTACCTGATGTAATCCTCGATGCTTATACGGCAAATCAAAAAACTGAAAACTTAGCGGCGATGATTGCTCGTTTTGAGCAAACGAAAGCCAGCCAAATTATGCTAGAACCCGTTGCTCTTGAAGATGTTAGTAAATACGGTATTGCTGATATTAATGGTGTAGAGCTAACCGCTGGTGAAAGTGCAGTAATTAAAAGAATGGTTGAAAAACCAGCCGCAGATTTTTCTCCTTCAAACCTAGCGGTTGTTGGCCGTTATGTTTTAAGTAAAAATATTTGGCCATTACTCGCTAAAACACATGTAGGCGCAGGCGGTGAAATACAGCTTACAGATGCTATTGACTCATTACTTGCTATTGATACGGTAGAAGCGTTTCATATGAGTGGCCGTTCGCATGATTGTGGCGACAAGCTCGGTTATTTAAAAGCAATAGTTGAATATAGCATGCGCGATAAAAGCTTAGGCAATGAGTTTACTGAGCATATGAAAAAGTTGGTTAAAGGGTAACGGGCATCGGGTAACGAGCTACGAGCGACGGGGTATGGGCATCGAGCCTAGAACCTCGAATTAACCAGTTGGGCTAATGGTTTTATTTTCTCATTTACTCCTCATTCACTTCTCTTTGTGAATAAGATCTTAAAATATTTATGCGCAAAGAGTTTAAGAGACGCTGCGCTTTTAGAGGAAGTTACGGGCTGCTGGTTACGAGCGACGAGTTAGGGACCTAAACCTAAGCCCTAAACCCTAAAACCAAATACTGACGCGGGGTGAACCCGCTGCTACAGGCATAAAAAACCTTGCGACACTAACCGCAAGGTTTTTAAATATCTCGAACCTCGAACCTCGAACCTCGAACCTCGAACCTCGAACCTCGAACCTAGCCCTTAAAAGCGTCTTGTAGTGGTGGCACTACTTGCTTTTTACGGCTTAATACGCCGTCTAGCCATACTTTACCGTCTTCTGGTTTTTCACCATAGGCTTGCTCAACTAGGCTAGCATCGTCTGATGAAATTAGCATTTGTGAGCCTTCTTTCATAATGTCGGTCAGAAGTAAAAATACTGAATGACGACCGCCTTCTTCTTTAAGCTTCGCGATGTCGGCTTCAAGGTCGGCTTTAATCTCGTCAAATACCGCAAGGTCAATAACTTCTAACTGACCAATACCAACGAGGTTACCGTTCATGTTAAAGTCTTTAAAGTCACGCATTACTAAGTCGCGTACTGGCGTATCTTCAACGGCTGATTTAACGCGGAACATGTCCATGCCTAGTTCTTTAAAGTCTTCAATGCCTGCAATTTCTGCAAGTGCTTCAACACATTTAATATCGGCCGTAGTACAGGTTGGTGATTTAAAAATAACCGTGTCGCTTAAAATAGCGCAAAGCATAATGCCAGCAATATCTTTAGGGATCTCAACGTTGTAGAAGTCATACATCATTTTAATAATGGTGTTTGAACAACCAACAGGGCGGATCCAACACTCAAGTGGTGTTGATGAGGTTAAATCACCTAGCTTGTGATGATCTACCACGCCAACAACGCGAGCCTGGTCGATATCATCAGGTGCTTGGGTTTTTTCTGTGTGGTCTACAATATAAACGTCTTCGCCAGCGTAGCTAAGTTTTAGCTCAGGTGCTTCAAAACCGAATTTATCTAAAATAAATTGTGTTTCTGGTGAAACTTCACCTAAGCGAGTTGGGATTGCTGGTTCATCAATTTGGTTTTTTAAATAAGCCAGTGCAATTGCACCACATATTGAATCTGAATCTGGGATTTTATGGCCCACTACATACATTGACATGACTAAACTCCTTAAAATTTGCCGATATTCTAGCAAAGTCTTTGGGTTTTAACATATAGACAGTGTAATTAAGTTTTGGTTACACTTTAAATCGATATTATTAATTGGAAGACCCACATGCAACTCGGCCGAAAAGGTTGGAACAATGTTATTATTTTTTCGATGTTGATTATGATCTTCTTTTTAAATGGACTGCATAAAAACATAGGGAATGATGAAACACAGGCGCAACTGCAGCCACTACTTCCTCCTCAAAGTTTTGTATTAACACTTAAATTTATCGACCAAAAAATTGAGCGTATTGGCACTAGTTGGCGAACTACTGCTTTGCAAAAAAATGCACCGCTTAGTTGGCAAGGCTCAGAGCAGCAACTTAGTGAGCTAGTTTATTTATGGCAAAATACCGCGCTGATGACGACTACCACACCTGATGCGCTTGATATGAATAAGCCACTATCGGTAGCCACGCTTGAACTCGCCGGTGAGCCCCTACCTTGGGTGTACTTACTATTTGAGGCGAATGGTCAGTATTATTTATTCGATAAAACCAGTCAGCGGCTATTGTTGCTAGATTTAACCACTGCAAAACAATTATTTCCAAGTTTTACCTTTTCATAAGTGAGTTTTATTAATGCCTGAATTACCAGAAGTAGAAGTTAGCCGTATGGGTATTACCCCCCATGTGCTAAACCAAGTTGTGACTAAGGTAAATATTCATAATGCCAGTATGCGCTGGCCTGTGCCAGATGAGGTGTATCAACTTGAGGGGTTAGTGGTTAGCAGTATTGAACGACGTGCAAAATACTTATTGTTAGAATGCGAGCTAGGCTCGGCTATATTGCATTTAGGTATGTCGGGTAACTTGAGGGTTGTGAACGCCAATGAGCCACTTAAAAAGCATGACCATGTTGAGTTTATTTTAGCGAATAATAAGGCGCTGCGTTTAAATGATCCACGTCGCTTTGGTTGCTGTTTATGGCAAGCCCCCAATGAAGAGCATAAGTTACTTGCTAAATTAGGCCCCGAGCCACTCACCGATGACTTTTTTGCTAAACGTGTTTATGAGCAATCTCGCAATAAAAAAGTGCCTGTTAAACAGTTTATTATGAATAACGCCGTGGTGGTGGGGGTTGGTAATATTTACGCTAACGAATCATTATTTAAAGCAGGTATCGATCCGCGAAAAGAAGCGGGTAAAGTAAGCCTTAAACGCTACCAAGCGTTAATCCCAATTATAAAAGACACCCTAGCCGCAGCAATTACTCAAGGCGGCACAACGTTGAAAGACTTTGCCCAAAGTGACGGTAAGCCAGGCTACTTTGCGCAGCAGCTATTAGTGTATGGCCGAAAAGGCCAGCCTTGTGTAAATTGCGACACAGCACTAACAGAAATTCGTCTAGGCCAACGCAGCACCGTTTTTTGTGAGGTGTGTCAGAAATAATAAAGGTAAAGAGTAAAGTTCTCGGGCTGCGGGTAACAGGTCTCCTACCTCGCCCCCCGTAGCCCGACACTCGAGCCTAAAACTTTTTGCGGAAAAAACAACCGGCCGGTAGCAATGTAGTTTAAGTGCTGGTATACTCCCGCGTCTGCCACGTTGCGTTCTATGTCCTCATATAGTTTAGCCACTTGTGAGCGGCGAAAAAGTCTAAAACTCGAAGGGGTTGTAGCATACTTAGAGCGGTAGTTAATAATAACTACCTGTGGTTTTAATTGAAAAACATTGGATTTTTATAAATGAAAACGTTTGTTGCTAAACCAGAAACAGTAAAACGTGACTGGTACGTAGTTGACGCTGAAGATAAAACTTTAGGTCGCATCGCTACTGAAATCGCTCATCGCCTACGCGGTAAGCACAAAGCTGAGTACACACCACACGTAGATACTGGTGATTACATCATCGTTATCAACGCTGAGAAAGTTACTGTTACTGGTAACAAATTCAAAGATAAAGTGTACTACGCTCACTCTGGTTTCCCAGGTGGTCTTAAGTCTACTACTTTTGATAAACTTCAAGCTGCAAAGCCTGAAATGATCATCGAAAAAGCTGTTAAAGGCATGTTGCCACGTGGTCCTTTAGGCCGCGCTATGTTCCGCAAACTTAAAGTTTACGCGGGTACTGAGCATAACCATGCTGCACAACAGCCTCAGGTTCTAGACATTTAAGGAGCACTATCATGGCAAATCAATACTACGGTACAGGTCGTCGTAAAAGTTCAAGTGCTCGCGTATTCTTACGCCCAGGCACTGGTAACATCGTAATCAACAAGCGCTCTTTAGAAGAGTACTTTGGTCGCGAAACAGCACGCATGGTTGTTCGTCAAGCTCTTGAGCTTGTAGACATGACTGAAAAATTTGACCTTCACATCACCGTTGCCGGTGGTGGTACTACTGGTCAAGCTGGTGCTATCCGTCACGGTATCACTCGTGCACTTATGGAGTTTGACGAGTCACTACGTCCACAACTTCGTAAAGCAGGTTTCGTTACTCGTGATGCACGTAAAGTTGAACGTAAGAAAGTGGGTCTTAAGAAAGCGCGTAAGCGTCCACAGTTCTCAAAACGTTAATTTTTACGTTATCAAGAATTCAAAAACCCAGCTTATGCTGGGTTTTTTGTTTTGTAGCTATAAGATTTTGGTTCAAGGTTCAAGGTTCAAGGTTCAAGGTTCAAGGTTCAAGGTTCAAGACTCAAGGAGCAAGACCCAAGGTTCAAGCTATAAGTTTGATCTAAGCTTTGTGTCTTTCTTATTTTACAGTTATAAGTTAAGCATGTTTTAGCTGACTGGTTATGTTATGAGGTTTGAAGATTTAAGGGTATGGCAACGTTCAGCCGATTTAGCTTGCGAGATTTATTTACATTTTAAGCAGAGTAAAGAGTTTGGTTTAAAAGATCAAATAACACGATCTGCGCTTTCAATTTCTTCAAATATAGCAGAGGGTTATGAACGAGTAACTCCTAAAGATTATATTCGATTTTTATCATATTCTAAGGGGAGCTGTGGAGAATTACGCTCTCAAATTTACATTGCACTAAAAATAGGTGAAGTTGATACGACAAAGGCTAGTGAATGGATTGAAGAGACTCGTGAACTTTCCCGTATGATTTCAGCATTGATGAAATCAATCGATGCTTGGGATTAAGAGGTTCAAAATTAAATATTCATTCAAAAATATATGAGTATGTTTGACCTTTAACCTTTAACCTTTAACCTTTAACCTTTAATTCTCCCCTTACGACTAATGTCGACATTAGCTTGATCAGAATCGGCAAAGCATGCGTATTTATTGAACGAAAGCTTAAAAATGACCGACTAACGCAAAAAAAGTTAAATAATTATCGCAATTAGTTTAAATCCATCAGTTAATTGGTGAATTTTTTTGCTACAATTGGCGGGCAAATAAAGTGAATGAGTTTAATGTCGCCAAATTCAGTTGTTACTGTACTTAGTTGGTGAGATTGTACTTGTTTACAAATTGTTTTTACGGAAGCGATACTATAGTCATTTGGTTTCATACTCGAGCTTACTTAATCAACTATTTGAGCAAGTCAGGTTTATTCGAGCAGGAGGCTGTGAATAACCTTGTTTTAAACAAGGGTTTTAATTATGATCGTTTCTCTTTTAAAATTCGAAAAATTAACCTGCTGTAACTGATGTTCTCAATATAGCAAGTGTTGAGAATCATAGTGGAGATAAGTGGATGAGCAATGCGCCTGTAGACAATGGCCGACGTCGCTTTTTAACCATAGCTACCTCTGTTGTTGGTGGTGTTGGTGCGGCTGGGGCTGCTGTTCCTTTTATTGCGTCTTGGAATCCAAGTGAGCGAGCTAAATCTGCGGGTGCGCCTGTAGAAGTAGATATCAGCAAACTTGAGCCAGGACAATTAATACGTGTCGAGTGGCGTGGTAAACCTGTATGGGTTGTATCACGGACCCCAAAAATGCTTGAGCAGATGAAAGAACATGAAGGTCAACTTCGTGATCCGCAATCGCAAGAGCCACAACAATTAGAATCATCAACCAATGATTTCCGTTCATTACGCCCAGAGATTTTTGTCGCTGTAGGTATTTGTACGCATTTGGGTTGTTCACCTAGCTTTTTACAAGGTGGCTTTGGTGAGAAAGTGGAAGGGACTGATGACGGTTTTTACTGTCCATGTCACGGTTCTAAGTTTGATATGGCTGGCCGTGTATTCCAATCGGTACCTGCACCATTAAATTTAGAAATTCCACCATATACTTTTCTTGATGAGACCACTATTTTAGTGGGCGAAGAACAAGGGGTGGCCTAATGTTTGGTAAAATTGTTGAGTGGATAGACGACCGTATCCCAATGACACGTGTTTGGAACATGCACATTGCACAGTATCCAGCACCGAAAAACTTTAACTTCTGGTACTTCTTCGGCTCTCTAGCTATGTTAGTACTAGTAAACCAAATACTTACAGGTATTTGGTTAACGATGAACTATGTACCATCTGCTGAAGGTGCATTTGCATCAGTAGAATACATCATGCGTGATGTAGAGTACGGTTGGTTATTACGTTATTTGCATTCAACGGGTGCATCTGCGTTTTTCATCGTTGTTTACATGCACATGTTCCGTGGCATGATCTACGGTTCTTACCAAAAACCACGTGAATTACTGTGGTTATTCGGTATGTTCATTTTCTTAGCCCTAATGGCTGAAGCGTTCATGGGTTACTTATTACCATGGGGCCAAATGTCGTTCTGGGGTGCACAGGTAATCATTTCATTATTCGGGGCTATCCCGGTTATTGGTGATGACTTAACACTGTGGATCCGTGGTGACTATGTAATTTCAGGTGCAACGCTTAACCGCTTCTTTGCATTACACGTAATTGCACTGCCATTGGTTATTGTTATCTTAGTATTTTTACACATTGTTGCACTACACGAAGTGGGTTCTAATAACCCAGACGGTATTGATAACAAACGTAAAAAAGGAACTGTGGCTGAAGAAGACAAGCCTAAATTTAAGTTCCATGAATACTACACTGATAAAAAAGACATTATTGATGCGATTCCGTTCCACCCTTATTACACAGTAAAAGATATTGTGGGCGTGGTTGGTTTCTTAATCTTGTTCTGTTGGGTTGTGTTCTTTATGCCTGCTATGGGTGGTTTCTTCTTAGAAGCGCCAAACTTTGAAGCAGCTAACCCACTTAAAACACCAGAGCATATTTTCCCTGTTTGGTACTTCACGCCATTCTATGCAATCTTACGTGCAATCCCTGACAAACTAATGGGTGTTGCTGCAATGGGTGCATCAATTGTCGTGCTAGCATTATTACCTTGGATTGACCGTGGTTCGGTTCGTTCAGTTCGTTACCGTTGTGGTTTCCACAAATGGAACATTGCAGGTTTTGTTGTTACTTTCGTTCTTTTAGGTTGGGTTGGTGCTACACCACAAACTGATTTTAAAACGATTGTTTCGCAAGTCTGTACTGTGACTTACTTTATGTTCTTCGTACTGTTATTTGTTTACAGTAAGAATGAAAAAACTAAGCCATTGCCTGAGAGGTTAACGAAATGATGAAAAAGCTATTAATAGGTTTATTTGCTTTATCAGTAAACGTGTTACCTGCAATGGCGGCAGGCCCGTCAGTTCCTCTAATGGAAGCGGGTAACGATATATCTGATCAACCTTCTTTGCAGCGTGGCGCAAAGTTGTTCATGAACTACTGTCTTGGTTGTCACCAAATGCAGTATCAGCGTTATGAACGTACTTTCCGTGACATTGGTATTCCAACAGAGATTGGTCAAGAACAACTTATTTTTGATGGTTCAAAAGTGGGTGGTCATATCCTTAACGCGATGGCAAAAGAAGATGCTGCAAAATGGTTTGGTGCGGCTCCGCCGGATCTAACCAACGTTGCGCGTGTGCGTGGCAGTGATTGGATTTACACCTATTTAAAATCGTTTTACAAAGATGAATCTCGTCCGTTTGGCGTAAATAATACGTTATTCCCATCGGTGGGTATGCCACATGTTCTTCAAGAGTTGCAAGGTGTTCCTACTGCAATTACTGAAGAAGTAACAGTAGATGGTAAAACAACCACTCATATTACTGGTACAAAAACAGATGGTACGGGCGAATTAAGTGTAGATGAATATGACCAAGCAGTTCGTGATTTAACGAATTTCCTAGAGTATGTAGGTGAACCTACACGTCTCGAGTCGGAAGCGCTAGGTCTTAAGGTAATCGGATTTTTAATTATCCTATTTATCTTGGCATTTATGCTGAAGAAAGAATACTGGAGAGATGTTCATTAAGTTTGAACATATTTAAAGGTAATTTTGCAATAGGGGCTTAAGCCCCTATTGCTGTTTTAGTTATTTAATGGAGGTAGGCATGGCCGTAGCTGCCAATAAGCGCCCTGTAATGACCCTTTTTTCTGGTGCTAACTGTATGTATAGCCACCAAGTACGCATTGTACTTGCTGAAAAAGGTGTAAGTGTAGATATTCATATGGCTGAAAAGGATAACCTGCCAGAAGCACTTCACGAAATTAACCCTTACGGCACAGTGCCAACACTGATTGACCGTGAGCTTGGTTTATATCAGGCAAACATCATCATGGAATACCTTGATGAACGTTTTCCTCATCCTCCACTAATGCCTGTATATCCGGTCATGCGTGGTCGTAGTCGATTAATGATGCACCGTATTGATACTGATTGGTACAGCCTAGCTGAAAAAATCATTAACAACACATCTGATGCCGCGCAAGCTCGTAAAGAGCTGACAGAAGCATTACTTGCAATAGCACCAATCTTTAGTGAAGCGCCTTACTTTATGAGTGAAGAGTTTAGCTTAGTTGATTGTTATTTAGCTCCACTGTTATGGCGTTTACCAGAGTTTGGTATTGAGCTAAATGGTGCAGGCTCTAAAGAACTTAAAGAGTATATGATTCGTTTATTTGAACGTGAATCATTCCAAGCTTCTTTAACTGAAGCAGAGCGTGAGATCCGTTTATAATGACTTCTAACCGTCCTTATTTACTACGCGCTTTTTTTGATTGGATTGTTGATAACGAATGCACGCCACACTTAGTGGTTAATGCTGACTTTCCTGCAGTGCAAGTGCCAACACAGTTTGTCCAAGATGGTCAAATTGTATTGAACATAAGCCCTTCGGCGGTTACGCAGTTTTCGTTAGATAATACTCAGCTTAGCTTTAACGCGCGCTTTGGCGGCCAGCCAATGCAAGTATACGTGCCTTTAGGGGCTGTACTTGCAATATATGCACGTGAAAATGGCGAAGGCACAGTCTTTACTGCAGATGAGTTTTTAGAGGACGAAGACGATTTTGCTCCAGAGCTTGAAAGTGTCGATTCATCACCTGAAATAGTTGATGAAACGCCAGCTCCCAAGCCTGAAAAGAAAAAAGGCTCACATTTACGCGTTATAAAATAGCCCGTAAATGTTAGAAAAAAAAACCGCTTAATAAGCGGTTTTTTTATGTCTGTATGAAAATATTAGGTTAAAGGTTAAAGGTTAAAGGTTAGAAAGGCTCACGAGCGACGAGCTGCGAGAAGCGAGCAACGGGCCTAGAGACTCGAATTAATCAGTTGGGCTAATGGTTACTGTTTTCTCATTTACTCCTCATTCACTTCTCTTTGTTCATATGCTTTTTAAGGCTGGTTTACCCGCGCATTTGATTGGCAATACGTTACGAGCTACAAGTTACGGGCCTAAAACCTAATACAGACGCGGGGTGAATCCGCTGCTACAGGTATAAAAAAACCTTGCGATGTTAACCGCAAGGTTTTTAAATTTCTCGAACCTCGAACCTCGAACCTCGAACCTCGAACCTCGTACCTCGAACCTCGAACCTCGAACCTCGAACCTGATATCTTTACAAATACTCAAATACTTTAACTACCCGCTCTACGCCAGAGATATTACGGGCAATATTAACGGCTTGGTTTGCTTCAGCGTCAGATACTAGCCCCATTAAATATACTTCGGCATTTTCAGTCACTACTTTTATATTATTACTGCTGATGTTTTCAGCCGCTAAAAGCTGCGCTTTTACTTTTGAGGTTAACCATGAGTCGTGAGTTTGCGTGGTGATTCCAATATTAGAGCCAATGCGAAGTTGGTTATGAATTTTGCGAATACCAGATAGATTTTCAATGGTTTTAAACGCTTGGTTTTTCATTTCTTGGTTAGGCACTTGTCCTACCATTAAAACCACGCCATTTACGCTTATAACGCTGATATGAGCAAACTTATTAAGGCGTTCATCTTCGCTAATAGCAATGCTGGCTTTTATTTCAATGTTGTTGTCGTCTATTTGTGAGCCAATGGTTCGTCTATCGTTAGCGGCAGTAACAGCACTGGCTGTACCGGCGACCACAGCAGCGGCACAACCTTGCAATAACACAACAGTGCCTAAAATAATTAGGGAGCGTTTAAACATAATTTTCGTCCTGCGGGAAAAGGGTTAAATCCACCAACTCACTTAAACAGTGAAGGTTCACTAAATGCGATTCAATAATGCGACTCGGGCGTTTAGATGGCGTACGAATTTCTACATCGTTATGGCCAAGCAAGCCAACGAGTTCGCCGCCATCATCGCCTACCATTACTATGACCTTCATATCTTTGGTAAGTGCCGCTTCTACTGCAGAAATTATGTGTTTTTCATTACCATTAATGGCAAGTACCAATAATAAGTCACCTTGCTGAGCAAAGGCACGAACTTGGCGTGCAAATGTATCGTGGTCATCTATTTGATTGCCTTGGCCCAAGTTAATATTTTCTTGTGAGAGAGCGATTGCAGGTAAGCAGGGACGTTCTGTTTCGTAAAAATTAACCAGTACGCCTGCCATGTGTTGTGCCAGCATATGGCAGTTTGCAGTACCGCAACAGATCAATTTATTCCCATTGATCAGGCTTTGTGCAATGGTAAATGCCGCTGATTCTAACGCGCTTGGCAACACTTCGCCTGCAGCTATTTGAACTTGAATACTTTCTTTAAAAATTTCTTTAATTGTATCTTGCATGGGTTACCAACAATTTATCTCTAATTCTGTGTGAGCTCACACCGGCTTTATTAAAAGGTGATTATTTTAGGCGTAAGCTAATGTTTAACTGTATGCTCAACATGAAGCTGTTGTAATCGTCTTATTTTTATACATCAGACATTAAAATACGTTTTTCAGCCAGTTAATATGTAATGACGGTTCGCCTGTTATAGCTACGTAATCAATACGTAATGGCTGGTTTTTTAAGTTTTTAGCACCAAGGTAATGATAAATAGTGCGCTTTAACTTAGCTTGCTTTTGCGGGCTTAGCGCATAATTAGCGCCGCCTTTTATGTTATTTTTACGAAACTTAACTTCAACAAACACTAAGGTGTCACCGTCTTTCATAATGACATCAAGTTCGCCGTAGGGGCAGTAGTAATTACGCTCAATCGCTTTTAAACCTTGCGCTTCTAAATACTTTTGCGCTTGGCGCTCATAATACTGGCCTTTTTCACGACTATTTTGCCACAGCTGTTTAAACCACGACATGTTAACCCCTTAGTTAATTATGGTTATGCCATCGTTTGCTGATTGCATAAATAGCGGCACAGGGCGTTGTGTTTTTAATTCCACAGGTTTTATACGGCGATTGCTGTACTGCGCCCATTGCAGTGATCGTTCAATATCACCGGCACTATTAATGGATAATTTACCGCTTAAGCCTGAAAAGTATTTATCGGGTGTAATGCTCAGCTGCCTAATATCATTCAGCATGGCGACGGCATCGTAAGCCATGGCAAATAAACGTTGGCTAATATCAGCCTGTTCAGGCCATAAATAATTATATTGCTTACGAAGATTATGCTGCGTAATTTGTGAGTCTAACATCCAAGGAAGTTCGGTAAAATAGAGCCCGTCTAAATCGCCTTTGTCAGTGGTATCTATTTGCTTACTATGACTTTTAGAGCTGGCGTAAATAGGGATTCTGTCGGCAAAGGTGCTTACGTTAACATCTAGGTAAGGCTTAATTAATCGGGTCTCTATGGCGTCACCTAATATGTAAATTGCATCAATATCGCCACGTGAGCGGGTTTCACTTTCTACTTCTTTATTAAAGAGTGTTTTAACCGATTTAATACGCTCTTTTGATTTATCAACTTCTAGCAAGCTGGTAATGGTATTGGGCATATCTTTATTATCGTTGTAAAAGCCAACTTGTGTGGTTGTTTCACTATAGCGTTGCCATTGCAGATTAAAGTAGTCAATTAAGCGCTGACCATTGGTATTATTTGGCGCTAGCAACATAGGTTTTTGATAACCTTGCGCTAAAAAGTGCTCTAGAGTTTGTTGTACTTCATGCTCTGGATTAAGCGCAAAAAAGTAGTGTTGCAGAGAGGTTCGTTCGCCATCAAAGGTATTTAAATGTAATGTGGGTATATCGAGTAATGTATTGGTCTTAGCGAGCTTATCTATATTGGCTTTTAATAGCGGGCCAATAACAAAGTCTGGTTGTAATTGCGAAATCTGTGCGCTCAACGCTTCGGTTTCGGTATTTTCACCAATAAACAGCGTTTCGCTAATCTCTTTTTTATCAAGTGCAGCCAGTATGCCGGCTTTTAATGCATCCCCTAAGCGCTTGTTAGCACCTGACTGAGGTAATAGCACAACTAAGCGTTCAATATTTAGTGGTGCTAACTCATTGGCGTAAGTATCTTGTTTTGGTAGAACATTGGTACCAGGGTGCCCAAGGTAACGGCGGCGCCAATTATTAATCGCTTGGTCTAAATCAACAGAGCTGTTGGCATAAACCTGATGATACAAAGCTAAGTTAATCCAGCCTTGTTGAATAACCGAGCCACGATTAAATCGCTCTAATGCATACGAAGAAAGCTGCTTTAAATTATGCCAAAGTGCGTCATTAAGTTTAGGGATAGAAATATTATTTTTTGCTACCGATTCAGAGGCAGCAAAAAAGTAAGGAGCTGCACGTTTTGGTAAGTCTTGCGACGCAAAAATGCTGGCAGTTAAAAATTGGTGCCAAGCAAAATGCTCAGGTTGCTTAAGTTGCCCCTCAAGCGTGTTTAGTACCTCTAGTGCTTGCTGATTTTTATTTTGCTCTTTTTGCGCAAAGGCAATGTATAAACGATTTTGAATTTGATCAACACTGGCGGTAAGTGCAAGTTCAGTGCATATTTTTTCGAGTAGTGGCCAGTTTTCTTCTGTAATTGCGCTATCACGAGCACTATAAAGTAGCTGAATTTTATCAGCGCCATAGCGGTTTTGCGCTAATTGGTAAATAGATTGCGCATTCAGTGCTTCATTTTTCAGCGTATTGGCACTGTTACTTAAGTTATCGCTGGTTTTAGTTGGTTTTTCGGTTGTGCTACACGCCGATAACCCTGACAATATAATTAATAGACTAACTAGTTTAAGTCGCACAATGATTTCCCATACGTTAACGCGATTTGCTTATATTACTGACTGACGCAGGAGACCTCAATGTTAAATGAGGAGAATTCACAGAAAATTGGCACTCTTTACGTTGTTGCCACCCCAATCGGCAATTATGACGACTTAAGTCAGCGTGCAATCGCGACATTATCGCAGGTTGACTTAATCGCGGCTGAAGACACTCGCCATACTGGTAAGCTACTTAGCCACTTTGGTATTAAGGCTAAAACCTTTGCGTTACATGACCATAATGAAAAGCAAAAAGCGCAGCAAATTATCGACCAACTTAATCAAGGGTTAAATATTGCACTGGTCTCTGATGCAGGCACGCCGCTTATAAGCGACCCTGGTTATGCGGTGGTTAACTTATGTCGTGAGCAAGGCGCAAGTGTAACACCCGTACCTGGTGCATGTGCTGCTATTACAGCGGTATGTTGTTCTGGGTTACCTACTGATCGTTTTCAATTTATTGGCTTCACACCTGCCAAAAGTAAAGCGCGCCAAGACTTTTTTATAGATGCGGTTAACTCAAGTATTACCAGTATTATGTATGAAAGTACCCACCGTATTATGGCAAGCCTTGACGATTTAGAAGCAGCGCTAGGTAGTGAGCAGCAGGTGGTATTTGCCAAAGAGCTCACTAAAACCTTTGAAACCTTTTTTAATGGCACAGTGAGTGAGTTAAAGCAGTTTTTAACTGACGATCCAACTAAACAACGCGGCGAAATAGTACTCATGCTGCCGGGTAAAGCTAAGGTAGTTGACGATATTCCGCCAGAAGCCCGTAAAATGTTAGCGTTACTTGAAAACGAAATGCCAATGAAAAAAGCGTGTGGTGTAGTAGCCGATTACTTCGGCATGAAGAAAAACGCGTTGTATAAAACAATTATTGAAGAAAAACAGTAAATGTTTACTGCGTAGTGTTGTGCTCTCATGTATACTGCGCGCCGAGTTAGCCAAGATAATCGCTGCCTGTGACGAAAATGATCAGGGGGAGGAAAGTCCGGGCTCCATAGGGCAGAGTGCCAGTTAACGGCTGGGGGGCGTGAGCCCACGACAAGTGCAGCAGAGAGAAGACCGCCAATCTTCGGATTGGTAAGGGTGAAAGGGTGCGGTAAGAGCGCACCGGGCCGCTAGTAATAGTCGGTTGCAAGGTAAACTCCACTCGGAGCAAGACCAAATAGGGTTCCTTATGGCGTGGCCCACGTTGGAACCGGGTAGGTTGCTTGAGCCATAGAGCGATTTATGGCCTAGACGAATGATTATCACTTTCTTCGGAAAGGACAGAACCCGGCTTATATGGCTAACTCACTCATTCAATAAAAAAGCCCGCAGTTAACGCTGCGGGCTTTTTTGTGTTTGGAATAAGCTGTCAGGTTGCGGGCTTAAAACCTAAACTCGACGCGAGACTAACTATCGCCTTCAGGCATAAAAAACCTTGTAATGTTAACCGCAAGGCTTTTAAATTTCTCGAACCTCGAACCTCGAACCTATCTATATAATATTTTTACCCTGCTCCGGATCGCGCGATTCATCGGCTTGCTCGCGAATATCATCCGTATCACTGCTTACATCATCAATACCGTGTTCATGCTCTGTGGTTTTATGTTTTTGAGTATGTGGTTTCTCTTTAGTTTTTTCTGTTGTCTCTGTTTTAGCTTCGCTTGCTGTGGGGTAAATGTCTTCACCTTGGCTATTGAGCAATACACGTTCTCTGGCATCGTCAGGCATGCTTATATTATGTTGTGTAAAGCTGTTAATTAACTCTCTCATAAGCTGTGAGGCTACTTTTACAACGCTGTATTGTTCGCCATTGACCCAAAAGTAAACGGTAAAGTTAATAGTGGCGGAGCCTAAGTTATCAACCAATACTTGAGGAGGTGGATCGCTAAGCACAGAGTTTTGATTGGTTATAACGCTAATCGCAAGACTTTGAGCGTCGCGAATGTCATTATCGTAGCCAATACCAATTGAGAAATGACCGCGCATTTTTGGATTAGCGGTTAAGTTTTTAATGGTATTTTTATACACAGTCGCATTGGGTATTTGAATATGATTGCCATCGTAGTCAACTAAAGTGGTCGCTCGTGCAGTTACTTTTTTAACTATACCTATTCTGCCATCTACTTCTATTACATCATCAATTTTAAATGGACGTTGTACACTCAAAAGTAAACTGGCAATAAAGTTCTCAGCAATATCCCGAAAGGCAAACCCTAAAATAAGCCCTATTAACCCAGTGCCACTCATAATAGCGACCGCGAATTCAGTCAAGCCAGCCAAACGTAAAAATAGGTAAAACCCGAGTAAAATAATTAAGGTACTAATGCCACGCCTAGCAACTAGGTGTACTAATTTACTGTTGGTCATGTAAGTAACGGGCTTTATTAACAAGCGTGATAATGGGGTGGCGATTAAATAACTAATCACCAAAATAATAATCCCTAAAAACAAAGTGGGCAGTAATTGCACGAATGAGTGTAGTAATTGCACGCTTTGCTCTTTTAAAAAGCCCCATGAAACCGAGTTTGGCTGAACGGTGTCGATTGCGGGAATAGATGCGTTATTAGCGAGTGTTGCAATTAAAGCGCTGAGCATAGGAGCCATCCGTGTTGGGTTGAGTTAATTAGGGTCTGTGTAAAACAATAGCAGCAAGTTTAATACCAAGCAGTATTTGTTTGGTATTAAACTTGCTGTGAATTAAAGCAACAAAGGGGAGTTAACGATGAGTGACTTTAAGCGTGGCCAAAGAGCCAAGCAGCCTAACCATATCCCTCTACGTGGCTGGTGGGATATTGCAAAGCGAATTATAAAACAAATGAGCCGTGATAATTTATCCTTGGTGGCAGCAGGCGTGGCCTTTTATGCACTTCTTGCTATTTTTCCTGCCATTGCGGCGTTGGTGTCTGTGTATGCTTATTTTGCTTCACCGAACGATATTAGTGCGTATTTAAGTCAATTTATGGCGTTATTGCCGCAAAGTACCCAAGAGATTATTTTGTCTCAGGTTTCAAGCCTTGCGCAAAAGTCTCAAACTAGTTTAAGTCTTAGCGCGCTGGGCACTTTACTGCTCACTATTTGGAGTAGCTCTAAGGGCAGCCAAGCTTTGATCACCGCGTGTAATATTAGTTATCACGAATACGAAAAGCGTTCATTTTTTAAGGCGCAACTTGTACGTTTATTATTTTCAGTGGGCGCGATTGTGGTGGCGGTTATAGCATTGGTAATTATAGGTATATTACCGTTAGCACTTAACCTGTTAGGAATAAAAGAGAGTATTGATTTTTTAATCATGCTTATCTCATGGCCATTACTGGCACTAACCTTTAACTTTGCATTGTTAATTTTATATCGTTACGCGCCTCACAGAAAAGCAGCTAAGTGGCGCTGGGTTACCGTAGGCTCATTCACTGCCACAGTATTATGGATTGTGGCATCTTTTGGCTTTTCATTTTATGTATCTCATTTTGCCAGTTACAACGAAACATATGGCTCTTTAGGTGGGGTGGTTATTATGCTTATGTGGCTGTTTATTAGCACTTATATCATTATTTTGGGAGCCTCAATTAATGCTGCGTTAGAGCAGCAAACAGCGCAAGACAGCACAATAGGCCCAGATAAAAAAAGAGGGCAGCGAGGCGCTTATGTTGCAGACCACCTTGATATTAAATAACTCTATTACTTTTATCAGAGCTTAATTACTTGGTTCGTTGTTATCAGCTGCATAAACGAGGTTTTGTGCAGCGGCTTTGAAAACAAATAGCCTTGACCATAATCACAACCTGCCTCAAGTAATAAATCCATTTGTAATTTTGTTTCTATGCCTTCGGCAATTACTTTTAAACCAAGCTGATGAGCCATCATAATAATAGCTTCACATAAGGCCAGCTCCTGGCTGTCTTTTTGAATATTATCAACAAAGCGTTTATCAATTTTTAGGTAGTCGGTATCCATTTCTTGTAAGTAAGCAAGCGATGAGTAACCCGTACCAAAATCATCGAGTGCTAATTGCATCCCTGATTTAACCAAGGCTTTTAGGCGGCTTTGGGTCAGCTCTTCAGGATTAACCATCAAGCCTTCAGTAATTTCTGCCACAATACTCGATGCAGGTAAATTTGCTGTCTCAAGCATGCCATACCAATCGTCTATACCACTGTCTGTGGTTGCGAGCTGCACCGGCGATACGTTAATACTTATTTGAAATTCATCTTGAATGTGTTTTTTAATATCATTAAGTGTTTGCAGTGCTTCAGTAAATACAAATTGACCGAGCGCATTTATTTGTCTGGTTTCTTCAGCTAAGGGAATAAAGTCAGCGGGGCTGATCAGCCCTTTTTCTGGGTGTTGCCATCGAATAAGTCCCTCAGCTTTATGGACGTGTAAATCATCAAGGGACACAATAGGCTGATAATATAACTCAAATTGCTCTAACTCTATGGCTGAGCGAAGCTCTTTGAGCAACTGCATTCTTGCATTTGCATCTTCACGCATATCATGTGAGAAAAATTCAAAGTCATTTCGGCCGCTATTTTTTGCCTTATACATAGCTTGGTCAGCAGCTTTAAGCAGTTGCTCTGGGTTTTGGCCATCATCTGGCGCGCAGG
The DNA here is from genome assembly GCF_000238275.3 of Pseudoalteromonas undina. Taxonomy (NCBI): domain Bacteria; kingdom Pseudomonadati; phylum Pseudomonadota; class Gammaproteobacteria; order Alteromonadales; family Pseudoalteromonadaceae; genus Pseudoalteromonas; species Pseudoalteromonas undina. The sequence continues at coordinate 374,365 of NZ_AHCF03000002.1, forward strand.
CAATACCAATACTGGCACTGATATACACTTTTTCATCTTCAATAAAAATAGTCGAAGCAAGGCTAAGTAGCAGTGATTTTGCTATTTGTTTGATATTATCGCTACCGCGTAAGTCACTAAATACAATAACAAATTCATCGCCACCAATACGGGCTACAAAGTCAGCCTCTTTGGCTGTTTGCACAATTCGCTCAGATACTAATTTAAGTAATCTATCGCCATAATGATGGCCTAACGTATCATTAATATCTTTAAAGTGATCAATATCTAACAGCATAATGACCAGTTTTTGGTCGTGGTTGTTTACGCTCGTAAATCGTTTGTTCAACCGCTCTTTTAGTTCTAGTCGATTAGGTAAGTCGGTTAAATGATCAAAATGAGCTTGTCGCCAAATTAGCTCGTCAGCTTGTTTTTTCTCGGTTAGATCAGTAAAAATAGCAATACGGCTAGTTGGGGCTTTATTTTTATCGTAAATAGTATCTATGGTTAACCATTCAACATACAGCTCGCCATTTTTACGACGATTGGTTATTTCACCTTGCCAGCGGCCAGTTTTATTTATTGACTGCCACATGTAATCATAAAACTCTTTATCGTGTTTACCCGATGATAAAATACCCACCGTTTTATTGAGTACTTCTTTTCGAGAATACAAAGTTGTTTCACAAAATGCAGGGTTCACATCATAAATAACGCCATTTTCATCTGTGATTGCCATACCTTCACTGCTGTTGTTGTAAACTAATGACGCTAAATGCAAAGACTCTTGATTCTGCTTTCGTTGCGTGATGTTACTAATAACAATTATAAACTCATCCACTTTTTTCATTGGGCTGATTTTCGCTTCAAAGAACTGCTCGTTTTGTTTATGTTCAAGCTCAACAGTGACAGGAGCGCTCAAGGTTGTTAAGTACTCTTCTACTTGTTTTAAATTAGCACTAGAGAATAAACACGATAACTTTTTAGGCGGTGTTGAATGGCTATAATTTAACGATTTAATACGTCCACCGGTATCAAGTATATTGCCATTGGCATCTACACGTAAAAAAGCATCGGGTAGCGCATTAAGCAAGCTATTAAGCTCGTCATGTTTATGTTTAAGGCATGCTTCAGCTGTTAAGCGAGTTTCGGCCATATATTTAAAACGATGATAGAGTCTATTTAGCTCAGGACTATTGGGCTGCTCGTCGTCATGAGGCATATTACCGGCTGCTAAGCGGTTAACGGCCTGCGTTAAACTTTTAATCGGGTTTAAGATGCTTTTATTAACTAATCGTCTAGCCAATACGGCTAAAAGCAAAATGGTAATTAAAAATCCCAAAACCATTTTTACAAAGTTAATATCTATTTGCTCAAGTGTTTCATCTATTGGTTGAGTAATATAAATAGAGAGCTTATTGTTATTGCCATCACGATAGAGTGTTGTTTGATGGAAAACTCTTCGGATACCATCTTTTCCTTTAAAAATAACACCAGCTTGCAAGTTATGCGCTAAATCGAACTTTTCCAATTTGTTGCCTAGTCTATCGGCTGAAAAAGGGTAGTTAGTTAAAATACTACCGTTAGAGTCAGTAATGACAGCTCTGATTTCTGTCGATAAATTTAAAGTATTAAGTGCCGAGCTCCACCAGTCTAAAGCGATTACGGTCACAATAACGCCTTCAATATCATTATTTTCATTTAAGATAGGGTAAGCAAAGTTAATACTTTGCGCTTTGAGGCTGCGATCGTGCTGGAAATGGCCAATACTGAACTCTTTACTGGCGATCGCGTTTTTAAAATAGGGACGGTCACTAATGTTAATATTAGTGTCGCTACTTTTTGAGGTACAAATTAGGTCACCATTTTTATTTACTATACCAATATTCGCGATATTACCATTGAGTGCCTTAACATCTAAAAAATACGCAGGACAATTAGAGGGTAAAGACTTAATGTCTTTTTGTTTTTTTGCTAAAAACTCAGTAACTTTTTTGACATCATCAATCATGCTTTGTTGTTTGATAATTAGTTGCTCAGTGATGGTGCGCACTTTTGTCTCGTGCTCTTTAATGGCTGCGTCACGACTAAACCACAAGGTTACTAAAATAATAGCAGCAACAGGTATGCAAATTAGCATAAGAAGGCGGTAGAGTTGATGTTTTAATGATGAAGTAAAAATAGTCGTATCCAAATTAGTGCAAAGTAGAGTGACGCTTGATAATCCTACTATAAATAACCATTGAAGTACTAAGGTTATATCTAAGATTTTGCAATAAAATAGTGTTGCATATGATTGAAATATATTAATTTACGTATAAAAAACATGATGAAATAATAATTTAATCCCTTATATATTTACATAACATATTAGGCAAAAAATGAAAATAACCAAAGTTTTAACTGCTTATGCTACCCAAGATGGGGATGGCGTCAATATCCGTCGTATTCCAGGATTTGATGGTAAATATTTAGACCCATTTTTAATGATTGATGAGCTTAAATCTGATGATGAGAGTGACTATATTGGTGGTTTTCCTCCTCACCCTCATCGCGGTATCGAAACTTTTACCTATATTTTAAAAGGAGGATTTGAGCATAAAGATCAAATGGGTAACACAGAAGCAATTCGCGCCGGTGACGTGCAATGGATGAGCACCGGTAGTGGTGTTATGCACAGTGAAATGCCACTTGCTGATGCTGAACAAGGCTTACATGGCTTTCAAATTTGGCTCAATATGCCAAGCGCTGACAAAATGCGTGAGCCGCAATACCAGGATACCACAGAGCATCCAGCACCGAGTTTTACTAATCAGCAAGGTATTAGTCTTAAAGCGCTAGCAGGGACATGGCAATTTGAATCACAGCAATTGGCTTCAAGCTTACAAAACTTAGCCGCTAATGGTGCTATAGCCGATGTGGCTTTGCCTGCAGGTAAGGAGCTTTATCTACCAGCACTAAAACAGCAAAAAGTGATGATTTACATACACACTGGGTCATTAGAATCAGCGCAAGGTGAAACCTTTGATTCAGGAAAGTTACTTATTGTTGAGCCATCGAGTGATATTTGCATACGTGCCGAAGCAGCAGCAGGTGTTCTGATTTTAGCAGCTGATCCGCTTAATCAGCCAATTGCACATATGGGACCGTTTGTAATGACCACTGAAGCTGAAATTCGCCAAGCGGTTAGCGATTATCAAAACGGTTATTTTGGCTCACTGTCGTGACGATTTAATGCAGGAGTGAATTTTAAGCGAGTAGTTTTAATAACCAACTGTATTTTTTTACCATGTTGGTGTCTCCTTTTGCCGACTCCACAACCGCGCCTGCGGTAAAAGCACTAACGAGCCCCACTTTTGTTGCGGCAAAACGTTTGGCTCGATATTTTATTGCCGTGAGGTGCTGACGCTTTAGCTCAGAGCGCATCACGACTTCTTTGTGTAGCTGTTGCACTCGAGCATTCGGTGAGTTGATCAAGTAATTAATTAACATAATAGTGTATGCCTTATAATTTAAGTAGCTGCTTTAGACTATTTAGCGTTTTAGTAAAGCCAATTTTTTTGCTTAGATAAACTGCGTTTCGCCACAGCCAAATTAAGCATAAAATTTGTAGGCTGATCACTACAGTAATGCTCAGCCAAATCGAGCTAAATAAGTCAAAAGTCGCAAAGCCTACAATACCTAAAAACCCGACCCACAGTAACACCAAGCCACTGGCAAAACATCCAAGTAGGATGGTGATCAGTGCTAAGGATCTTAACGACAATTTCCATTCAGCTATGGCAAGCTGATGTGTCAACTTTCCTTGTTGATGATAATCATCCTTGAGCTGCGCTGCATAATCAGCAAGCTTAGCAACATGATCTTGCCAGTCATCGGCATGTTTTGCCGATGACTGCGAATCTGTCGATTGTGATTCACTTGATGTTGAATGTAGGTTTTGCATTAGTATTACTTGCGACGAAATAGTGCAGTAACTAACATACCAGCAGCAAATGCAAGACCAGCCGTTGCTAATGGGTTTTCTGATGCGAGTTGACGAGTCTTAGAAGTACATTCTTCTAATTTCTCGCGAGCTGCTAATTGTTTCTCATTAAGTGTTTCTGCTGAGCTGCTTGCTCCTTTACGAACGCCATTTTCAGCTACCGCCGCTTTACTCGATAATGCATCTACTGCGTCATGCGCAGCTGATGTTGCCTTATCTGTTAACGGGGCCTCAATCTCTTGTTTTGCATCGATAGCAGTTTTGCTCTTAGTTGCCGTAGCCATAATCAATCCTTAATAGTTTTTTAAAAGTAATTATTAAGGTGCAATGATTAAACCAGTTTTTAACTCATTGTTTTTTATGGATTGTATTTTATTTACTAATTTTTAGTAGGTTTATAGCTGTAACTATTGCGACAACAGTTTGTAATTTTTACAAACTAAGGCGTTTTGATCATTCGAGGTTGATTTTTCCTTTGCTTACTCGGTTATACATTTCAGGTCACGATTTAGTTGCACCTAGTTCGAATAAACAAAGCCCTACACACCCTAAATAAATTGTAATTATTCACTGTTTATTCATTAAGCAAATAATGCCAGTAAGCTAATAAAAAAAACGATAAAAAATTTTTTACTGGCTGATCAGATTTTTTACTAAACAATTCAACCGCTTTAATCTGAGCCTTATTTTTTCAGGCTTCGCGGGGCGCTAAAGCTGGGTGACTTACTTGACAAAAAGGCTTGTCAAGCCCTAAACTGGAGCACTGTGGTAAAAAGTGGTGTTTAGTGGATCAAACTGGATCGGGTTAATCAAAAAGTTGATTAAAATAATTTTACAATAGGCTTTTTATGTTTCGTGGCGCAAGTTCACTGAGTTTGGATGATAAAGGACGTTTTGCGGTACCAACAAAGTACCGAGACACGCTATTGTCTGAAGATCAGGGAACGGTTATTTGCACTGTTGCACTCAATGAGCCTTGCCTTTGGTTATACCCCCTTGCTGAATGGTTAGAAATAGAAAGCCGTTTAGCAAAAATATCTAATATGAATCCCAGAGCGCGACGGATGCAACGTATGTTGTTAGGTAATGCGACAGAGTATCAGCTTGATAAAAACGGTCGAATTTTGCTGGCGCCTTCTTTGCGCTCACATGCAGAACTTGGCAAAAAAATTATGCTGGTGGGCTTAATGAATAAATTTGAGATTTGGGATGAGGCGCGTTGGCACGAACAAATGCGACAAGACACTGAGCTTGAAAGGCTTGGCGAATTTGAACCGAATGACGATTTAGATAACTTTACCCTCTAGCGGCAAAACAAAAAGGCAAAAAATAGCTAATGACAGCGCAATTTGAACACGTATCCGTATTAATGGACGAAACCATAGATGCACTTGCAATTAAGCCAGACGGCATTTACATGGATGGCACCTTTGGACGTGGCGGGCATTCAGGGCAAATATTAGCGCGCTTGGGCGACGCTGGTCGCTTGCAGGCTATTGATCAGGATCCACAAGCTATAAAGTCAGCAGAAAAGTTTGCCGATGATTCACGTTTTTCGATTGCTCACTCACGGTTCTCAAAGTTATACGAAGTTGCTGAGCAAAACGATCTAATTGGTAAAGTTGATGGCATTTTACTTGATATTGGTGTGTCGTCACCGCAGTTAGATGATGCCGCTCGTGGCTTTAGTTTTATGAAAGACGGCCCGCTTGATATGCGAATGGATCCAAGCACAGGCCGTAGCGCTGCGCAGTGGTTAGCTGAAGCGGAACTAGATGACATTACCCATGTGATCAAAAAGCTAGGTGAAGAAAAGTTTGGTAAGCGCATTGCGCACAAGATATTGGAAGTGCGTGAACATACGCCAATCACTACCACTAAACAGCTCGCAGATTTAGTTGATGAAGCAGTACCTGTTAAAGATAAGTTTAAACATCCTGCAACGCGCACGTTTCAGGCAATTCGTATTTATATCAATAGCGAGTTAGAGGAAATTCAAACCGCACTACAAGCGGCGATTAAAGTTCTTAAGCCGGGTGGTCGCTTAGTTGTAATTTCTTTTCACTCTTTAGAAGATCGCATTGTAAAACAATTTATTAAAAAACAGAGTAAGGGAGAAGCGATACCCAGAGGTCTGCCTTTAACCGACGCACAAATAAATAAAAACCTGACGTTAAAAGCAGTGGGTAAAGCTATTAAACCAAGTGCTGATGAAGTGGCTCGCAATCCACGCTCTCGTAGCTCAGTACTAAGGATTGCACAGAGGTTGGGATGAGTAAAAAAGCGAGTTATCGCCAACCTAATCTATTTATTGAAATAATTAAAGGCCTAGGTGCGAACAAGATCACCTTGGCCTTGTTGGTTGTGATATTCGCGTCAAGTTTGAGCGTGGTGCAGGTAACTCATTTATCTCGTGCGCAATTAATTGAGCAAGATTCGTTACTGCAAGAGCGTGATGAATTGGATTTAGAGTGGCGTTATTTTTTAGTGGAAGAAGAATTTTATTCGCAACATGCACGCATTGAAGAAGTGGCAACGTCACAATTAGAAATGAAGCGGCCAACCAGCCAAGATGAGCAGGTAATTATATTACAATGAGAACGCGAGGCAAAAAACCAGTCAACAACCTAATCGCATGGCGCTTTATTTTAGTGTGTGCGGTGATTTTTTTAGTGTTTGTGACTTTGGTATCGCGCGCCGCATATTTGCAAGTAATTGAACCCGATAAGGCTCGCTCCGAAAGTGACAAGCGTACAGTACGTGTTGAAAAATTGCATGTGCAACGCGGTATGATCTTCGATCGTAACGGTAAAGAGTTAGCTGTTAGTGTGCCTGTAGTCAGTGTGTATGCAGATCCTAAAGCTTTGCATAAATCACTGGTGAGCAAAGTGCTCAGACAAGCCCGTAAAAATGGTGAAGATCAGCAAACTCTGCGTGAAAATGTTGCTGAGCTAAACAAGCGTACCGCCCTGTATTATAAAAACGATTTGCGCTGGCGTGAACTAGCCGATGTACTGCGCATTGAACCGAGCAAAATTAATACCCGACTACTTGATGATCCTACTCGTCGCTTTGTTTACTTAAAACGCCAAGTTACTCCGGCTGTTGCTAATTATATTGGCGATTTACGCCTACCAGGTATTCATTTATTAGATGAATCAAAACGCTATTACCCTGCCGGTGAGGTCAGTGCGCATATCATTGGTTTTACTAATATCGATGGCAAAGGCATTGAAGGCATAGAAAAGCTTTACGAAAATGCACTCACAGGTGAAGAAGGCCGACGTACGATTCGAAAAGATGCTCAAGGACGTGAAGTTGAAGTGCTTGATGAGCGCGAGCGAGTGGAGCCTGAGAGTATTCAACTGAGTATTGATCAGCGTATTCAGGCGATTGCCTACAAAGCGGTTAAATCAGCGGTATTAACTTACAAGGCCACTTCAGGTTCAGCCATGGTGGTTGATGTTAAAACTGGTGAAGTTTTGGCTATGGTAAATAGTCCTTCATTTAATCCTAACAATTTAAGCGGTGCGGCTCCTCATAAGCGTCGTAACCGTGCAATTACCGATTTGTTTGAACCCGGCTCAACCGTTAAGCCTCTAGCCATTTTAGCTGGATTAGACTACGGCACAATCCAACCGGATGACAAAGTTGATACCTACCCAGGCTGGATGCGTTTAGGGGGCAGCTTAGTACAAGATACCCGTAATCATGGTGAAATGACGCTGCGCGAAATTTTAAAGTACTCCAGTAATATGGGCGTAACGAAAATAAGCCAAACCGTGCCCAAAGACTACTTTGTAGGTCTTTACCAAAAGGTGGGTTTTGGTAGTGATAGTGGTACCGGCATGGTCGGGGAAAGCAGTGGTTTATTTTACCCAAACCGTCGTTGGTCAGATCACGAAATTGCCGCACTTTCGTTTGGTTACAATATTGCCGTGAGTACCGCGCAAATGGCTCGTTTTTACGCCATGTTAGGCGCAGGTGGGGTTAACCGCCCACTCACTGTACTAAAGCAAGACTCTATACCTGAAGGTGAACGTGTTTTTCAACAACAAGATGTTGAAGCTGTAGTTCATATGATGGAAAGCGTATTTGAAGAAGGTGGTACCGCACGCCGTATTAAAGTTGATGGTTACCGCGCTGCTGGTAAAACGGGTACTTCTAAAAAGGCCGCTGCAGGTGGTTATGGTGACGAATATGTAGGTTATTTTGCGGGCATTGCCCCAGCAAGTAATCCGCGATTAGCCGTTGTGGTATTAATCAACGAGCCCGGTGGAGATGTTTATTACGGTGGCGCAACGGCAGGTCCGGCGTTTGCAGAAATAATCTCTAATTCATTAAGAATTTTAAACGTTGCCCCAGATAAAGACTCGGTGGCATACGTGAAGGGCAAAGATGATGGTGCGTGATTTACACACAATTTTAAAATATTTAGAAATAGATGCAGCACGTTTAATGGTAAACGAGTTGCGTTTAGACAGCCGCGATGTAAAACCGGGTGATGTGTTTGTGGCAATAAAAGGTCATCAGCTTGATGGCGGACAGTTTATTGATAAAGCAATTGAGAATGGTGCCAGTGCAATTATTGCCGACAGACTGTGTGAGTTTGAAAGTGATTTTGAGCCGCTTTATTTAGTCTCAGAATTAAATAAAAAATTGCCTGTTTTAGCGAGTAAATTTTACCAGCAACCGAGCCTAGAGTTAGACTTAATTGGTGTAACAGGTACTAATGGTAAGTCGACTACTACAGCAATGATTGCTCATTTAGCACAGTTTTGTCGTACCCAAGCCGCAATTATAGGCACGCTCGGTTATGGCCATCCAGATAATTTAACACCGCTACAAAACACCACACCATCAACGGTTGATTTACAGCATATTTTAAGTGACTTAAAAGAGCAGCAACATCGCTTAGTAGCGATGGAAGTATCATCGCATGGTCTAGTGCAGCACCGTGTTGATCAGTGCCATTTCAAAGCGGCGGTTTTTACTAACTTATCTCGCGATCATCTAGATTATCATGGTGACATGGATAGTTACGGTGATGCCAAATTGATGCTGTTTCGTGATTTTGATGCTGCCAATGTCATTCTTAACCAAGATGACGGACAAGCAGAGCAATGGATTGAAAAATATAGCTTTAATAAACTAATTTGTTATGGCCGTAAAAACTTAGCCCCTAAAAACGCTCAGTTTGTGTATTTTTCTGATGTTAGCTATTCGGCAACCGGTATTTCGGCGCAATTAACTACAAGTTGGGGTGATATTGCCATAAAATCACCGTTATATGGTGAATTTAATCTATATAATTTAACCGCTGCTTTAGCCACATTATTAGCGCTAGGTTACCCATTAACGCAATTAGTGGCAGGGTGTGAGTATTTGCAACCTGTAGCAGGCAGAATGCAAGCATTTACAGCGCCAAATATGCCTACTTGCGTAGTTGATTATGCACATACGCCTGATGCACTCGCACTAGCGTTACAAGCGCTGCAACAACATGTACCAGGTGGAGTGAGTTGTGTATTTGGTTGCGGCGGCGACAGAGATAAAGGTAAACGTGTACTAATGGCACAAGCCGCTGAGCAGTTTGCAGACAAAGTGATCATTACCAGTGATAACCCGCGCTCTGAAGATCCCAATGAAATTATTAATGATGTAGCTGCAGGATTAACACACCCACAAAACGCCCATTTAGAGGCCGACCGTGGTGCTGCGATACAATTTGCTATAGATAACGCAAAAGCCGGTGAGGTTATTTTAATTGCCGGTAAAGGGCATGAAGACTATCAAATTATAGGTAACAAACGCATTGATTTTTGCGACCGCCAATTTGTACAACAACAATTAAAACAAGCAGTAAGAGGGTCTCAAGCATGATCCCAATGGATTTTGATTGGCTAGCTAATGTGCTAGCAACCGATTATCAAGGTGATAATCGTCAAGTAATAAATATAAACACCGATACCCGTACTTTATGTGATGGTGAAGTGTTTTTGGCACTTAAGGGCCCTAACTTTGATGGTCATAAGTTTATTGAGCAAGCAAAACAAAAAGGTGCTATTGGAGTCATTGTCGATCACGCTATTGATACCGACATTGCTCAATTTGTAGTTGCCGATACCCGTATTGCATTAGGCACAATTGGAACAGCGGTTATGGCGCAAGTTGCACCTAAAACTATCGCTATTACTGGCAGTGTAGGTAAAACCACAGTTAAAGAAATGTGTGCCGCTATTTTATCAAGTAAAGGGGATGTTTTAGCGACTAAAGGCAACTTCAATAATGATATTGGCGTGCCTCTTACCTTATTGAGATTAGAGCCACAGCATCGTTATGCTGTTATTGAACTCGGTGCAAACCATATTGGTGAAATTGCCTACACTACCGCCATGACCAAACCGGATGTTGCCGTGGTATGTAATGTTGCCGCGGCACATTTAGAAGGTTTTGGTAGCTTACAAGGGGTAGCACAAGCCAAAGGCGAAATTTACGATGGTTTAAAAGACGATGGCATTGCCATTGTTAATTGCGATAGCGAGTTTAGTCAGTATTGGCTTGATAAATTAGCAGCGCGAAAGGTTAAATGTTTTTCTAGCAGTGAAAAACTGGATATTTGGGCTGAGGACATCAGCCTAGATGCACAAGCTCGAGCAAGCTTTATGTTATGTACCAAACAACACAGAGTTCCGGTTACGTTAGCATTGCCAGGCAAGCATAATATTAGCAACGCGCTTATTGCTGCGGCATTAACCAGTGAGTTTGACGTGTCACTTGAAGAAATTGCCAGCGCCCTAGCGACCATGGGTGAAGTTAAAGGGCGGGTTAACCTGATTGAAGCTAGTGATTCACTCACCATTATTGATGATACTTATAATGCCAACGTTAAATCGGTAAAAGCGGCGATTGATTTACTTAGCGATATTCAAGGTCATCGTATTTTGGCTCTCGGTGATATGGGGGAGCTTGGTGAAGATGCTCGTAAGTATCATCAAGAAGTGGGCGAATATGCATTAGCGCAAGGCATTGATGAGCTATTTACACTCGGTGTATTAAGTAAGTCAGCAAGTGATGTATTTGAGCTGCCTAATCGTCACTTTTCAAATCGTGAGCAAATGCTGCAGCAAATTCAAAACAGTATTAGCAAAGTAGATAAAAAAATTACCCTTGTCGTGAAAGGATCACGCAGTTCTCGCATGGAGCTTTTAGTAACCGATTTAGTTAATGGCCAGCAACAAGCCATCAATGGAGTATCATAATGTTAGTTTGGCTGGCTGAGTATTTAACTCAATATTATAGTGGCTTTAATGTTTTTTCGTATTTAACTCTTCGTGCCATTTTAGGTATTTTGACCGCATTAATTATGTCGCTTTATTTGGGGCCAAAGTTAATTCGTGGTTTACAGCGCATGCAAATTGGACAAACAGTACGTGATGATGGTCCGCAATCGCATTTGTCTAAATCGGGTACGCCGACCATGGGTGGCTTACTTATTTTAGCGGCAATATTCACCAGCACTTTATTGTGGGCTGATTTGTCAAATAAATACGTATGGGCCACATTATTTGTGATTGGTTCATTGGGGATTGTTGGCTTTATTGACGATTACCGCAAAGTGATCCGCAAAGATCCTAAAGGACTGATTGCTAAGTGGAAGTATTTTTGGCAATCAGTAATTGCATTGGTTGTAGCAACTGCACTTTACATGACCAGTACCCAAACGACAGAGACATCTCTTGTTGTACCATTTTTTAAAGATGTACTGCCACAGCTAGGACTGTTTTATATCGTAATCACGTATTTTGCATTAGTGGGCACCTCAAACGCGGTAAACTTAACCGACGGACTAGATGGCTTAGCTATTGTGCCAACAATTTTAGTGGCTGCAGCGTTGGCTATTATTGCTTATTTAACCGGTAATATTAACTTTTCAGCTTATTTACATATTCCGCATTTGCCACTTGCCAGTGAATTGGTAGTGGTGTGTACCGCTATTGTGGGTGCAGGGTTAGGCTTTTTATGGTTTAACACCTACCCAGCACAAGTGTTTATGGGCGATGTAGGCTCGTTAGCTCTAGGTGGTGCATTAGGTATTATTGCTGTGCTGGTTCGCCAAGAGTTATTACTTATTATTATGGGGGGCGTGTTTGTAATGGAAGCGCTGTCGGTAATTTTACAAGTTGGCTCTTATAAATTACGCGGCCAACGTATTTTTAAAATGGCGCCGATTCACCACCATTATGAACTTAAAGGATGGCCAGAGCCACGCGTTATTGTGCGCTTTTGGATAATTTCTATTGTGCTAGTGCTCGCTGGCCTTGCGACATTAAAGATCCGATAAATGCAGTATTTAAACGAGATAAAAAATAAAAAAATAACAGTGCTCGGGCTCGGTGTAACCGGCCTGGGCATTGTGCGCTTTTTATTATCTCAAGGAATACAGCCCAATGTAGTCGATAGCCGAGAAAATCCTCCCGGTGTTGATTGGCTCAAGCAACATGCCGCTAATCTAAATACTCACTTTGGTGATTTAAATAACGCGGCGCTCAGTGCTTGCGATATGATCATTATTAGTCCCGGGCTAAGTTTAAAAACCCCTGCGGTTGCACAGGCAATGAATGCAGGTGTAGAAATAATTGGTGATGTTGAGTTATTTGCCCGCATTAACACTAAACCAGTTGTTGCGGTAACAGGTTCAAACGGTAAATCAACGGTAGTAACCCTTGCTTACGAAGTATTAAAAACCGCAGGTTATAAAGTAGCACTGGGCGGCAATATTGGCACAGCTGTACTGGATTTACTTGACGGTGACTTTGATGTATTTGTACTGGAACTATCGAGTTTTCAGCTTGATACCACTGACAGCTTAAAAGCCAGCAGTGCAACTGTGCTTAATATTTCAGAAGATCATCTCGATCGCTATGATAGCTATCAAGCTTATATAGATTCAAAGTTAAGTATTTATAACGGCGCTGAACTTTTAGTTATTAATGCTGACGATAGACAAACCCACCCAGTGAGTCGCACGTTAGCACCACAAGTTAGTTTTGGAGAAACACAAGGTGATTACCACTTAGCACAGCATAATAACGAAGCGCACTTTATGGTAAAGGGCGAAGCTTATTTGCCAGTAAGTACCTTAGCCGTTGTGGGTAAGCATAATTATTTAAATACACTGGCAGTAATGGCGTTACTCAGCCCGTTTGAAATAACTAAAGCGCATTATAAAACTGCGTTAGTTCAATTTAATGGCTTGGCACATCGTTGCCAGTTTGTGGGTGAGTTTAATAGCGTTAAGTATTTTAATGATTCTAAAGCCACCAATGTAGGCGCAACAATTACCGCTATTGATAGTTTAGCGGGTAAGCAACAAAACTTAGTGGTTATTGCTGGTGGCGATGCCAAAGGCGCTGATTTAGAGGCACTTAAACCTTATGTTGAGCAACACGTTAAAGCCCTCATTTGCTTTGGTAAAGATGCAAAAGAGTTAATGGCACTAACTGCTAAAGGTCATTTAACCACTAACATGTCTGAAGCTGTGGCGCTTGCTAAACAATTAAGTACGTCAGGCGATACGGTTTTATTAGCCCCAGCCTGCGCCAGTATAGATATGTATAACAACTATATGCAGCGCGGCGATGATTTTGTGCATTGTGTATTGCAGGAGCTGCCATGATAGCTTTTGCGGATATTAAAGAGGCATTTACTCCTAAACCTTCGGCGCAGCTTTATGATGTGCCGCTCCTTTATTGCATGTTAATGCTAATAGGGGTGGGCTTTGTGATGGTAACTAGTGCTTCAATGCCGACGGCCGATAGGCTGTTTGGCAATATTTATCATTTTACTATCCGCCACGGTATTTTTTTAGGGCTCTCGTTTTGTTTATTTTGCATTAGTACTCAAGTACCTATGTCGTGGTGGAAAAAAGCTAATCCCTACTTATTACTAATCGGCTTAGTGTTGTTATTGGTGGTGCTAATTGTGGGGCGAGAAGTGAATGGTTCGACCCGCTGGATACCTATAGGACCGTTTAATATTCAAGCCTCCGAGCTCGCTAAGTTATTCTTTTTTAGTTATATCGCAGGCTATTTAGTGCGTAAGCGCAGTGAAGTACAAGAAAACATAAAAGGCTTTGCTAAACCCATAGCGGTATTTGCCGTTTATGCGGCACTTATTTTAATGCAGCCCGATTTAGGAACCGTGGTGGTGATGTTTGTTACTACGGTTGGTTTATTGTTTTTAGCTGGTGCTAAGCTTTGGCAATTTTTTGCACTTATTTTAACCGGTATTGCGCTGGTGGTTGGGTTGATTGTGTTTGAGCCCTATCGTATGGCGCGTGTGGTGGGTTTTTTAGAGCCTTGGGACGATCCTTTTGGTAAAGGTTATCAATTAGTACAATCACTGATGGCTTATAGCCAAGGTGATTGGTTTGGCCAAGGCTTAGGTAATAGCGTACAAAAATTACAATATTTACCGGAAGCTCACACCGATTTTATTTTTGCCGTGATTGCTGAAGAACTTGGTTTTATGGGCGTATTGAGTATTTTAATGGTATTAGGGACATTAGTATTTAGAGCGCTACTAATTGGCCAAAATGCGCTTAAAAACGGTAAAGAATATGAAGGCTATTTAGCTTTAGCTATCGGTATTTGGTTTGCATTTCAAACTATGGTTAATGTAGGCGCCAGTGCCGGTATATTACCAACCAAAGGACTAACCCTACCGTTTATTTCCTATGGTGGCTCAAGTTTATTAATGATGACCATAGCCACTGGTATTTTATTACGGGTAGATTTTGAAACGAAGATGGCAACTAAACAGGCCACGTCGGGGGGAGCTAAACGATGAGTAAAAAAATAGTCGTTGTAGCAGGGGGCACAGGTGGACATATTTTCCCGGGGATTGCGGTTGCTGATTATCTCAAACAGCAAGGTTGGCAAGTTAGCTGGATAGGCACTCCTGATAGAATGGAAGCCAGTGTCGTGCCCAAGCACAACATAGAAATTGATTTTATTGATGTAAAAGGCGTGCGAGGTAATGGTTTAAAACGCCTCATTAAAGCGCCATTCATGGTTATTAATGCAATATTGCAGGCGCGTAAAGTATTAAAACAACAACGCCCTGACGTGGTTTTAGCTATGGGCGGCTACGTGACAGGCCCTACGGGTATTGCGGCAAAAAGTCTCGGTATCCCTTTGGTAATTCATGAGCAAAACGCCGTAGCTGGTATGAGCAATAAATGGCTAGCGAAATTTGCGAATCGCGTATTAGCTGCATTTCCAAGTGCTTTTGCCAGTGGTAAAGCTGAGCTGGTGGGTAACCCTGTGCGTCAGAGTGTAGTTGATATACCTAAGCGGGAAATATCAAGTCCAATTAATATGCTTGTAGTGGGTGGCTCACTAGGTGCGCAAGTACTTAACCAAACACTGCCTGAAGCATTTAAGCGCTTAAATGATACCTGTGCCATTAATGTTTGGCACCAAACTGGTAAAGGCCATTTTGCTAGTGTGAGCGAAAGTTACCAGCAGCAACAAATGGGCGATGAACAAGTAACTGTTGCTGAATTTATTGATGATATGGATACCGCTTATAGCTGGGCCGATATTGTGATTTGTCGCGCCGGAGCGCTAACGGTTAGTGAAATTGCTGCAGCAGGTAAAATGGCGGTATTTGTACCGTTTCCACATGCGGTTGATGATCACCAAACAGCAAATGCACAGTATTTAGTAATGGCAGAAGGGGCATTATTAATGCCACAGGGGCAATTTAATCAGCGCAGCATTGTTGAACTTTTAAGTCCCTATTTAGCCGAACCTTTATTAATAACTAAAATGGCTGCTAAAGCAAAGCAGCAGGCTATTTTAGATGCCACAGCCAGCGTCGCTATGCACTGTGAGCAAGTAACAAATAAGAGAATATAAGTGAAACAGACATTAGCAAAAGAAAAATATACACGCCCTGCGATGCGCCGCATTGAAACTATTCATTTTGTAGGAATAGGTGGTGCAGGTATGGGCGGTATTGCAGAAGTATTGGCTTTTGAAGGTTACCGTATTACCGGCTCGGATATAGCGCATAGCGCCATGACCGAGCGTTTAATTCAAGCGGGCGCTGAAGTATTTATTGGCCATCATGAAAATAATGTAAAAGACGCTAATGTGGTGGTGGTTTCAAGTGCAATTGATAAAACAAACCCTGAAATTCAAGCCGCGCAAGCTGCGCGTATTCCGGTGGTTCGCCGTGCAGAAATGTTAGCTGAGCTGATGCGTTTTCGTCATGGTATTGCCATTGCCGGTACCCATGGTAAAACCACAACAACTAGTTTAATTGCCAGCATTTATGCACAAGCAGGGCTCGATCCAACCTTTATTATTGGCGGTTTATTAAATAGTGCTGGCAGCAATGCTAAAGTAGGCAAAAGCGACTTTTTAATCGCTGAAGCGGATGAAAGCGATGCTTCATTTTTGCATTTACAGCCAATGGTATCGGTGATCACTAATATTGAAGAAGATCACATGGAAACTTACGGCGGCAGCTTAGAAAAAATGAAAGATACTTATGTTGAATTCATTCATAACCTGCCGTTTTACGGGCTAGCTGTAGTGTGTATAGATTCAGACGTTGCCGCAGAATTAATACCTCGCTTTGGTCGTCCGGTGATCACTTATGGTGAATCGCAAGATGCTGATTATCGAATGAGTGAATTTAGCCAAACAGCCAATACATGCCAATTTACTGTTACTAATAAACAAGGCGAGAGTTTAACCGCCAAGTTAAATATGCCAGGTAAACACAATGCCCTAAATGCAACCGCAGCGATTGCGGTGGCAAAAGATCAAAACATAGCTAATCATGCAATTTTAGCGGCATTAGGTACTTTTGAAGGCATTGGCCGTCGTTTTCAGCATTATGGTGAATTTGAAAACGAATGCGGTAATGTGATGTTAGTAGATGACTATGGTCATCACCCATCAGAAGTGGCAGCTACCATCACCGCAGCGAGAGAAGGCTGGCCTGATAAGCGTTTAGTGATGGTTTATCAGCCGCATCGCTATACTCGTACTCGCGATTTATACGAAGATTTTGTGAAAGTACTCGCCGAGGTTGATCAGTTGCTATTGCTTGATGTTTACAGTGCAGGCGAAGAGCCGATTGTGGGCGCTGATAGTAAGAGTTTATGCCGCAGTTTACGCCAGCGTGGCAAAGAGCCATTGCATGTAGCTTCAAGCTCAGAGCTTGCAGGTGTACTTGCTAACTGTCTGCAAAATAATGATTTAGTACTTACGCAAGGTGCAGGTAACATAGGTCAGTTAGTTAAAAGTTTAGCAGCAACAAATATGTCGATAGAAAAATTAAAGCAAGGTGAAGTATGACACAGGTAAGTTCCCAGTTTGGTAAAGTAGCGGTGCTGCTAGGTGGAAACTCAGCAGAGCGCGACGTGTCATTAAAATCTGGTCAAGCAGTCCTTAATGCACTTCTTGCCTGTGGCATTGATGCGATTGCGTTTGACCCTCAAAATCGTTCATTGTGGGAATTAAAAGACTTAAACGTTGATCGCGTTTTTATTGCGCTGCATGGTCGAGGTGGTGAAGATGGCACAGTACAAGGTGCTTTAGAGTTTATGAACTTGCCTTACACCGGCAGTAATGTACTGGGTTCAGCATTAGCAATGGATAAAATTCGTTGTAAGCACTTGTTTAAATCGGCAGGCTTAAGCACAGCACCTTATGCGGTAGTTGATGCTAAAAAAGGCTTTGATGCTAAAGCAATTATCGATGAGTTTAAAAAAGTGATGGTAAAACCATCGCACGAAGGCTCAAGTATTGGTATGGCACAAGCAAGCTCTGCAGAAGAGCTTGAAGATGCGCTCAGCAATGCATTTAAGTTCGACAGCCAAGTATTGGTAGAGCAGTGGATCTCGGGGCGCGAATTTACAATTACGGTGCTTGGTGATGAAGTACAACCTGTGATTGAAATGAGCACGCCAAATGGTTTTTATGACTACCAAGCTAAATATCAGTCAAGTACGACACAATATCATTGTCCTGCTGATTTATCACAACCGGATACCCAAAAACTACAAGCAATGGCACTCGATGCGTTTGATTTAGTGGGTGCAAGTGGCTGGGGTCGCGTCGATGCAATGCAAGATCAGCAAGGCCAATTTTACTTGTTGGAAGTAAATACAGTGCCAGGCATGACAGAAAAATCATTGGTGCCAATGGCTGCAAAAGCCAATGGGGCAAGTTTTGAGCAATTAGTTGTTCGCATTTTGGAGCAAACCCTTTAATATGCATCCCTTTTTAGAGAAAGCGCAGCAACTAAAACAGCAACTTAACTGGTCGCTGATTTTTGGAGTGAGCTTTTTTCTGGCTGTGGTGATTGGGTTAATTGAAATAACCAATGGGGTTTCCCATTGGTTAGTTGCAAATAAAGATGCGCAAATTAAGCATCTAACGGTGTTGGGGAGTCCCAAATACACTGATGAAAAAGCAATAACTACCGCGATAAAAAAAGCGGATTTAAGTAGCTTTTTTGAGTTAAACGTAAAGCATGTTCAGCATTTAGTGCAAGAACTACCTTGGGTTGCAACGGTATCGGTAAGAAAGCAATGGCCTGATACTATCCAAGTTTACGTGGTAGAGCATCAAGCAGTCGCTCACTGGAACAGTGATTTATTGATTAACCAAAGCGGCGATGCGTTTGAGGCTAAAAGTGATAAGTTAAGTGCCACATTACCCCAGTTATATGGGCCAGAGGGCAGTGAAAAAGAAGCATGGGTAGCGTTTAAACAATTTGATGAAATGCTTAAAATAAATGCACTAACGCTCACTAGCCTTGCGCTATCTGAGCGGTTTTCGTGGCAACTTTGGTTAGATAATGGCGTGCGTTTAAATTTAGGGCGCAAGGATAAAGCCAAGCGTGTACAGCGTTTTATAGACGTTTATTCACGCATAGAAAAACGTGCTGATGCACAAATAGATGCAATTGATTTACGCTACGATACCGGCCTTGCAGTGAGCTATAAGCCAATGCAAGAACAGCAATTATAATAAAGAGTAAGGCATGACTAAGTCAGCAGAAAGAAACCTAGTGATTGGATTAGACGTAGGCACTTCGAAAGTGGTGGCCACGGTAGGTGAAATCACCACAGATAACAAGCTCAGCATTGTTGGCGTGGGGAGCCAAGTATCTCATGGAATGGATAAAGGCGGCGTTAACGATTTAAATTTAGTGTCTGAGTCTATTCGCCGCGCAATTGATGAAGCCGAATTGATGGCTGATTGTCGTATTAGCTCGGTTTATTTGGGCATTTCTGGCAAACATATTCAATGTCAGAACGAAAGCGGTGTTGTCGCTATTAATAATACTGAAGTAACCGATGAAGACATTGAAAATGTAATCCATATTGCTCGCTCAGTACCAATTTCAGCTGAACGCAAAATGTTGCATGCCTTGCCACAAGAGTACAGCATTGACATGCAAGAGGGGATTAAAAACCCACTTGGCATGAGTGGTGTGCGTATGGAAGCACGTGCGCATATTATTACCTGCTCCAACGATATGGCTAAAAATATAGAAAAATGTGTTGAACGTTGTGGGCTTGAAGTTGACCAACTTATATTCACTGCGCTTGCCTCTTGTTACTCCGTACTGACGGACGATGAAAAAGAGCTAGGTGTTGCGGTGCTAGATATCGGTGGTGGTACTATGGATATCACTATTTATATTAATGGTGCACTGCGTCATTCTGCGGTTATTCCGGTGGCGGGCAACCAAGTAACCGGCGATATTGCAAAAATATTTCGCACACCTATATCACATGCAGAGTCACTCAAAGTACAATATGCCTGTGCAAGTAGCCAAATGGCGAGCAGCGAAGACACGATTGAAGTGCCAAGCGTAGGTGGACGACCAGCAAGACTGATGTCAAGACACACGTTATCAGAAGTGGTTGAGCCACGTTTTAGAGAATTATTTGAACTGGCGATGGAAGAAATTCGTCGCTCAGGATTAGAAGACCAAATTGCAGCAGGTCTCGTCATTACTGGCGGAACTGCTAAAATGGCTGGCGCAATGGAAGTGGCTGAAGATATTTTTCAGATGCCAGTAAGAATAGGTAAACCAATTGGTGTAGTAGGTTTAACTGATTATGTTGATGATCCATCGTACGCAACCGCTGTAGGTTTGTTACAATACGGGCGTACTATGCAGTCGATGAATGCACAAAAGTCGAAAGCGGATGATAATAATAATTGGTGGAATCGCATCACAAAATGGTTTCAAGGCGAGTTTTAGTACTCAAGTCGGAGAGTAAATATGTTTGATATAATGGAACAACACAGCGAAGAAGCTGTAATAAAAGTAATCGGTGTAGGCGGTGGCGGCGGTAACGCAGTTGAGCACATGGTAAAACAACAAATAGAAGGCGTTCGTTTTATCGCAGCCAATACGGATGCGCAAGCATTACGTAATTCAGCCGCTGATGTAACAGTACAATTAGGCACGCAAATAACCTCTGGGTTAGGTGCGGGGGCTAACCCTGAAGTAGGTCGTGAATCGGCTGAAGAAGATGCCGAAACCATTCGTGCTAGCCTTGAAGGTGCCGATATGGTGTTTATTGCGGCAGGTATGGGCGGCGGTACAGGTACCGGTGCTGCGCCAGTCGTGGCTAAAATTGCTAAAGAGCTGGGTATTTTAACTGTTGCTGTGGTAACCCGTCCGTTTGATTTTGAAGGTAAAAAGCGTGCCGCTGCTGCAGAGCAAGGTATTAGCGAATTATCTGAAATTGTGGACTCGTTAATTACTATTCCAAATAACAAGTTACTAAAAGTATTGGGTAAAGGAACAACTTTACTGGATGCATTTGCTAAAGCAAATGACGTATTGTTTGGTGCGGTACAAGGTATTGCTGAGCTAATCACTCGCTCGGGTCTAATTAACGTGGATTTCGCCGACGTACGTACAGTTATGTCTGCAATGGGCACAGCGATGATGGGCACTGCATCTGCGTCGGGTCCTGATCGTGCACAAGAAGCAGCAGAAGCTGCTATTTCAAGCCCGCTTCTAGAAGACGTAGATTTAACCGGTGCTAAAGGCATTTTGGTTAACATTACTGCGGGTATGGATATCGCGATTGAAGAATTTGAAATTGTGGGTAATCACGTTAAGGCGCTAGCGTCTGAAAACGCAACGGTTGTTGTTGGCGCGGTAATTGACCCAGAAATGACGGATGAGCTACGTGTAACCGTGGTTGCAACCGGCTTAGGCGGCGATCGTCGTCCACAGTTTGGTATTGTAGATAACGGTTTCAAAAAAGCGTCAGGCTCTGATGTAACTAGCTCAAGCACACAAACAAGCAGCAGCATGTACGTACCTAGCTTTGCAAGCCAAGGCACAAGCACGACTGAAGAGCCTGCAACGACATCGCAAACTGAATCAAAAGAGCAAAGCAGCACATCGACTAGCTCTTCAAGTTCAGCAACGAATACGTCGTCAAGTAGTGCTAATAAAACAGATAAGTCTGAGGGTGGCGATTATTTCGACATTCCTGCTTTTTTACGTAAACAAGCAGACTAATTAAAAACAGTACTTTTGTGCGAAATGTGAACAAATGTTGTAGTTATACCGTATTTATGTTACACTCCGCCGTCTAACTGTAATATATACTTAAAGTGAGCGAACCTATGATTAAACAGCGTACGATTGCACAAGTAGTCAAAGCCATAGGAATTGGACTTCATAAAGGTGAGAAGGTCACAATAACTCTCCGACCTGCGAGCGCAAATACTGGGATTGTATTTCGTCGTGTCGACCTTGATCCGGTTGTTGATTTTGAAACAACACCTGAAGCCGTTGGTGATACGCAATTGTGTACCTGTTTAATCAACAAAGATGGTGTTCGCTTATCAACTACTGAGCATTTAATTGCAGCTGTTGCGGCCATGGGTATCGACAATCTGATTGTTGAACTTGATAGCTCAGAAGTTCCAATAATGGATGGTAGTGCATTGCCATTCATTTATTTATTACAAAAAGGCGGCATTGAAGAGCAAAATGTTGCAAAACGTTTCATTCGTATTAAAGAAAAAGTACGTATTGAAGAAGGCGACAAATGGGCCGAAGTAGAACCTTACGACGGATTCCATATCGACTTTGAAATTGCCTTTGATCACCCTGCAATTAATGAAAGCCGCCAACGCATTGGCTTAGATATTACCGCACAAAGCTTCACTGAAGAAATTAGCCGTGCGCGTACTTTTGGCTTTATGAAAGATATTGAATACATGCATGCTAATAACCTTGCACTAGGTGGTAGCATGGATAGTGCAGTGGTACTTGATGAATTTAAAGTTTTAAATCCAAACGGTCTGCGTTACCCAGACGAGTTCGTCAAGCATAAGATACTAGACTGTGTAGGTGACATGTTTATGACAGGTCATAACCTTTTAGGTAAAGTAACTGCATTTAAATCAGGTCATGATTTAAATAACAAGTTACTACGCAAAATTATGGCAACCGAGTCAGCATGGGAGTGGGCAACCTTTGAAACGCCTGTTTCGATGCCTGCACCCGGCCTTGAATTAGCAAACGCCTAATCAGTTAATCGCTTACATACAGTTATAAAAAATGACGCTTATTAGCGTCATTTTTTTTGGCTGTTTGTAACCACAACCAGTCAGGTATTACAGACCTAAAATAGTTTGTAACTGTTTTAACTCAGTGACTTGGTACGTTGGCTTAATACCTTCAGGTAAGATTACCCCAGGGTGCTGTAACCAGCAGGTGTCTATGCCTGCATTTCGTCCACCAAGAATATCACTGCTGGCGGTATCACCTACCATTAAAATTTGTTCTTTCGGTGGATTCCCCATTAAATTAAAGGTGTGCTCAAATATCTCTTTTGCAGGCTTAGCAATACCTACTTTTTCAGAGATTACCAGCCAATCGAACATATCTTGCAGCCCCGTATGTGCTAAGCGACGTGCTTGCAGCTGACTAAAGCCATTAGTGATAATACCTAATTTGGCATGAGGTTTAAGGGCGTTTAATAATTCAACCGCACCGGGTAAAGGCATACAAATTTCAGCCATTGCCGATAAAAAGTCATCATTGAGCTGCTGGGCTGGAACATTAAGCTTATTTGCCAGCTCACTAAAGCGAGTTACTTGCAGGTGGTTTGCGGTAATTTCGTTATTTTGATAGGCAATCCATAATGGCTTATTGGTATTTTGGTAATGTTCATAATCTGCTTTGGTAAAATCCATGCCATAAGCTGCCAACATTTTTTGTAAGCCAGCAAAGGCATTAAAGCTAAATAAGGTTTCGTCGGCATCAAATAATACGTAGTTATACTTCATTAAAACATCCGTTATTGATTATATAAAGTGGGATTAAGAAAAGGCGCCATGGCGAGAGTCAGCGCTTGAGTATAGGTACTTTCTCGTGTCGCATGATGATCAGTTAATAAACCAATAGCACCCCCTTGTTGCTTAATATTGGTGGTATTAAAAGCCTTATCCATCACATCTCCGAGCTCTTCACCTTGCAGCAATGCTTTATAAAAAACCGAAGGCAAAGGTAAGTTACTGCTTCGTCCTGTAACTTGCTGTGCGCCGTCATCAATAACAACATAGGCAAAGGTTGCTGCACCATAGCTAAATTGCGCTGCGCCGCCTTCCATCGCTATGTAGTAGTCTGCTTGATGCTGTGCTTTACAGTAGTTAACTCGGTTTTGCGCTCCCAAACACGTTTGTTCTTCGCCTATAGGCTGATCGGGTACATCAGAGGGGGCGTGAACGCCACTACATTCAATTATATGCTCAGGGAAATACATCGCAAAAATGTGTTTAGCGGCATTTACTTTTACTGGGTTTTTAGACCCGACAACAATTTTAATGGCTTGCGACATACTACTCTCATCATACTTAAAATCAGCAGTGTACGTGAGTTAGACTAAACAAAAAAGAGCAGAATGTATTTGCGATCACTTGATAAAAGAAATGATCAGCTCCATAAGATCATCATATGTTGTTAGATCTTCTAAACCAAAAAGCCTCTAACAGATTATCGATACACTTAAATAGGAATTTCAGGTGGGGCTAATTTTGCTAAGGCGCGTTTTTTCAAAATAATATCTTTGATCAGTGGCGTAAGCACTAGCTCCATAGCGAGTCCCATTTTGCCACCGGGTACTACAAGCGTATTGATCCGCGACATAAAGCTGCCTTCAATCATGCGTAAATAATACGGGAAATCAACGTCATCAATGCCCCTAAAGCGAATAACAACAAAGCTTTCATCAAGGGAGGGGATATCTTTTGCGCTAAATGGGTTGGAGGTATCAACGGTGGGTACTCGCTGAAAGTTAATATGAGTACGAGAAAACTGCGGCGTTATATGATTAATGTAGTCATCCATACTGCGTACAATCGAGTCCATTACTTTTTCACGAGAATGGCCGCGTTCTGAGGTATCGCGAATAAGCTTTTGGATCCACTCAAGGTTAATAATTGGCACCATGCCTATGAGTAAATCAACATGCTTAGCAACATCATGATCTTCGTCGACCACGCCGCCATGTAAGCCTTCGTAAAACATTAAATCTGTATTTTGCTCAAGCTCTTGCCAAGGAGTAAATGTTCCAGGTAACTGGTTATAAGGCACGGCCTCATCAAAGGTATGTAAATAACGGCGCAGTTTACCTTCGCCTGTTTCACCATACTTGGTAAATAAGTCTTCTAATGCACCAAAGTCATTGGCTTCTCGGCCAAAATAACTTATGTGTTTACTTTCTTGTTGGGCTTCTCGAATTTTTTTGTCCATTTCAGGACGTGTGTAACGATGAAAGCTATCACCTTCAATAAATGCAGCATTGATATCGAGGCTGCGGAAAATATGCTTCACGGCATTGGTGGTGGTTGTAGTGCCTGCTCCAGATGAGCCGGTGATTGCAATAATAGGGTGTTTAGCTGACATGTTTGTTCTCTTTTTTATGACCCGTTAGTTATAAAGACCTTACTAAGCTAGGTCAAGTGACGTCATCAGTAAATAACGTTATCATGAGGTGCTTAAAATTAAAACGAGAGAAAGCATGAAACTGATCAAACCGTTGTTAGGGCTAATAACAATTAATGCTTTAACATTGGGCGTTGCCCAGGCAAATATGCCTAAAAGTCAAATACTGCTTGCCGATTTAAATACTCCGCATGGCATACGCGTAAGCATTATTAGTGATAAAACCAGCTACAACAATCAGCCTCACTTAACCGATACTGGCCTTTATTATACGCGTGAGGTAATCAGTAATAATCAGAGCCAAACTGATATTGCGCTTTACGATTTATCATCAAAACAAACCTCTATGATCACCAATACAGCTATAAGTGAGTATTCGCCAACAGTAACACCGAGTGGTGATAGTTTATCTGCTATCGTGGTTGAAGAAGATGGCAAACAAAAGTTATGGCAATATCCGCTGAGTACAGAGCAGGCGCCAAGTCGTATTTTTGATTGGATTGAGCCTGTGGGCTACCACGCTTGGGGTAATAACAACGATTTAGTGATGTTTATTTTAGGTGAGCCACATACATTACAATATACCTCGGTTGTTGCGGCTAAAGGTGAAGTTGTTGCAAATAACATTGGTCGCACACTTATTTACGATAAATCGCAAAGTGAATTTTTATTTAGTCATAGTAAAAATGGCCAGCACCAGTTAGCCCGTTTTGATCCTCAAACTAAGCAGGTAAGCAACATCCTTAGGCTGCCAAACCAAGTACAAGACTTCATCTTAAAAGATGAAAATACTATTGCTTACGCAGTTAAAAACCGTATTTATCAACGAAAATTAACAGCTGGATCTGACATATCTCAATGGCTCGATTTAAGCCAATATTGTGATACTGAAATAAGCCGGTTGAGTTATAAAAATCAGCAATTAGCGTTTGTATGTAGTGTTAAATAAGCACTAAATAATAAATTTCGGACTTTCACTCATGCATGAGTTAGTCTGACCCCCTATTAAATAAAAAGGAAAGTCACGTGGCATTTAGCGCAGACGAGTTAACAGAGCAGCTGATAAAACTAGAGTGTAGAAGTAACTTTAAAATAAAAAACATTGCTGAGTATATGCTAGCAAACTCTAAAGAAGCGTTTTACACCCATGCCGAAACGGGGAAAGGTAAAATTGTGATCCGCCCTGCATTTGAAGTGTTTAGTGATGACTTTACTGATATTGATGGGGTTGTGCGTACTCAAGGTTATTTTCATAGCAGTGAAATGACCCGTTTTCCCACTCGTATTTATAAAAGCGCACAGCCTATTCATTATGGTGTCGCTTTTAAAATTAACTCTGAACAAGCGGCAAAAGAGTTTATAGCTAAGCTAACCATGATTATTGGTGGTTAATAGAATGGTGCAGGGCTAAAGGCAAAAGGTGCAAGATAAAATCTTCAACCTTTAACCTTTATAACCCTTAATCTTTGTCTTTAATCACTAGCTCTAAAAGGGCTGCGCCTCTTAATCTCTTTGTGAATAAACTTTTTAAGATTTTATACACAAAGAGAAGACAATGAGAAAACATCAGCCATTAGCCCGAGTTTGAGCTTTTCGGCCCGTTACCCGTCGCCCGCAGCCCCCTATCCTTTGAGCTTTAACTTATTTACTATTCAAAAAGCTATTTACTGATTTGAGTTCACGGTTTTTAAGTGCAATACAGTCATTAGTACTTTCTGCAAGCTTACTTAATGTGCGCGCATAGCCAGGTACGTCATCAAGTTTAGCGTCAAAGAACGTTTGCGTTTTCGCTAAACTTTCAGCATCACAGCTAGCAGTAGTAAAGTAAGGTAAGTTAGGCACAAAAAATGGTGGCAAACTTGCTGTTACTTTATCGTAGTTGCTATATATCCAATCAATAAAGAGTGCTTGGCGTTCATCGGTGTAACTTTGCCCCGATAAAATAGTACGCATATCAGAAGCGGTTACTTCATCGGTTAAGCTATATGCAAGCACTGCTTTTTGGAGTTCAGGTTTACCAAAATAACCCATTGCTGCCAACATATTGGTACGAACTTGTGGATCTTTAGTGGTTTTAAAGGTTGCCATAAACTGATCAAGCAGCGCTTTATCACCATGAAAAGCCGCAAGACGTAAGTAAGTACCCGCTAAATAAGGGTCTACTTTTTGTGGATCTTTTAAGTAGGCAGCTGTTTGCTGCTTAGCTTTATTGATCACATTTTTATCTTCACCATCAAAGCCTAAGCGTGATACCACCGCAGCTCGCAATTGAGCAACAGCGCCATCTTCCCCCATTCTTGCTTCTAGGCCATATTTTTTAGCGGCAGGCATGACTGCATTTTGAATAAATGTAGGCCATAAATCTTTGTTGCTGTCGTCTTTAAAGGTACGCTGCTGAGATGCTAAATAACCTAAAGCAGTGTTAGCTACGCGTGGATGACTATCACTGGCAAATACTTCAAGCGTTTGCATCAGCTTAGCCGCAGAAATTACACCTGCGTCAAGTAAGGCGTCAGTAGCTGATAACAATGCAAGGCGCTCGCGGTCGTTTAATACGCTTGCTGCATTATCAATTAGTGCGTTAAATTGCGCATCGTCCATGACCCAGCGGTAGTAACCTAGCGCACCTTGGTCTGGATATATCCACTCTGGCTCAAAATCTAACTCTAGCGTTTGGTTTTGTTTATTAAGTAATACACTGGCAGTTTTTACTTTATCGCCTTTACCGTACTTAATGGCAACGGGTACATTCCAAAGTTGGGCTGGAGCATCAACACCGGCATTAGCAAAACGGCTTTGCGAAATAGTGATAGTTTTACCTTGCTGATCAACCTTGATTAAAGGAAATGACGATTGTTCAATAAATGATTTTAAAACACTCGCCACATCTTTATTTGAAGCCTTACCGAGTGCTTCCCATAAATCGGCGGCTTCGGCATTTTTATATGAGAACTCTTTTAAGTAATTTTGAATACCAGCTTGAAATGCATCTTCACCAATCCAATTTTCAACCATCGCCAGTACTGAGCTGCCTTTGCTGTATGCAAGGCCTAAACCGTCCATAATATCGGCTTCAGTTTTAATTGGTTTACGAATTGGCTTAGTGCTTAAGCGAGCATCTAACGCCATTACATTGTTTTGTGGTAAATCTAGGTGTGATTCAAACTCAGGGTTAAGTTGCTTAGTAATTTTTGCTGCCATCCAGCTAGCAAACGCTTCGTTTAACCATAAGTCGTTCCACCACTTCATAGTCACTAAGTTACCGTACCATTGGTGAGCTAATTCATGGGCAATAATAGAGACATTACGTTGCTTTTTACTACGCGTTGCAGCTTCTAAATCAACCAGAAGAATATCTTCGCGGTAAGTCACTAAACCTGAGTTTTCCATTGCCCCAAACGGAAACTCTGGAACAGCCACTGAATCTAACTTTTTATATACGTAAGGAATACCAAAGTACTCTTCAAGTGCGCCCAGTACTTTAGGCATATTCTCTTTTGCATACTGTGCTAAATGAATTTTACCCTGTGGAGTAATTACACGGCCAGGAATTGGCATACCCTTAATCTCTAGCTCTTCAAACGGGCCTACAGCCATAGCTACTAAGTATGATGGAATTGGTGGCGTTTTATCAAAGTAATGGGTAGTCATATCGCCATTCACTGTCGTTTTTAACTCAGGTGTATTTGAATACACTTTTTGTGAAGTGGGGGCGGTAATAGTTAACTGAAATGGAATTTTATAGCTTGGTTCGTCAAATACAGGAAACGCTCGACGGGCATCGCTCATTTCAAATTGGGTGAAAAGATAAGGAACGCCTTGATCTAGGGTTTTATATAGCCCCACACTTTGGCGATTATATGGCGCTGAGAAATCAATTTTTAAAGTGTATTTACCCGGCAGAATTTGCTCTTCGCAGCTAAATTTAACTTTACCGGTTTTAAGCATTTCGCTGTTTAAGTCGCAGTTTTGCTCACCCAATAGTTGAACCATTTTGGTTGCGTAATCAACACCATTAAGTTCAATGTAGCGTGTTGGTTTAAGCACCTCCAAACTGATTTCAGTCATTCCTGTAAAAGTATCCTGACTTGGGTCGAGCGTTAAAGCGACTTTTTGTGAACTTGGCTTTGCGAGCTTTTCAATGACGAACTCATTAGCGTTAGCAGCATTTATCGCAAGCGCAACGCTCACGGTTAAGAGGCTTTTAAAAAACATAGTTATCCCTAGATTTTTGTTGTTAGAAGAGTGAGTACACTCCATCCTAACAGCTTTTTTTGCTAGAGTAAGCGAACAACAATAAGGAAAAGAGTAACAAAGTTTGTCAGTGGCTATCTCGTGCTAAAAACCGCTGCCAATGAATGTGGGAATTAATAACCCGGAGCTGTTGCAGCACCTTATTTAACAAGGCTATATCGTTAAAGTTATCATGGGGGTAATCATTAAAGCCCATTAAGTAATTGAAGCAGTCTTTAGAGCCTGCTTGCAGGGCATAAATACGAATTTGCTGTTCAAAGTTAAGCCGCAAACTACTAATCGCGGTTTTCATTCCGAGTTGATCCACGGAAGGAATTGCACATTTTTGCAAATACCCCGCACGTTCGCCCTCGCCTGAAAACCAAATGCGTACTTTTTCACTGTAGCGTCCTGTTTTTGCTGGGAGGTCAAACAGTAAACGTGTGTGTTTTTGCGCTTTTACGTAGGCTAAATAATCATTAAGTCCGGCCTTAATAAGGGCGTTATGTACAGGAATTAAACGGGGTTTAATTTTACCATGAGTATGAAAGCTAAAGCAGAGAATGCTATTTTTAACCACCAAGTCATCTAGGGTTAAATAGCCAATTTCATCACTGTAAGCGCCACTGTAGTACGCAATTAAAGGCAGCCAAAAGTGCCAGTGCTTAGCTTGTTCGCGGGCAAGCCGAGTATCACTATAAATATATCCGGTATAGAGCGTATGCAGCTCCATAGCTGAGAATGGACGACGACCAAGATGGGTTTTCAACGCAGTACCTTGACAGTTTTTATTATTTTATACCCCAACTAATCGTTGTTGTTAATTGGGGGTGTGCCAGCAAATAAACAGTTAAAACTTATTCACTTAAAGCGCGAGCTAAACCAACTGGTTCAATTTCTACACACACTTGATCGTCATTCCAATTTAAACCAACTAATGCATCATCCGATTTAAGGTCTTCAACCCAATCATCTAAAAATTCATCTAGATTGATTTCTACCGGACTATAGTCTTTCCACTCTTCTTTACACTGCTCTTTTGCTGCGTCTTCTGATTCCCACAGTAAAAGTACATCGGTGTCGTCAAACTGATTTGATTCACATACAACAAAGCCACCATCTTGTGCACCCAGTGCCCAGATCTGTTCACTAACACGTACTTTTTCTACAAAGCTAACTAGTTGTGATTCAATTTCGATATCGCTCATGTGTTCACCTTTTAAAATTTGAGTCGAGGGTTGGTATTTTTAGCCGCTTGACGCTGACTAAACGCTTCATAAAACTTAACTAACTGCGATTGCGCGCTAAAATCAGTGAGTTCACGAAAGCAGATCCAATCTAGCAAGCAGTATAAACTGATGTTGAGGCATTCACAGCTTTTAAATTCATCATCGTTTAAATGATCATTTAAATAGTCTAAAGTTTGCGCAATTCGCTCATTTTGCAGATTAAAAAATAGTTTATCAGCTTGCGTGTCAAACCCAGAACGCTGACATATCAATAACTCAACCAATGAATCGTTACAGGCATTGATGCTAGTTAAAAAATGCTCTTGCGGCCAAGTTAGCGGGTTCTGCTGTGTTTTTTCAAGTAAGTAACGCAGTATATTGTTTGAGTCGCTTAAGTTAAGCGAGCCATCAATTAAGATAGGGATTTTAGCTGCCGGGTTGTGCGACATCATTAAAGAGCGGTCATCGCTTGAAAAAATGTCGAGATTTATAAACTCAAACTCACAGTTATTTTGTTGTGCCCAAATTCTGACACGGCGAACATAAGGGGAAGAAATAGAGCCAAGTAATTGCATATTGGGGCTTTTGCCAACTCCACATAAATAAAAAGCCGCTAATGCGGCTTTATTAATAAATCGATTTGCTTACTCTGAGCGGCTGGTTACTTCTAATAAATGGTAACCAAACTGTGTTTGAACAGGACCTTGTACTTGGTTAAGTGGCGCTGAAAAAACCACCTTATCAAACTCAGGAACCATCATACCAGGTCCGAACTCACCTAATGCGCCACCATCTTGACCTGAAGGGCAATTAGAGTGCAATTTAGCTAGCTCAGCAAAGTCTTCGCCTTGCTCAATTTTATCTTTAAGGTCTAAACATTGTGCTTCACTGTCTACGAGTATGTGCCTTGCACTTGCTACTGCCATAAAATCTCCTATTTATAAGTTTAGTTTTCTATCTACTAAGCAACATCTTAGTAAGGTTAAACTGAAAACACAAAATTAAAATGCACTTTTGATGGCGCTTTCTAATTTTGCTGAATCGGGTTTGACGCGGCTGTTAAAGCGAGTCACTGATTGACGATCTGCCGAAACCACGTATTTATAAAAATTCCAGTTAGGTGAACTAGTTTTTGCATTTAAGTGCTTGAAAATAGGGTTGGCATCGCTGCCACGCACTGCGCTGGTGGCTAACATAGGGAAAGTAACGCCGTAATTTACATAACAGACTTTAGCCGTATCTTTTTCGTCATTTTCTTCTTGAAAAAAATCGTCAGATGGAAAACCGAGCACCACTAAGCCTTGCTCTTTATATTTTTTGTATAGCGTTTCTAGCCCTTCAAACTGAGAAGTAAAGCCGCAATTGCTGGCAGTGTTAACAATCAACAGTGGCTTATTTTTAAATTCACATAGATTAAGCGTTTCGGTTGAACGAAGCTTTCTCAGTGACACATTTGTGAAGTCATCGCAGGTATCTGTCTTTGCTGAAGGGCTATTAGTGTCTGCTGCATTGGTGGTTACAGATACACAGCCTAGAGCCAATGTTAATCCGAATATTAATTTTCTTATCATGCGGTTACCTTGAATGCTATTCGATGGGTGTTTATGTAACTTATCATACGCTACTATAGACAAAATTGATCAATTTTACTTATTTTCTATGACTATACGTTTAGCAAAACCTGATGATTTAACTGCTATTGTTGCCATTTACAATGAAACTATCCCTAGTCGAATGGTGACCGCCGATACCGAAGAAGTAACCGTTGCTGACAAACAACCTTGGTTTGATAGCCATACAGCTCAAAGACCTATTTTTGTTTACTGCGAAAATGACCAAGTACTAGCGTGGGTAAGTTATAAATCGTTTTATGGGCGCCCAGCTTACGATGGCACCGTTGAACTAAGCATCTACATTACATCAGCAGCCCAAGGAAAAGGGTTGGGTAAAAAGTTGATGCAATTTGCACAACAACAAGCACAAAAGCTCGATATTGAAGTGTTACTCGGGTTTATTTTTAGCCATAACGAACCAAGCATTAAATTATTTAAGCATTTTGATTTTGCAGTATGGGGAGAGTTGCCCAATGTTGCAAGGATGGATAACCAGCTGTACAGCCTGACTATTTTTGGTAAGCATTTAATGTAATCCCATAACCATAGGCAAGCAAAAATTACATTTATGTAGACGATTATGCCAAACCAAAAATTCTATACTATGCTGAAAAGGTGTTTAATTAATTCTTAAAAGTGTACATAAATGGCGCAAAAAATACTTATTATTGATAGCAGTAGCATGATTGCTATGCGCTTAAAAGTACTGCTTGAGCTAATTGGTTGTGAAGTTGAATTAGTTCATTATTCTATGTTTGATCAAAGCAGCAACATAGATGCGTACGATATGCTTGCCTTTTCACAAGGGACACCAACAAATCTGGTTGCTTCGTTGGTAAAACAAGCAACCCGACAATCATTTTTACTTTTAGCTCCCAAGGCTGAAAGTGGTGAATTGCTTGATGCATTTGGTAAATTAAATGAGCTTGTTCCAGATGCCACTATTATTTATCCATTTTTTTCTAATAAAGAAATCACTTCATTTATTGAAGAACTATTAGAAATAGGCCCTGATCATATTTTTAAACTGCCTACAATTTTGTTGGTTGATCATGTTAGTGAGCGTTTAGAAATGCTAAAAAGTAGTTTAGTGGGTGCACATATAGAGGTATACACAGCTACGAATCATGATGAGGCACTTAATATTGCTAAACTCAGAATGATTGATATTTTAATTAGTGATTTTAGTTTAAAAGAAGGGCTTGGCTTAGATATATTTACCAGCCTTAAGCAGATACAGCCGCATAGCCGCTGCTTATTATTAACCTCGCGTCCTGCTCAGGTTTCTATGATTGAAGCAATTCGCCAAGGTGTTGAAGACGTTTTAATTAAGCCACTCGATGACAACGTTTTATTACAAGCAGTACATAAGTTGTGGCAAACCGAATTGCTAAAACGTCATAACGCAGAGCTAGTTGAAAGGCTACAAG
Source organism: Pseudoalteromonas undina (assembly GCF_000238275.3). Lineage (NCBI taxonomy): Bacteria > Pseudomonadati > Pseudomonadota > Gammaproteobacteria > Alteromonadales > Pseudoalteromonadaceae > Pseudoalteromonas > Pseudoalteromonas undina. Next base: position 407,855 of record NZ_AHCF03000002.1, read on the forward strand.
ATACAGTCGATGTACTTATTGAAAAAGACAGTTTGCTGCAAGTGATTTTTAAAAATACCCCCGATCCAATCTTACTTTTTGAACGTAAAGGCAAAATAGTAGAGGCTAACGACGCGTGCTTAAAGCTGTTTAATTTACCGTTTAAAAAGCTCATTGCTCACTCGTTATTTCACTTTTTAGATGACGATTCAGTAAAGGCAATAAAAGATAAAATATCGACTTTAAACAGTAATCGGCAATTTAGTTGCGACTTACACCTAGTCAATAAAGATGGGAGTAAAATTCCACTTGTCGGCTCATTTAATGAAATTGATCATCATGGTGAGATAGCATTAGCGGTTATTTTTAAAAACGTAACCCATTTAAAACAAAAAGAAGATTTATTACTTGAGGCCAAAGACCTTCTAGAAGAGCAGGTTAGAGCGCGGACTTCGCAACTTGAGCATGCGAAAAACATTGCTGAAGCAGCTAATTTAAGCAAATCAGAGTTTTTGGCGAATATGTCACATGAGCTAAGAACCCCTATGCATTCTATACTAAGTTTTTCACGCTTTGGTATCGGTAAGCTTCAAGATGATGATTTTAGTAAAGATAAACTTTTAAAATACTTAACCCGAATTGAATCAAGTGGACAAAGGCTGCTTTCTTTACTTAACAATTTACTAGATTTGTCGAAATTAGATGTAGGTAAATTCCCATTTAACCCGCGAGCATGCGATTTAACGACTATTGTTAAAACAAGTATTGATGATGTGTCCGGAATTGCCATAGAAAAAGATATTAAAATTGCATTTAAATCAGATAACCCACCAGTTATAGCGCAATGCGATGAAGAGCAAATTAATCAGGTACTTAGAAACGTATTGAGTAATGCATTAAAATTTAGCGAAGAACATAGCACTATCGAAGTTGCATTGGAAACAGACAGTGGGTGTGCAAATATTGAAGTAATAGATAGCGGAATAGGCATACCAGAAGACGAGCTTGAAACTGTTTTTCAAAAATTTGTGCAAAGCAGCAAAACAAATAGTGGCGCAGGGGGGACAGGATTAGGACTTACGCTGTGCCGTGAATTTGTTTCTTTACATCAAGGAACTATAAAAGCCTGTAATAACGAACTTGGTGGGGCAACCATTAGCATTCAGGTTCCTTTGGAAATAAACCTCGATGAATATTTAGCCGATGAGCAATTAGTGAAAAATGGTAGCTAATAACCGAATTGTTTTAATGAACACGATTTATATGGACGAAAAATTATGGCTTTAACTAAAATTCTTGCAGTCGACGATGAACCATTTAACCTCGAAATAATAGAAGAAATCCTAGAGGAATTAGATTTTGAACTTAAGCTGGCTTCGAGTGGCCCGGAATGCTTGAGCATGGTTGAAGAGTATATGCCGCAGGTTATCTTACTTGATGTAAGCATGCCAAAAATGAATGGTTACGAAGTATGTAAAGAGCTCAAAGCGAACCCTAAAACACAAGATATTATAGTGATGTTTGTATCGGCAAGGGGGACTGTTGAGGAACGTATGGAAGGTTATTCAGTAGGTGCTGAAGACTATATTGTAAAACCGTTTGGGCACGATGAGCTTAAGCAAAAGCTGAATAAGTTAAATCAAGTATTAATAGAAAAACAACAGCTTGAAAAGCAAGTAAAAGAAGCAACCTCAACCGCTTTTAATGCTATGGCAAATAGCAGTGAAATGGGTCAGATAGTTAACTATATTGAAAATATCGGTTTTATCAACGATGTAGAGGAGTTAGGTAAGGCATTAGTGGAGTGCTTACAGACATTTGGTCTACAAAGTAATATTGAATTTAGATGTAACGACACCAAATCGCACTTTGCTTTAAACGGTGTGTGTTCGCCGATTGTGATTGAGTTATTTGAAATGCTTAAAAACAAAGGTAGGTTACATGAGTTTTCTCATCGTATTTTGGTTAATTACGAGTTTGTCAGTTTATTGATTTTGAATATGCCAGAACAAGATGAGCAGAAGCATGGGCGTATACGTGATCATATTTGTTTTATTGTAAGTGTAACCGAACAGCAATTGCGCGCTATTACTACTAAGAAAATGTTGGTTTCGCAGCAAGAGCGATTAAACAAAGTGGCGAGTACTGTTCACAGTAAATTTCATAGTTTAATTGGATTGCTTAACGATAGCCGGATAAATAACGAAAAAGTATTTAAACAACTTCAAGAGGAGTTAGAAGAGCGAATCCCAACCATGGGACTAGATGAAGACCAGGAAGTGTTTATTTACAAAAAGGTCGACGAAACGATTCAAAATTCGGTGGCACGCCAAGAATCTGTTGATCAGGTTAAAAAAGCGTTCGCAGAGATAGAGCAAGATCTCGCTTTATTGTTGAAAGGCTAAAGGTGCGGGCTACGGGCTGCGAGACGCGGGGTAAATTCCTTACTACGATTGGACAAATTAACTTGTAGCAGCGGTTTTATGTCGCGTCTTTTAAAGGTTAAAAACGAAAGGTATGAGTAACAGGTTAACTAAGAGCTGTACTTTAATAGTAGCTTCTTATTTACTCCTCATTCTCTTCTCTGTGTTAAATTAGATGTTAGTAAATTATGCACAAAGAGGGCTAAGAGTTCATAGAGAAAGTGATTACATAAAAAGGTAAAAGGTTTACGCGTCTCTGGGGAGGCCTTTTTCGACAATACGAATTAATCGTGCTGTTTTGCGTAGCTTTTGCCTTTGTTTATCGTGTTGCTGGGCGAGTGCCCAATTTATATGTTCACCCACCAGGTCACTGACCGCTTGGCGCTTATCTTCGAGTGCAGCAATAATTGCCGGGCTAAAATCTGCGTTACCTAAGCCAACGGCTATATTTCGTAGCCAACGTTCATGGCCAATGCGGCGGATTGGACTGCCCTCGGTATTTTTTAAAAAGGTAGTTTCATCCCAAGCAAATAACTCGAGTAAATCTTTGTTTTTTAATTGTGTACGAGGATGAAAGTCAGCCTCATCAGTAATTTTTCCGTAGCGGTTCCATGGGCATACCAATTGGCAATCGTCACAGCCATAAATGCGATTTCCCATTAATGTTCTGTATTGCTCAGGAATAGCGCCTTGATGCTCTATAGTTAAATACGAAATACACTTACGCGCATCAACCACATAAGGTTCTACAATAGCACCAGTGGGGCATAGTGTTATGCAGGCAACGCATTTGCCGCAGCCCTCAAAAGTGTTTTCGTTATCAATAGGTAAAGGTAAGTCGACAAAAAGCTCACCTAAAAAGAACCAAGAACCCGCCTCTTTATTTATTAATAAAGAATGCTTTCCGCGCCAGCCTAATCCCGCTTTTTCAGCGAGTTGACGTTCAAGTACAGGGGCTGAATCAACAAAAGGCCTAAAGCTATAGTCACCCACATATTGTTCAATTTTTTTACCTAACTGTTTGATCCGGTTGCGCATCAACTTATGATAGTCACGGCCAAGGGCATATCGACTGATATAGGCTTTTTCGGTATTTTTAAGGTTTTTGGCAAAGCCAGAATCAGGTGGGAGGTAATTCATTTTAACTGAAATAACCCGCTGTGTTCCGGGTATTAGCTCATTAGGGCGAGCACGCTTCATACCATGGGCTGCCATATAATCCATTGAGCCATGAAAACCCGCATCAAGCCATCGCTGCAGCTGTGCTTCATGCTTAGTTAAATCAATGTCAGTAATACCCACTTCACTAAAGCCAAGTTCTTGACCCCATAGCTTTATTTGCTGGGCTAGCTGTTCATAATTTAGATTGACGTCGCTCACATGCTTCACACAGTTATATTATAAGCCGCGTAATTTAGCATAATCGCGGCTTGGGTAAAACTAGGGTCTGTTGACTTTTGCGGATTGAAATTTGTTCAAACTAGGGGCGATTTAATCGCGGCGCGAGGTTTGTAACCTAGTGGGCTAAGTAAAAACCGAGCAACAAAGAGTTAATTGCCCCTAGGCAGAACCCTTCGGGCAGCGCCTGTTTGGCATTGATGCTGCGTTATCGCCTATTTATGGGGAATAACCACACCACATAGGCCCTGCCTTGCCTAAATATCAAACAGACTGCTGCAAATTTAACCTTGAAAGATCAGCAGACCCTAGCCTACAAAACGCTTTAACTGTTGTTGGGTTTGTTGACTTAGTTTTTGTGATTGCTCAGAGTCATGCAATGCGGTGTCTATTTGTTGTTTTGCTTGTTCGCCAAGCGCCACAATTTGTTCAACCGATTCATGGGTTTGATTTTGTGTATCTTCAAGTAAATGAACTGCGTTAGCTATTTGCTGTAATTGCTGCTGATTATGCTCAAATTCATTGAGCATTTTTCCAAAACCTTCTGAGGTATCGTTGATTGCAGCTTGTGCGTTATTAGAGTGACTAATTAACTGCTGAGACTCTTTATTGGTTTCATTAACCAGCTCATTCATTTGGGTAATAAAATCACTAATTTGGCGGGTTGCATCACTTACTTTAACCGATAGGGTGCGAACTTCATCGGCAACCACGGCAAAACCTCGCCCAGCTTCTCCGGCGCGCGCTGCTTCAATTGCCGCATTAAGCGCTAATAAATTAGTTTGATCAGAAAACTCTTCTACCATTTTTAAAATGCTACGAATGTTTTCACTATTCTCTTTTAAGCCTGCAATCGTTTTAGAAAAACTACCCAGCATTTCATTAATAAGTCTCACCTGTTCAACCAGTTTTGACAGTTCGCTCGCAGAGAGCTTAACAAAACTAAGATGTTCATTATTTACCTGATGTACGCTATCAGTGTTACTTACTATATCTTGTAGGCTTTGGGTAATTTGGTTGCTGGCATTAATTATGGTGTGGCTTAAGTTAATTTGCTGTTCGCTTAGCTGCTCTGTGTGCTGCATTGATTGCGTTACTTGGCTATTACTTTGCACGCTTTCCTGAGCGCTGCTGTAGGTCGTACTTAATAAGCTGTTTAAATGCGTAGTAAACTGATTATATTGTTCACTTAAATCTCTAAATTCATCAAAAGTAAAATGAGGAAGTTTGGCAGCTAAGTTGGCATCTTGTTGATTAATATTAATCAACGTATCGCGCATGGCTTTTACCGGGCGCACAATTAAAAAGCGCATATAAAAAATAGTAAATATAAAACCGGCAACAATCAGCAGGGTTAATGCCCAAAATAGCCCTGTGCTTTGTTGATTTTCAGAGAGGCTACTGTGTAACCAAAATAATGTAATAGCTTGAAATAAAAATACAAAGCTTAAATTACCCACTATTTTTCGGGTTAAAGTAAAAAATAGAGTTTGTTCTAAAAAATTATAAATACGCATGTAGCTACTCATTAAATAGTGACCTACTAAATTATTGTTTTTATAGCATAAATAGCAATTAAATAATTAGTTATAGTTCATTTAATTGCGCCAAAAAATGCTTAGTTCGTTCAGGGTCGTTAGTAAAAATGCCATCAACACCACAGGCAAGCATCAGTTTAATATCTTCAACTTCATCTACGGTGTAGGCAAACACCTGTAAGCCGCGCAGTTTGGCATCGTCAACAAACGACTTGTTCATAAAGTTTTTGTCAACATGAATGCTAAAGGCCTGTAAGTCTTCAGCAAACTTCGCATACTGCAATGGAATTGATGCAGTAAGTGCGCCAATTTTAAGCCAAGGCAAGCGGTTCTTTAGCCAGTGTAGTTGATGATGATTAAATGATGAAACTAAAATATTGTCTGCTGATATCTTATTTGCAGTAATATTCATTTCTAGTTGCGCAGCAAACTTTTCTAGTTCAAAAGTATGTTTTAGCTCTAAATTAAGTAAGGTTTGGTTGCTATTCCAGTCAATTAGTTGTTGTAGGGTAGGCACTTGCTCACCATTTCCCGCATCAAATTGTTGAATTTGCTGAGCGCTTAGGTCGCACACTTTACCTTTACCATTAGTGGTTCTATCTAGGTAGGTATCATGAATAATCACGTAGTCATCAAGTGCGCTTTGTACATCAACCTCAATGCCATCTACATTTGCTTTTAACGCCGCCATAATGGCGCTATGTGTATTTTCAGGAAAGTGTGTGCTTGTGCCTCTATGAGCAAATATTTTCATGGCTGCTTTTTCCGTGAGATTGACCAAGTTTCAAAGCACGCAGCACTAACAATCAGTGCACCACCAATCAGGGTCATCACTGAGGGGCGTTCGTGCAAAATAATTATAGCCAGTATTGTGCCATAAAGGGGCTGTAAGCAAGAAATCAATCCAGCGGTCGCTGCTGATAAATGTTTTAAACTCGCTGCAAATAACGAATGCGGCATCGCAGTAAACACCACACCGGCGATAAGCAACAATATTAAATCAGTATCATTAATTTGTGTTATGGGTACTTCAATAAATGTACATAGCATCAGGCTTGCCACTAACGTTTGATAAAACATGGTTTGCGGTCCACCATACTCACTAAAGTAGCGTTTATGGGTAATATTACGAATAGCAAAAAACAACGCTGATACCACCCCCGTCACCACACCTAAAGTGATGTCATCGCCTAAATTAACGTTAGGGATCAATAAATAAATGCCAATAATCACCACCACAGCGCTTATTATATCTTTTGCTTTGGGCTTACTTTTATTAAATAGGGGCTCTAAAAATACCGTGATCACGGGATAGGTAAAAAAAGCTAACATGCCCACGGTAATTCCTGCCAATTGCATGCCTGCAAAGTAGGTTACCCAGTGAATACCTACGGCAACGCCTAATAAAATGGCAATCACATAATCTTTGGCGTGATGCAGCTTAATTGGTTTTTTTTGCAAAGTCAGTAGCACACAAATTGCCACCCCAGCGATAGCCGCGCGATAAGCGGTAATATCTAATGCATTCAAACCAATTAGCTTTGCGAATAAGGCGGTGCCGCCAAATAAAAGGACAGCAATATGTAAGTAAATTAAGCTTTGTTGTTGGGACTGCATGACGTTTCCTTGCGCTGCTTTTAATGCAGTTTAACATTACTATTAATTACTTAAGATGAAATTTTTAAAAGCCTTAATAATTAATATGCAATTATTTAGGGGATTAATTTTTTAAGTGTAATAGCGATTGTAAAATCAAAACTACGCGTTACTATGCTGTTTATAACTATAAAAGTAACGAAAAGTGCTAAAAGCGCAGCTAAATGCACTCAAAGAGGCTCGAATGACCGCATTAATAAAGATTACCACTGAGCAAAGCGTGGCAATACTTACCATGAATACCGCTGAAAACCGCCATAACCCTAGTTTTATAGCTGAACTTAATCAACACTTAGATAGCATAGAAGCCAATGGCGATATTAACGCCGTAGTATTAACCTCAAGCAGCGATAAAAGCTGGTCATTGGGAATAGATTTACAGTGGATGGCAAGTTCAGATAACACGCCTACAGTTATTGCCGATTTTATGGATTCGATAGGGCAGTTATTTAAACGCATAGTGACGTTTCCTATGCCTATCATTGCTGCATTAAACGGTCACACTTATGGTAATGGCTCGGTGTTGGCATGTGCCTGTGATTTTCGGTTTATGAAATCGGACAAAGGCTTTTTCTGCTTTCCTGAAGTTGATGTACTGGTACCGTTTGTACCGTCTATGTTTCCGATTATTAATAAAGCGATTAATCCTCAATTTTTTAACCGCTTAGCTATGACTGGCGAGCGTGTTGATGCGCAAAAATTGTTACAACAAAATGTGGTAGAAGCAATTTTTGCTGATGAGCAAGCCTTGCAAGCGGGTGTGTTAGAGTTTGCGCAAAGCTTTAATAAAAATCGTTGGATATACGCTCAAAACAAAACCCAAATGAACAAACCAATACTCGATGTTATGGCTGCACAAGACTCGGCTTTTATTGAAAACATCAGCACGCTATTGTGGAAGAAACTACAGCAAAAGTAAGCTGTTTTTATAAAAGTGAGTAAACATAACTACAGTTAATTTACTCACTTTCATGTGCATTAATTAAGTAGGTGTTAAGTGTTATTTAGCTACATTGCTACAAAATGCAAAAGCTAATAACGCTTTATTAAAAGTTTAATGGCTTTTACCTGTCTCATTTCGAGTATATGAGTTAAAATGCTTACATAACCAACTAACAAGATAGTGAATGTCAAACCAAGATCCAAATCTCAGTCGAGAACAAGAAAAGTACGAAAACCCAGTCCCTAGTCGTGAGTTTATACTTACTCACCTTCAAGAGCGTTCAAAACCTGCTAATTACACGCAACTATGCGAAGAACTCGCGGTCAACGATGAAGAACGACAAATAGCATTTAAGCGCCGACTTCGTGCCATGGAGCGCGACGGGCAATTGTATTTTAATAAATTTAAATGTTATGCCCTGATTGACGAAGCCGGTTTAACCAAAGGCAAAGTTGTCGGTCACAGAGACGGTTTTGGCTTTTTAGAAGTTGAAGGCGAGAGCAAAGACTGGTTTATTGCTAAGCATCAAATGAATATGGTGCTACATGGCGACATTGTTCTTGCGAAAGGCACTAAGCGTGGTTCAGGCTCAAAATGCGATGCCCGTATTATTAAAGTGCTTACTAATGAACGAGCGCCTATTGTTGGCCGCTATTTTGTTGAGCATGGTATTGCCGTTGTGGTTGCTGAAGATCCGCGCATTACCCAAGATATTATTATTTTACCGGGTAACGAAAAAGGCGCACGCCACAACCAGATGGTGCAAGTGCAAATAACTCAAAACCCAAGCCGCAATATGAATGCGGTAGGTAAAGTGATTGACGTACTGGGCGAGCATTTAGCGCCGGGTATGGAAATTGAAGTTGCGCTGCGTAATCACGATATTCCACACGTGTGGCCTGAAGAAGTTGAGCAGCAAGTTGCCCACTTAGGTGAATTTGTTGAAGAAGCCGATAAGCAAGGCCGTGTTGATTTACGCGGCTTACCACTTGTCACTATTGATGGCGAAGACGCTCGCGACTTTGATGATGCAGTTTATTGTGAGCCTAAAAAATCAGGTGGCTGGCGTTTATGGGTAGCCATTGCCGATGTATCCCATTATGTAGGTATGAACACGCCGCTTAACAAAGAAGCGATAGAGCGCGGTAATTCAGTGTATTTCCCTGAGCAAGTTATTCCAATGCTGCCAAAAGTATTGTCTAACGGTTTGTGTTCGCTTAACCCTGAGGTTGATCGCTTGTGTATGGTTGCAGAAATGACCGTATCGCAAGAGGGTAAGCTGTCGGGCTATAAGTTTTACGAAGCACTAATGAATTCGCATGCTCGTTTAACCTACACCAAAGTAAATGCCATTTTACAAAATGACGAAAAGCTCCGTAAAGAATACGCAGCTGTAGTGCCACATTTAACTGACTTACAGCAAATGTACATGGCATTAAAAGCAGCACGCCAAGAGCGTGGTGCAATTGAATTTGAAACACTCGAAACCCGTTTTGTATTTAACGCACAGCGTAAAATAGAATCTATTGTGCCAGTTATTCGTAACGATGCGCACAAGCTGATTGAAGAATGTATGATTTTAGCCAATGTATCGGCGGCTAAATTACTTGAGAAACACGAAGCAAGTGCGTTATTTAGGGTGCATGATGAACCTGATAGCGAAAAACTAGGTAACTTTACTCAGTTTTTAACTGAGTTGGGTATTGAGAGCACGCTAAGCGATGAACCTACCCCGAAAGAGATCACTCAAGTGTTGGCTCGTTTAGGGGATCGTCCTGAGGCTGAACTTATTCAAACTATGCTACTGCGCTCAATGAAGCAAGCGGTATATCAGCCAGATAACATAGGTCACTTTGGTTTAGCATTATCAGCTTATGCGCATTTTACCTCGCCAATTCGCCGTTACCCCGATTTAGTGGTACACCGTGCAATTAAAGCGGTGTTAAAAGCGCAAGGCCAACAAACGTCAGGTGAATATGCCTACAGCGATGATGAAGTCGATCAACTTGGTGAGCAGTGTTCTACCACTGAGCGCCGCGCAGATGATGCCACCCGTGAAGTAGCCGATTGGCTAAAATGTGAATACATGCAAGATCATGTAGGCACGGAGTTTAACGGGGTTATTTCATCGGTTACTAATTTTGGTTTATTTATTCGTTTAGATGATTTGCAAATTGATGGATTAATTCATGTTACCAATTTAGGTGATGAATACTTCCAACATGATGCGGCTAAACATTGCTTGGTGGGTGAACACACACATACGGTTTATCGTTTAGGCGATAAAGTAACTGTACAAGTTGCCTCGGTAAGCTTAGATGATCGCCGAATTAACTTAACGTTTAAAGGCGATGTGGCTCAAGATCGTTATGCGCGTCGTCGTGCGCCAAAAAAGAATGCCCCAGCAAGTGTTCGCTCGCAACTTAAAGCCGGTAAAATACCGGGTAAAAAGTCAGCAAGCGACAGTAAAAAACCAAAAGATGGAAAAAAGCCTGCAAGTAAAACTAAAGCAGCGGGTAAATCTAAAGTAACAGCGGATGACACCACCGCGAAGAAAAAAACCAAAAAGAAAGCGGTCAAAAAGCCTAAAAGACCAGGTAAAAATGCCCGTAAACGTAGTAGCCCAGGAGCAAACAATTCGTGAGTAATGAATTAATTTTTGGCTTTCACTCTGTTGAAGCAATTTTAGCAAAAGAGCCAGAGCGCTTTATAGAAATATACGCCCTTAAGGGACGTGATGATAAGCGTTTATCGCCTGTGATTGAGCAAGCGCGTCAGTTTGGTATTTCAGTACAGTTTATGCAACGAAAAGCGCTTGATAACAAAGCGAAAGATGAACAGCATCAAGGTATTATCGCCAACGTAAAAGCGGCGCGAGTGTTTAATGAAAAAGATCTCGATGAGATCATTGAACGCGAAGACACGCCATTTTTACTGGTACTTGATGGCATTACCGATCCGCATAATTTAGGCGCTTGCTTACGTAGTGCCGATGCAGCGGGTGTACATGCGGTGATTGTTCCTAAAGATAAATCAGCAAAGCTTAATGGCACAGCACGTAAAGTGGCCTGTGGCGCAGCAGAAACGGTACCGCTTATTCAGGTAACTAACCTTGCACGTACATTACGTGAAATAAAAGACGCGGGCGTTTGGGTTGTAGGTACTGCCGGTGAAACCGACACACATGTATTTGATGCCAGCTTAACAGGCCCAATGGCGATTGTGATGGGTGCTGAAGGCGAGGGCATGCGCCGCTTAACACGTGAGCATTGTGATGTGCTCGTTAAAATCCCAATGGCAGGCACGGTTTCAAGTTTAAATGTATCGGTAGCAACCGGCATTTGTTTATTTGAAGTGTTACGCCAGCGCGCAGAAACAAATTAAGCCTAAGCCTAACTAGCCTAAGTTCAGGCTAATTACATAGGGATTATAGGCATTAAAAAGCCGAGATTGATTACATCAACCTCGGCTTTTTTGTATTTTTAAGTTAGCGCTTTATTAAAAGCTGTAAGAGTAACCCATTTGTACTGAGCGTGGCTTACCAGGTTGAATACCGCCATTTGCGCGGTTAGCAATGTAGGTTTTATCAAACAGGTTATCAACGCTTAGGTATACTTTTTGATTTTCATCAATTAAGTACTTAGCAGCTAAATCCCATACAACACGGCTATCAATCGCATTTAAACCTGAGTCAGAAAGGTCAGCATGTGCATCCGATACGTAACGTATTTGGCTGTTAACAACAAAGTTATTCACTTCGGCGCCAAATGATAAAGCAACTTGGTTTTCTGGAACGTAAGGCATTGCATCGCCTTTTTCTACAGAGCCCCAAATTTCTGAATCAAATGTGTTTTTAAACTCTGAATCAGTGTAGGTGTAAGTCAGTTTAACTGGGAACGCTACTGATGCAGTATTAAACGTACGACCAGCGCTAAATTCAAAGCCTGATACTTCTACTTCACCGTAGTTGTATTGGTCGCCAATGTTGTCGTCGCTACAACCTACTGATGCGGTACAGTTACCATGCATGTTGTCGTAATCAGAGTAGAATGCAATCACTTCACCGTTAAAGCCGTTTGCATTAAAACGAGAACCAAACTCAATGTTGACGCTTTCTTCTTCGTCTTGGTCAGCATTGCCTGGCGCTGCGGGTGCATAACCTTTTTGAATGCCTGCAAGTAACGTTACGTTGTCGTTAAGTGTGTAAGTAGCACCTAAAGACGGTACTAAAATTTCAGTATCGTTTGAAATGTCTTTCGTTAAGCCTTGGCTACGAGTTGGATCTGATTTAGCCCATTCTTCACGGGTAATAGTAATGTCTTCATAACGCAGACCTGCACTCACTACTAATGCATCCATTGTCCATTCGTCTTGAATAAATAGGGTGCTTGCTTTTGCGCTGTCTAAGCGATTGCTATTAGAGCCAGGTGCGCCTTGCGAAGTAAGAGTCATGCTTAAATCTTGATTAAGCGTGTATTTGTCTTCCCACTGGAAACGATCCATTTCATCTTCGTGGTAACGTACGCCAACTGTAATGTAGTGATCGCCCGCTGGAATGTGTAATTCAGACTGCACACCTTTAGCTTGGTAGTCGCGGTTATTAGCTTTAACACCGATGTTTTCGATACCTTCAGCCGTTGGGTTTGCTTCAAATTCACTGTATTGCTCAAGGTAGCTTTCGCTTACTTTACTGGCTTTGTACCAGTTACGGTGGAAGTCATTTAAGTAAGCGGTTGCTAAAAATTCGTAACCTTCACCAAAGCGGTATGCATAGTTTACCTGGTATGCATTATGACGGGTGTTCATCTCATCATTTTGCGATGCCGCATAACGACGGTTAGGATTTTCTTGGTAATCGGCGTTAGTTAAGCCCATGTACGTTTCGTCTGATGTTTCTTCAGAGTACTTAGCTTTAAACTCAATGTTGTGGGCATCGTTTTCACCAAAGGTATGGCCAAACTTTACCAGTACGTCATTTTTTTCAAAACCAGTGTTGTCATCGCCTACAGGTAATTCTTTAAAACCATCAGCGCCGTAAGAAAACACTTCAATTAAGCCAGCAGTGTTATTTTTTTCTTTAGCGAAGTAAGCGTGACCTTTATAGTAACCATCGCTACCAAGTGCCGCGTCAACCATACCCATAGAGCTATTTGCTTCAGTTGGTAAGCTGCGAGAAAGTAAATTTAATACACCACCGGTAGTGCGCGGGCCATATTTAACTGAGGCAGCACCTTTTAATACTTCAATAGACTCCATACGACCCATAGTTGGGAAGTAATAAGCCGATGGTGCAGAGTAAGGAGCCGGTGCAACGAGTACGCCGTCTTCCATTACTGAAATTTTATCGTTACGGCCAGTACCTGTGCCACGCATACCAATGTTAGGACGCAGACCATAGCCATCTTCTTCTTGAACGTATACACCTGGTACAGATGCTAATACGCGAGAAATATCGGTAAATTCGAATTTTTGCAATTCTTCATCAGAGATAAATGTAGCCGATCCTGGAATATCGTTAATTGCTGCTTGTGAGCCAATAACGGTAATTTGTTCAAAGTTGCGTTCAACGCCGCCGGCATCTTTGGCCATTGCTGTAGCACTTAAAGACAGCGCTACGGCTGCAGTTAACGAGGAAACTAAAAATTTATGTGACATTGATTACCCTAAAAATAGTTCAACTACTAAAATTGGCGTAATTTAAACATGTTAACGAATGAGAATCAATATTATTAAGTTTTAGTTATATTTACATTTGCCGTAAAAATACGCTATTTTTATAACATTTTTAACTAAGTGTTTATTCTAATCTTATAAAATTAGGATAATGTAATGGCTAGTGGCAGTTAATTTAACCTGAACTCTGTGTGGGATAGATTTATTATCCAGAGTTCAGGTTATTTAAGCAGTGGGATAGCCTAAGCGCAGCTTAATAAATTCGGCGAGTTTAAATACCGCGTTTTCAGGTTCGCTGGCGGTTTTTACTAAACTAATACCTATACTGCCAAGCGCAGGTAAATGTTTAGTGTGTAAGTGATAGGCTAAATCGTTAGGTACGGTACTTTTTGCGAGCACTGTTATGCCTAAGCCTTCTTTTAATGCGGCAATTAAACCGGTTAAATCGGCATTACTGTAAACAATACGATATTTAATGCCCGCTTTTTCAAGCGCCTGAGTTGCTCTGCGGCGGTAAATACAGCCTTCAGGTGCGGTCACTAAGGTTACGGTTTCATTTTGTGCCAGTGATAGGTCGCCCACCCACACTAATTGGTCTTGAATAAAAATAGGGAATTTTTCTGAGTCTAGTTGCTCGTTAAGCGCTAACACTAAATCAAATTGATCTTGGCGCTCATCAGAGAGTAGGTGTTTACTTAAACGTGATTTTACTTCAAGTGATACCTCGGGGTAGAGCGCCACAAAATCGCCAATAATGGAGGGCAAAATACGCGCGGCAAATTCGCTAGGGATCCCCAAGCGCACTTTACCGGTTACACTTTCTGAGGTGAACAACTGCAAAATGGCATCGTTATGCTGCACCATTTGCTTTGCCATCGGCAGTAATAACTCGCCATATTGGTTGAGCACTTGTCGTTGCCCCTGCTTTTTAAATAATTTATAGCCGAGTAAGTCTTCTAAGCGTTTTACTTGTAAGCTCACCGCAGGTTGCGAAAGGCCAAGTAAATCGCCTGCTTTGGCAAATCCACCAACCTCAACCACCATAACAAAAGTTCGTAAACTGTCGGTTGAAATATTTTTCATATTTAAAATTACTATTTATATGGCTATATATATAAGTATTATTTATCAATTGATAAGTAATTACAATTTGTTGTTGTAAGGCTTGCGCAATATACTTTTGCTATTAAAGATTGATAGGTATTTGTTATGACTTTTAACCCGATTATGTTTGCCCGCCATAGCAACGCTAACAGCGCGGTTATTAATGCCTTACAAGCCGATAGCAGTCACGTTGTTATTGACTTTAGTGGTAGTGAAGCATCGGTATTTTTAAGTGCTATTTTAGGTCATGACCTCACCAAACTTACTGCTAGTGGCTTTGGCTTTAAAGGCACACTGGATGGCGATTTAAATTCTGATTTTAGCTACGCCGTTTACTACTTTAGCGAAACCGCCTTTCGATTTGTACTTCCAGTTAATGCTAGCCTGCAATTACAAGCGCTCATTAACGAGCAGCAGCTTAGATACGATATAGACTTTGTGGTACGCACCGACTTAGCGACCTTTACTTTAAAAGGCGACAATGCATTTGATACCTTAGTTGAGGCATTTAAACTAACCCCAGGGTTACGCCTTGCTGACGCGCAGCTTTGCTATGGCGCGCAAAGTGGAGACGTGTTTGTTACTGCAGTAGATCAAAACAACGAACAGCAGTTTATTGTTATTGCTAAAACGGCCACCCTTGATAAGTGGCAACAGTATATGCAGCAACAGGGCTTTAGTGTTACCAACACTCAAGCAGCCTAACGGGTAAAAAGTTAAAGATTACAATTTGGTAGGCTTATTAATGGCTACCATGTTATTCCCCCTCATTTAATTGAGGCCACGCCCACACACATGGGTTAATTTAAAAGTGAAGGAATATTATGACTTCTAAAACAGTATTACATGCAAAGCACCTTGAAGCCGGCGCAAAAATGGTTGATTTTCATGGCTGGGAAATGCCAATTAACTACGGCTCACAAATAGAAGAACACAACGCCGTACGTAACGATGCTGGTATGTTCGACGTATCACACATGACCATTGTTGATATTCAAGGTGAGCAAGCACAAGCGTTTTTACGCAAGCTAGTGGCTAATGATGTTGCTAAGTTAACCGTACCAGGTAAAGCGCTTTACACTGGCATGCTTAACGAGCAAGGCGGCGTAATCGACGACTTAATTATTTACTACTTTAGCGAAACATTTTATCGCTTAGTGGTTAACTCAGCGACCCGTGAAAAAGATTTAGCACATTTAGCTAAGGTATCGAGCAATTTTGCTGTAACGGTTACTGAGCGCCCAGAATACGCCATGATTGCAGTTCAAGGCCCTAATGCACGCGCTAAAACAGCCCAGGTATTAAACGCAGACCAGCAAGCTGCAGTAGAAGGCATGAAGCCATTTTTTGGTGTTCAAGCCGGTGATTTATTTATTGCTACAACAGGTTATACTGGCGAAGACGGTTACGAAATTGTAGTACCAAACGAGCAAGCCGCCGATTTATGGCAGCAATTGCTTGATGCCGGTGTGGCGCCTGCGGGCTTAGGTGCGCGCGACACACTGCGTTTAGAAGCAGGTATGAACCTTTACGGCCTAGATATGGACGAAAGCGTATCACCACTGGCAGCTAACATGGCATGGACTATTGCATGGGAGCCAGAAGATCGTGACTTTATTGGTCGTGATGTTTTGGTAAAACAACGTGCAGAAAAAAGTACTCACAAGCAAGTAGGTCTTATTCTTGAGGAAAAAGGCGTACTACGCAGTGGTTCTAAAGTAATTGTTGATGGTGGCGAAGGTGTTATTACATCTGGCACATTCTCACCAACATTGGGCTATAGTGTTGCATTAGCACGTGTACCACGTTCAACCGGCGACACAGCTCAAGTAGAAATGCGTAAAAAATTAGTTAACGTAAAAGTAGTTAAGTCGGGCTTTGTACGTAACGGTAAATCAATAATCTAAATAATTTGGTTATACCAATAAATAAGTTAGCCTTATTCATTGGTATTCTCCCAATCTAAACCAAAGGATGAAAAAAATGAGCAATATCCCTAGCGAGTTAAAATACGCACCTTCACACGAGTGGGTTCGTAACGAAGGCGACGGCACTTACACTGTTGGTATTTCTGAGCATGCACAAGAACTGCTTGGCGACATGGTATTTGTTGAATTACCAGAAGTAGGCGACGAAGTAGATGCTGGCGAAGACTGTGCAGTAGCAGAGTCAGTAAAAGCGGCATCAGACATTTACGCGCCAATCAGTGGTGAAATTGTTGCCATTAACGAAGAGCTAGAAGATGCGCCTGAAACAGTAAACAACGACGCATACGGCGACGGTTGGTTATTCCGTATTAAAGCGTCAGAAGAGTCTGAGTTAGATAACTTATTAGACGCTGAAGGTTACGCGCATACAATTGACGAAGACTAATCGTTAATTAATAAAAGCCCCTCTATGTTAAAACATTGGGGCTTTTATGATTAAAGCGCTTATTTTTCCATACAAAGTAGGCTGCTAAATCATCACATATTTTAATCAATACTAGTTACCCATTAGTATTTGGATCATAGGAATCTGGACACATGTCAAACGCCAAATCTCTTGAACAATTAGAGCAAAAGCAAGATTTTATTCGCCGCCATATTGGGCCAAGCCCAGCGCAAGTAAACGACATGCTTAGCGCTCTTGAAGTATCGAGCGTTGAAGAGCTGATCGGTCAAACTGTACCTGCTGGTATTCGTCTTGAGCAAGGTCTTAATATCGGCGAAAGCCGCACCGAAGTTGAAACACTAAGCTACTTAAAATCAGTAGCAAGCAAAAATAAAGTTTTCAAATCGTATATTGGCCAAGGCTACCACCCAACTCACGTACCGCACGTAATTTTACGTAACGTACTTGAAAACCCGGGTTGGTATACAGCGTACACACCGTATCAGCCAGAGATTGCACAAGGGCGTTTAGAGTCACTATTAAATTTCCAGACTATGACCCTAGATATTACCGGCCTAGATTTAGCAAGTGCCTCACTGCTTGACGAATCAACCGCTGCAGCCGAGGCTATGGGCCTTGCAAAACGTGTATCTAAAGCTAAAAAAGCCAATGCGTTCTTTATTGCCGACGACGTACACACGCAAACCATTGACGTAGTGAGCACCCGTGCAGAGCAATTTGGTTTTGAAATTATTGTAGGTAAAGCAGCCGATGCTGTGAACCACGATATTTTTGGTGCGTTATTCCAATACCCGTCAACATCAGGCGAAATTGTTGACATAACAGACCTAATAGCTGGCGTACAAAGCAAAAAAGCGATTGCCTGTGTAGCAGCCGACATCATGAGCTTATTACTATTAAAAGCACCAGGTAAATTAGGCGCCGACGTAGTACTGGGTTCAGCACAGCGTTTTGGCGTACCTATGGGTTACGGCGGTCCTCATGCAGCATTTTTTGCAACACGTGATGCGTACAAACGTTCATTACCAGGTCGTATTATTGGTGTATCAAAAGACCGTTTAGGTAACGATGCATTACGTATGGCAATGCAAACCCGCGAGCAACACATTCGCCGCGACAAAGCCAACTCAAACATTTGTACTGCGCAAGTATTGCTAGCGAACATGGCTGCGTTTTACGCGGTATACCATGGCCCGCAAGGCTTAAAAACCATTGCACAACGCATTCACCGTTTTGCTGATATTTTAGCAACTGGCTTAAAAGCAAAAGGTGTGGCACTTAAGCACACTACTTGGTTTGACACATTAACAGTGGTTGATGAAAACAAAGCCGACGTGATTGCGCGTGCTGTAGCTAAAGGTGTTAACTTTGCTACTAACCATGCAGGCGAGTATTCAATTTCAGTATCTGAAACCACAACCCGTGCAGACGTTGCTGAGTTATTTGATATTATTTTAGGCGAAGGCCATGGCCTAAGCGTAGATGCGATTGCTGCTGATGTTGAAGCAAATGGCAGCGACTCTATTCCTGCAAGCCTAGTGCGTGATGATGAAATTCTAACGCATCCAAACTTTAACAGCTACCACAGCGAAACAGACATGCTTCGCTATATTAAGCGCCTTGAAAACAAAGATTTAGCGCTTAATCATTCTATGATCTCGTTAGGTTCATGTACCATGAAACTAAACGCGACCGCTGAAATGATCCCAGTTACATGGCCTGAATTTGCTAACCTTCACCCATTCTGCCCGCTAGACCAAGCAGAAGGTTATCAAGTAATGATTAACGAACTACACGATTGGCTAGTTAACATTACCGGTTACGACGCGGTTTCATTGCAACCAAATTCAGGTGCACAAGGTGAATACGCAGGCTTAATCGCCATTCGTAAATACCACGAGTCACGAGGGGATGCGCACCGTAACGTATGTTTAATCCCAAGTTCTGCGCACGGTACTAACCCAGCATCGGCACAAATGGCCAGCATGAAAATTGTGGTTGTTAACTGTGATAAAAACGGCAACATCGATATGGAAGACTTAAAAGCGAAAGCTGAAGAAGTCTCTGAAAACCTATCATGTGCCATGGTAACGTACCCATCTACCCACGGTGTATACGAAGAAACGATTCGTGAGTTATGTGAAATTGTTCACCAGCATGGTGGCCAAGTTTACATGGATGGCGCAAACATGAACGCGCAAGTAGGTGTTACTAGCCCAGGCTTTATTGGCTCAGACGTATCGCACTTAAACTTACACAAAACCTTCTGTATTCCACACGGCGGCGGTGGCCCAGGTGTTGGCCCAATTGGTGTTAAATCGCACCTTGCGCCATTTATGCCAAACCACAGCGTAATTAACGTACCAGGTACTAATGAAGGAAATGGTGCAGTATCGGCAGCGCCTTACGGCTCTGCAGCTATTTTACCTATTTCATGGGCTTACATTGCCATGATGGGCTCTGATGGCTTAAAACAAGCGACAGAAATGGCGATTGTAAATGCTAACTACCTAAGCAATGAGCTTAGCAAGCACTTCCCAATTTTATACCGTGGCCGTAACAATCGCGTTGCCCACGAATGTATTATTGACCTTCGCCCATTAAAAGAAGCCTCAGGCATTACTGAAATGGACGTTGCTAAGCGCTTACAAGATTACGGTTTTCACTCACCAACGATGTCGTTCCCAGTAGCGGGCACATTAATGATTGAGCCAACAGAATCTGAGTCTAAGGGCGAGATTGACCGCTTTATCGAAGCGATGGTATCGATTAAAGGTGAAATTGATAAAATCATTTCAGGTGAATGGTCTATCGAAAATAATCCACTGGTATTTGCACCGCACACACAAGCTGATGTGTTAGGTAATGAATGGGACCGCGCGTATGACCGTTTTTACGCTGCCTTCCCAGTACCAGCGGTTGCTAAAGATAAGTTCTGGCCAACGGTTACACGTATCGATGACGTATACGGCGACCGTAATTTAGTATGTGCATGTCCTCCGATTGAGACATACCGCGACTAATTTTTGAACTTTAATTGGTAGTAAGTTCCACTGTAGAGTGGGATTTATCAAAATTATAAAAGCCGTTGCAGCAATGCAACGGCTTTTTTGTGTGTTTAAACATTACAGACGCAGAGCTTGCTGGCGTGTTGGGCGACAGCCCAAAAGGTGTTTAATTGTTGAAGGCGCATACTTTGCTTGCTTTTGGCTCATTGAGGAATTAGAAACCTTATTCAAGGTTTTATCGCGCTGGCGACGGCAGCCAAAGAAGAATCGATTTTCAAATTGATTCTGCTGCAAGCAATTCATCCCTGAAGCTGGGTTACTGTCGGCATCCATGCCTTCACTTCCTCATACTGCGAAGCTGCGCTTCGGTTATTCGTCACCTCCCAGCGCCACCCGAGCATCACGCTTAATCCTTCAAAACACAATTGATGTGAACGTAAGCGCCGTGTAATCGCCATCCATGGCGAAGTCACGGCTTTCATTTCATCCATGAAATGAATTACTCATCAATTGCTTATTTTCAGGGCGTGAGTTGTTAAACGTGAGATTGGTGTTTGGACTTTGCAGGTGGAATAAATTACCCACGAATTTTAACTTATAAAAGTACTATTTTTATAAATTCTTGTACTATAAGTTCTATGTCAAGTAAAACAGGAAAGCCAACTATGAAAGTTGGCTTTTAATTTTAATTATAAATTTCTTTAATTTATGCCGTAGCAGTTAGACGAAGACTTTCATGATAATCCTCCGCCAAGGCTGTCATTTTAAACTCGGCCTCTATTCCTGAAATTTTATTAACTGCTTCTTGGATTTCTACGAGATCAACATTGAAAAACTCTTTGCGAGTGTTAACGGCATTGACACGTTGCCGATGAAACTCACGATGTAGTGCAGACTCTAGCGCGGGCGCATCGTCGGTAAAAATCATAGCGTGAACATCAAATGAGAACGGAACACTTGCATCTCCAAGTTCTTTAACCCTGTCCATAGGCTCTAATCTACGAGTTAGACCAATTTTATATACATCTTCACCAAATGAACCAATATTACTAATTACATAGACATGACCTTTACGAGTTTGCTCAGCCATGCTTTTTGCTCGTTCTTCTTTCGTTTCGGCTTCTGCTAATTGTTGCTCTAAGATGGCAATTTTTTGCTCCATTTCAATACGCTCTTGATCTGTGGCCTTGGAAAGTTCGCCACGAGCTTTATCAAGAAGATTACGATACATCTTTTCTTCTTTTTCAGCTTCAGCAATTGCCTTTTCGAATTCTTTGATGGCTCGTTGCTCTTCCCGGATCTGTTCCTTAATTAGCTTCTGTTCAATAATTTCTTCTTGTTTCTTTAAGATATATTGATATTGAAGTTTACACTCTTCGAACTTTAATTCGATGTAGTCAATATCAAAACCGCATTCTAAGGTTGCTGCTGATTTTTCAAGGTTGTTAGCTAACTTTTCAATTCGTTCGAGTGTTCGATCAAATGAACTTGGTGATACTTTAGCAATCAACATGTCACATTCAACATTAAATGCTGTAAGCATTAATTTAACCTGACCATTGAGTATTTTCTTATTGAAAGCGTTGTCATTAGAAATGATAGTTGATTCAGGAAAAGTAATAGCTGTTTTTTCTTTGATCATTTCTTTTTGCTGTTGCCTGATATCCTTTATTTCTGATACATAACGGTTTGATGTTTCATATAAGTATTCTGGCATTTCGAAATGGCCATGAGTTGTATACTCATCAAGACGAGAATATAAATCAATACTGCTCATCAATTCGTTTAACTTGTCTTCGTTTTGATCAATGCTTTCAATAAGTTCATTTAAAGAGTTTTGAGCTTTTTGAAAGGATGCTTGTTGCTCTTGAATACTTGTTTTTAGGGAGTCATCTTGTCCTTTTAAAGCTTGTAAATTAGCCGTTTCCGCATTAATTCTACAAAGCTCTTTCTCAGCTGCAGCAATTGCTTCTTTTAATGCTTCTTGCGCTTTTTTGCTCTTTGTTAGCGCTTCATCAATAGACTTATATTGCCCAACTTTTTTATTTACAGATTGTTTTGTCAGTAGATAAGTTACAAAAATAGTGATTAATGATATGCCTGCCAGTATCAGTAAATTATTATCCATATATTACTTTAAAACCTCTTGTATGAATTGCTTTCTTAAGGTTGCTCTTTCATCACAACGTTCTTTATACTCCTCGCTAGCATCTTCCAACGCACTTTTAAAAGCTTGCTTTTCTGCCGACTTTCGCAACCTTGATTGCTTTTGCTGTTCACGTTGGGCTTCACGTACTAACTTATCATGTGCTCTAATAGCTTGAGCTTCTGTGCGCTGGCGAGCTTTTTCCCTTCGCTCACTTTCTCGAATAGCTTGTTTATTGGCTCGGTCTATCGCTTTAACAACTCTTACAGCTGTTTTAAAACCACTTCCTCGTCTGGCCAACTCATACCTCCTTAAATCATCAAGTTTTTCAATAGCTACATTATTAAACCTTTGTACGCTTTAATATCACACAGGCTATCTATAAACTCAATTACATTTGTAAACCAAAGAGTTCATCCATTAGACAGTTCTGCTCAAGCAGGCAGCTGTGTTTTCTTGATCTTTTTATTCAAAAACCAAGTGTTTTATTTTTACCTCAATTTTTTTAAGTGCTTAGTACTGATTAATAAGTACAATAGTTAAAATTTATTTATTTTAATTTTATATTTACAAGGAAGTTGTTTATATGAGTGATGTAACGCCATTTTTATATATTGCTGTTATGGCTTTTTATTTTTTACACAAAAACGAAGAAGGTAAAATACTAGTACCGATCGTTGCTTTTGCAGCAATACCGTTATTTAGTAACGATTACTGGCTGTGGTTTAAAGTGAGTATAGGGCTGAGCATCTATGTTTTAATGGTAGAAAAAGCTAAAGCCGGATATACAGGAGGTGGAGCCGTTTCAGCATTTGCTGCATTTTTTATAGGGGCTTATATAGTCAGTGCCATCATGCATACTGTGATGTTTATTGTAGCTGATATTAGTTTTTGATTATTTAAATCCAGATTACTTACCCATTAGATTTACATTAGCTCAATTCTAAAGTTATGTATTTTAGCTTGCTTTTTGAGCTCGTAAAATATAATTTAGGTACAACATAGACTAAATTAAAAGGAATTAACTATGATAAATCTACCTACATGGAATACTCTACAGAAAAACTATCCTGCACTGCCTGCGCCAGCTGTTTTTAAAAAAATAGGTGGTAAAGTGGAATTAAATCATGATATTGGTGTTTTTAATAACGCATGCGCAACACGAATCTCTCTCGCTTTAAATAGTGCAGACTCTACTCATAAGATTCCTTACTACAAAGCTATCGGTCCCAATGGAAAATTTGAAGGGCAGGTTTCTTCTGGAAAAAATAAAAACTGGTATATTTTTCGAGTAAAAATACTGATTATGTATTTAACAGAGAAGTACGGTAATCCAGATATGTATAAACCAGCAATACATGAAAAAGAGCTAAACGGTCGTAAAGGTATTATTATTTATGAAGTAAATGGTTGGTCTGACGCTACTGGACATGCAGATTTATGGGATGGAAGTAAATGCGTTTATAAAGGTTACGGTAGCCAGTCAAATAACGTTTTATTTTGGGAAGCACCGTGATGTCGAAGTTTAAGGTAATAGGGGTTTTTTTATTATTAACCTTGAGCTTTTCATGCTCATCTATGCCAGAGAGAAGTAAAGAACCACTGATGGATTTTGCTAGTGCAAATTGCTTTTTTTGGTACTTCAAAGATAATAACATTCCTACTAATGATATTAGTAAAATAACGGGTGGAATTGTTGAAATGAGTGGCTATTCGGCTAATAAGTTTCAACAGGTTGCGTTGCTGGTTAAAAATTACTCGCCTCAATTGAAAACCAAGCATGAAGTTGATATTCAACTGGCAAAATGCTTTTTATTAAAAGATGATGCAAGCTTCATAAAAGAGCTTAAAACCATAGGTGAATCTTAATTAACTTTATAAATTTTCCTTTTTTAATATGGAGGTCAGGTCTTAATCTTTAGAATGATCTCCATGAAGAACTAAAAAACGAAATGGGTCACCCATTAGAAACTACTGGTCAAACAGGGCACTTTGATTTCTTAATATTTTTATTCAAAAAGCCAAGCCTCCCTATTTTTTAAACTCAATTTAGCATGCCCCAAAACCTAAAAAGGAAAATCTAATGGGTGACCCCATTTGGTCTTCATTTGGTCTATGACCCCATTTGGTTCTGGTTTTGGTGTTTTTCTATAAACATATCTCAAATAGATTTGATATATGGAAGAAATTGTAGATTGAATCTTGTTAAGATTGGAGCATAATACTACAGCCATTAAGTCTATATTTAACTTGGAGAAAATGTGTTAGGACGCAGCGAAATTATAAAACTTATTGATGAAGAAAATATTTTGAGCGTTGATGGAAGCTCAACAGAGGATATCAAAAATCGAACGCAGGCGTCCTCAGTAGATTTAACTATCAAGTCGATTTATACAGCGGACAAAACAATATCTAATTCAAATATAGATATTGGCAATGCAGGTTTAGATTTGATTGATTTAGAACCCGGTCAAACAATTGTTATTCAAGTAGCTGAAAGGTTCGACTTACCTTCAACGATAGGTGGAATTATTTTTCCTCCAAACTCAATGTCTAAGTCAGGAGTAATAATGACTAACCCCGGTCATATTGATCCTTTGTTTTCTGGGTATATTAGTGTTTATTTGGTTAACATGGGGAAGTCCCCAGTGAGATTGAAAAAGGGTAGCAAGGTAGCTACTTTGCTATTGTATTACATTAATGGGGATGTTGGTGAAAGTAATATTTCAGGTGGAGGTGTTAGTAAGGAGCAAGTTTTAACTTTGAGCAAAGACTTCGCTAATTTGGATACTAGAATGCCTGATTTGCTTAACTCAGTTATTAGAAATAAAGCGTTATTGTGGGGAGGTGTGGTCATTAGCATTGTCGCTTTGTTTTTTACTTTAGTTCCGCTACTTAGTGAGCAAATATTTACAAATAAAGCTATTGATGCTTTCAAGCTGGAGCATGTTAAACCATTAAAACATATCAATAATCAGCAGCAGATAGAAATTGCGGCACTAAAAACTGATTTAGCAGACAAAAATAACCAACTGGAGAACCTCAGATTAAGAATTGATGAAAAGGATTCTCAAATCCAAAATCTTTCATCTGATGTGAAAAAATTATTTAATATTCTAGATAAAGAGTTAACTCCAGAAATTAGCCAAAAGAAAGGAGTTGAAAAAATTGAAAATTAAATGTGCGGACTTTAACGCTGTTGTCATTAGTCGACCAAGTTTTGATGATACTGCTTTAATCAGTTTTCTTGAAAGTCAGGGATTAGATTGGGTTAGAAGTGGTGGAACAGAGGCTGAGGAGATTGTAGAAGTATCAGGTAGAGTGTGCTATCTGTCATTTGGAAAAAATAGGCAGTCACCAAGAGACAATAAATCTTACATAGCGAACCTTATTTCTCAAGGACATGAAAGTGTCTTAGAGCATGTAAATTGGACAGTTTTACTGTCAGGAGTATCTAGAGGTTTCACTCATCAACTCGTTCGACATCGCGTAGGATTTGCATATAGCCAGCTCTCTCAACAATATCATGATGAGTCTGATGCTCTATTTGTAGTGCCTCCATCGATCAAAAAAAATAAAGAGTTATTTACTGAATGGGCTGATGATATATATCGAAGCTTATCCACATATAGAAAAATTATTAATACTGTTGAGAAAAGTCAATTAACAGATAAAGAATCACTGAGGGAGTTAAGAACGGCTGCTAGATCTGCACTACCTAATGCAACTGAAAGTAAAATTATTATTACAGTCAATGCTCGTGCGTTGAGACATTTTTTTGAGGTTAGAGGTTGCTTAGAAGGTGATTGGGAAATGAGACAGGTAGCTTGCAAGCTGTTCGAAATGGTTTGTTGCGATGCACCTTCACTGTTTTATGATTTTAAGAAAGTAGAAATGTTAGATGGTAGTTTTAAGTTAGTGAAGAGATAAAGTAATGTTTACATTTTAAATTGTATTTGTTAATTGAGTTTAAGAATCAAAGTTGAAAGCTATTCACAATTTTAATTGTCGGAATCGGTTTCGTAACTGATTGAATGTTAAGGGCAACTATTCACAAACTTAATTGTATGTAACCATCAAAACTATAAAAGCCGTTGCAGCAATGCAGCGGCTTTTTTGTGTGTGGTGATTAATGTTAATTGTATAAGCGTAGATTGGATAGAGTTAAACGAAACCCAACAAATCACAAATATGCTTATTCGTTCAAAAGCCAAGAGTATGTGTTATTTATTGTAGGCGTAAAGCTTGCTGGCACGCGGGCGCATGCCCTAATAGATGTTTGAGATTACTATTACAGATAATGTGAATGCGTCTCGTATCTTTAGAAATTAGAAACCTTACTCAATTTTTTGTCTTTGTGGTGACGACAGCTAAAACGGGGCTGCTGTGCCCTCTTTATTCGCGAACTTCTTCTTATATTGCGGCACAATACCGAGTTAGACATCGTTGTAATTTAGCCCGATCTTATAATAGAAAGGAATGCTGAAAATACATTTAAATATTATAAAGCAATAATAAGTTATCGTTTTACGATAATTTTAATTGTTTTTTTAGTTTTTGAGTGTCATAGTGATTTTTTAATAGAAGGAACTTAAAATGAAACGCGAGTTACTTACTCTTGCTACTATAGTGTTAGTTGTGCTGCAAACTGCATGCACAACAATTTCGATTGAAGAGTCAAATTTTCTGAACCCAGATCAAAAAGTACAGATTACAAAGCTGCGTAAAATTGAGCAAACAGCTACAACAGAAGATATAACTATAAATGGGTTTGACGATGTGACGTTGAGTGGCACCTTGATAAAGGTTGATGATGCGCAAGCAACTGTCATTTATTTTGGTGGTAATCAATTTCGTGTAAGCGTTGCTGGAGGTAAACCTGCACAACAAATATTGCCAATGAATGTAAATATCTTAATGGTTGATCATCGAGGTTACGGTAATAGTGAGGGCACGCCGACAATTGAAAACTTAAAGCGTGATGCATTGTCAGTTTATGATTATGTTGCAACCCGTACAGATTTAAAAAGCACTCCGACTATTTTACATGGACACTCTTTAGGCAGCATGATTGCAGGGTATGTTGCAAGTGAGCGGCCCGCGGATGCGCTAGTACTTGAAGGAAGTATTACTAATGTAAAGCAAATGACATCGCAACGTATGCCTTGGTTTGTAAAGCCATTTGTAGAGGTTAATTTTAGTGATGAGCTAGCTAGGGTTGATAATTTAAAGGTAGTGGAATCATTTACTGCTCCGCTTTTAATAATTACCGGAGAAGATGATACTCAAACACCTCCTGCTTTAGCTGAAACTTTATACCAACATGCACTTTCAAAGCAAAAGCAATTATATATTGTAAAGGGTAAGCACCATGGTAATGCATTGACTGGTGATAAGTTACAGCTACATTATCAGCGATTAGTAATGCAGTTAAAAGCAAAGAAATCTTAAAATGAAAAGAATAGTAATGATGAGTAACGTAATATTAGCGTTACTTTTTTTGACCCTAACTACTTTATTAATTACCGCCGTTGTATTGTTACTTAATGGCAGTGATGTTTTAAACTTTACTCAAGCTAACGGTACTCACTTGTGGATAGGGCTTGAAGTTACCGGTTCTTGGAAAAGTACTGCAAGCACATTAACGGCAAACAGTTTTAATGCAATGACGTGGTTAGCGTTACCGCAAATGTTGCCATACATTATTGTAAATCTGATTTTAATTCGCTTGTTTATGCTTTACCGTAAAGGATTGTTTTTTAACTTAAAGAATATTCAATGCTTTAAATGGCTTGGTGGCTTATTATTACTGCAATTTATATTTGTGGCTTTTTATCCCGCGTTGTTGGTAACACTGCTCAATATGTTCTCAGGTAGTGAGCTTAAACGAGCTGTAGTGATTCAAGACACCGATATCATAGGCTTTATAGTTGGTCTTATTATTTATGTTATTGCATGGATAATGAAACAGGCGCAACAGCTGCAACAAGAGCAAGAGTTAGTAATTTAATGGCAATAATAATTGATTTAGATGTGATGCTCGCAAAGCGTAAAATGAAGTCGGCAGAGCTTGCCGAAGCAATTGGGATTACCCCACAAAATTTATCTGTATTAAAATCGGGCCGTGCAAAGGCTGTACGATTTACAACGCTCGACGCTATTTGCAAATACTTAGATTGCCAACCTGGTGATATTTTACGCTTTGAAGTTGATATTGACTAAGTCGCATACTGACTAGTAAAAATGCTCCCTTTAGGGTTTGACCCCGTTTCACTCTCCTCTTCTATAACTAATTGTTTAACAGTACCTAATTTAGGATTAGTATTAGTTACTACTTAAAACAATAATAAAATAAGTGCTAGAAATAGCCTTTAATAAAAGAGGTATTCATGGAAGATCTATTTATAGGTTTATTTGCAAATGTCGGCGTTATATTAGTTTTAGTTTTGATATTAAAAGCACTTAAAAAAGTTGATTTAAATCTAATGTGGTCTTTGATTTCGTTAGGTATTTTAGTTTGCTACTTTTTTGCTTTGTTTAAAGGTGGAAAGGTTATTCCCTTGGATATGCTTTTTCCTGATATGTCGTGGAATTGGTCTGGAAAAGTAGCGGCAATAATCCTTTGGTTAGTCGTACTATTGGCTTTAGTTAAATTTAAAGCTAACTTTCGTATTGCGGATGCTGGTTTTACTTTTAGGCAAAATGAAAACTCTATAAAACCCGCTTTTACAGTTATGTGCTTGTTTATCATTTTACAGATAGTTGTATCACTTTTTTGGAGTGGTGAACCTAATTATGATTTAGAAACCTTACTTTATCAGGCAACAATGCCTGGCTTTGATGAAGAGCCAATGTTTAGAGGGATTCTTTTATTTTGTATATCTTTGGCAATCATATCAGAACGCTATAATTTAGGTGGTGCGTCAATTAACATTGCAGGGTTGCTCTTAGTGGTGTTATTTGGACTAGTTCATGGGGTTATGTTTAATGGTGGAGAGTGGCACTTTTCTTTCCCCGCTATTTTATTAACAGGCGGCTACGGCTTTATTTTACTTTGGCTAAGAGAGCGCACAGGGAGTTTGGTGTTTCCTATTTTAGCCCATAATAGTGTTAACTTTGTTGGGCAGCTAATCTAATTAAAAGTTTAATTTAAGAGGGGTAAAATCTTGTGTAAGTTTTTACCTCTTCACCGGCAGCAGTCAAAAGGGCTCGTTTGCAGGTGACCACAAGTCATTCATGCCTGCAATTTGAGCTCCTTTTATTACCTATGCTTTTAGTGGTTTGTACTGCTAAACCTGCTGCCGAACACTACTCAGCTTGAAAGCATGAGAAGCCCAGAACTTACACCTTAAACTGTTGTACCAGTTTTAATAAGTTATTGCCTAGTATTGCCATTTCGTTACTTGCTGTTGATGTTTGCTCAGTTGCAGCTGATGATTGCTCTGTCACTTGTTTAATATTAACAACGTTGCGGCTGATCTCATCTGCGACCACGGCTTGTTGTTCAGCGGCTGAGGCTATTTGCGCGTTCATATCATTAATTGCGCTGCTGTAGTCATTGATTGTTCGCAGGGTTTCACCTGTTTTACTCACTTTTTCAACAACTAAGTCTGTTTGTTGTTGGCTTTTGGTCATTACCTCAATGGCGGTTAATATTCCGGATTGAAACTTATCGATCATTTGTTCTATGTTGGTGGCCGACTCTTTAGTTCGTTGTGCTAAGGTTCGTACTTCATCGGCAACAACTGCAAAACCTCTGCCTTGCTCACCCGCTCTTGCGGCTTCAATGGCGGCATTTAATGCCAATAAGTTTGTTTGTTCAGATACGCCTTTAATAACATCTAATATGGTACTTATATTTTCGCTGTCGGCTTGTAGCTTTTCAATTGCAGAGGCGGATTGGTTAATTTCTTTAGTAAGGTTATCAACCGCGTGAACTGTTTCGTTCACCATGCTTTCACCGGCTTTAGCATTATTATTTGAATCACTTGCTGAACTGGCTGCATTTTCTGCGCTATTTGCAACGTCTTGAATTGTTGCATTCATTTGCGTCATCGCGGTGGCAACTTGTTGCGTTTCATCATGCAGCTTTTTAACTGCTGCACTTGTGGTGTTACTAACTATTGAAAGCTCTTCGGAAGTTGATGCAACCTGAGTGGTTTCGGATGCCACTGAGGTTATTGTGGTGCGAATTTTAGCAACAAATTTATTAAATGCGCGGGCAACGTCGCCGGTTTCATCTTTTGATGAATCGTCGACTGTTACGGTTAAATCACCTTCGCCATCGGCAATATCGTTCATTCTATGTGAAAGGCGATTAAGTGCGCCGGTAATTCTCGAAGAGATAAAAATGGCAATAACAATACCTGCGATTAAGCCTGTAAGGGTAATGACAAGCATTAAGCTATATGCAGAGGAGTGCCGTGCTTGAGCTTCTAACTCGTCATTTGCCATATCTTGTTCGATTGCATTTACTAAATTAGCCATTTGAGAAATGGCTAAATCGTTTAGCCTCCTGCCTTCATTTTTAGATAAGACTATTGCTTTGTCGTTTAAATCAGCTCTTGCTAGGTCTCGAATTTGAAGATTTACCTCAATATATTCATCCCATGTCGCGGCAAATTCATCGAGTAAACGTTTGCCGTTGTCATTGACTAAATTGCGAAGAGTTGCACGTCGCTCTAGCATTTCATCTCGCGTTTGAGCTATGAAGTCGGCGTATTCATCCATGGCTGCTTTTGAGTCTGCCAAAATTATATTTTTTTCAGCTCGAGATACAGCTAAAGCGCCTTGATTGACTCTAGCTGCCAGTTTTACTTTTTCAGCTGAAACATTAATTATTTTACTCATCTGATCATTCATTATGGAAAGGTTATATATACCAATCCCAGCAGTAACAATTAGCATGATGATTATTAGACTAAAACTCGCTAATAATTTTGCTTTAATTGAAGTGAAACCAATCTGATTTAAATTTGAGATCATTTTTAAATTCCTTTTGGCAGTCCATTTATCGACTTGTATCTTTGAAAAATAACAGGTTCGTTGTAGCACCACTAATTAATAAACTGTAGAACAAAAATTTAATAAATAAAGGTTGGTTTTTAATCAGGTTAATTGTGTTATTTTTGATAGACGAGAGAGTTATGAACTTTATTTATTATAATTCCCCGACTTTAATGATTAATATTTTATAAATAAAAGTGTGATGTTTTGGGGTGTTTTTTCTTTTTTATTAAATAGTTAGGTTTCAAGACTACTTTTTAAATTATCACCGCTTAGGGCTAAACAGTGATAATTGAGAATGAAAAGTCAGCCAGCGAGTAAGGAATTGAGCTGACTTGACTGTATTTAACGTTTACTCTGCGGCATGGGGTAAAACAAATGAGAGTGTGGCTAAATGCTCGGTTTTATCAAATACATTTAAATTCGTGCTTTTTTCGTCGTAGATCGCGGCTATTACGTTTAAGCCTTGGTTACGCAATGGCAATGTTACCAAGCCGTCATCATTACTAACTATTGCTTCTTGATCTGGATCGTTTACTAAATCATTGATTACTTTAGCACCTTGAACAGCTTTACTATTGAAAGTTATGCGGTAACTAACCATAGCTCCTTTTTGATCTGAAAATTCTTCGCCTACAGGAAGAATTTGCAATTGCTGATTTTTAAGCGCAGGTACTTGGGCAAGCGGGCCACGTAAATGTACTGCGTACTTTTTAGTATGTTCGCTTAATAGTGCACTGGGGATTGCATCTCGACCTTTAGCAAACCATTCACCTTCCTTTGTTTTACTCCACAACCCATTATCGAGCATGCCAGTAACCGCATAAACGGTTTTATCATTTAGCAGCATCATAGGCCCTGACTCAACAAGCTTTACGTTTTGTTGTTGCCAGTTTTTGTTATAGCCAGTAATGCTTTTAATTTTATTTTGTCGTTTTACGGTATCTAAATCTTGTGCGCCTTCGCCATATATAAAGGCCAACTGTGATGAGCGCTCTGCAAACCATATTGCATGAGCCTGTGTTTGTTCGCTGTATGTGCTTGATATTGATGTGACTAATGCCATGCAGGCGAAAGGTAATATTTTCATTTTTATCTCTAAATTTTAGGAGGTATTTATTTTTCGATGTTGAATACGTTTAATTCAAAAAGAAAAAACAGCCTCTAATAACTTTGTAAAATTTGTTGCTGTAGGGTAGCTCTTTTTACTCTATTTGTATATTATTGCAAATAACAATAATTACCATTTGTATTTCATGTTTATTTAATCGGCCTTACTAAAAAAATTTTAGTAAAAACTTAACCGATTAAGCTTGCATGATATCTAAGAGATAGAATGAACTTAATAAATCGATACCAAATATCTGCCATATCAATTGCTATAAGTACCATTTTAGCGCCTTCTGTATACGCAGCTTCAGCGTCAGCTAACATAGAGAAAATAGCGGTTACGGGTGTTAGACAAGCTTTTCGTGGCGATGTGCCCTTAAGCGAGCAACCACAAAGTATTGAGTTTATATCAGCAGAAAACCTCGATGACGCAGGAGTGACTACACTCACAGATATATTTGATCTAACGCCGAGTATTTCTGAACAAAATGATTTTGGTGGATTGTGGGAAAGCTTTGCAATACGTGGCTTAGTAGGCGATGAGAATATTCCTTCAGGCTTTTTAATTAATGGTTTTTCATCGGGTCGAAGTTTTAGCGGTACCCGCGATACCAGTAATATTGATTATGTAGAAGTGATGAAAGGGCCTGGCTCTGCTCTTTATGGTCGCTCTGAGCCTGGCGGTACTATTAATATCATCACTAAAAAGCCACAGTTTGAAGAACAAGGCTCTTTGAAAGTATCTGCAGGGAGTTGGCAGAGTTATCGCGCTGAAGGTGACTACACTAATGCTATTACCAATGAACTCGCTTTTAGAGTAAATGGTGCAATTGAAGACGGTGAGGGTTTTAGAGACTACCACGAAAATAAAAAAACGGTGATCACACCTTCAATTCTTTGGTTAATATCCGACACAACAAAATTAAATTATGAACTAGAGTATGTTGATCAGAGTGTGACGTTTGACCGTGGCATTGTTGCCCTAGACGGGAAGATAGACGCATTACCTATTGAAACGTTTTTAGGTGAGCCAAGCGATAAACCAACAGAGGTTGATGCGATTTCTCATCAACTGACTTTTGAGCATCAAATAGGGGAATGGTCACTTTTAAATGGGCTTAGCTATAGCGATTCTAAATTTATAAGCGAATCGAGTGATGCTGAACTCGCCCCTAGCAGGCAGGTTTATTTTACTGATGGCGAAACTTTAAGTCGGCAACATAACGAGCGTGATTTTCAAACTAAAAATATTTCAGCCCGCACTGAGCTAAGTGGCAGCGTTACTGCTGCTGGGTTTACCCATCATTTATTAATAGGTGCCGATGCCAGCAAGTTTGATTTTGATAAACTTTGGTATAGATATCGCCCTACGCTTGAGGATACGCGCTATGCCATTAATATGTATAACCCCGTATATGGGCAAACAGCACCTGAGGGATCTCTTTTATACAACAGTACTGAAGTGCAGCACAGCTACGGGATTTATATTCAAGATCAAATCGACGTCACTGAGCAGTGGAAAGTACAAGTAGGCGGTCGTTATGATTGGTTTGATCAGCAAATAGATAATCATATTAATCAAAGTCAGTCTAAAAGCAATCAGAGTACATTTAGCCCACGAGTAGGCTTAGTGTATGCTTACTCAGACGATATACAGTATTACAGCAGTTACTCTGAAGGTTTTAGGCCAAACAGTGGTTACGATATAAATGGTGATGCATTTGAGCCAGAATCAACAACCTCTATTGAGGCGGGTGTTAAATTTAGCACCGATACCCTAAATGGTAGCTTTACTGTATTTAGCGCCGAAAAAAGCAATATGTTGACCACAGATTTGCAAGCAGGCGTGTCGACGGCGTTAGGCGAGGTAACTAGCGAAGGCGTTGAGTTTGATTTACACGGTTATATTACAGAGCACACCTCATTTGATTTGGCCTATACCTACACCGATGCAAAAACAGCAAACGACACGGTTAATACAGATTGGTGGGTAAAATTACCAAAAGGTAGCCCTTTACTTAATATTCCTAAACACAGTGCAAATGCACGTATTAAAAGAGAATTGAATGATTTAATCGATTTAAATGCAAGCGTTGGTATAGCTGTTCAGTATGAGGGGGAGCGCTTAGGTGAAACCATAGACCCTACGTACTACTTACCTTCGTATACACTGGTGAACCTGTTCGCAACTTACAACGTTAATGAAGATGTGATTGTACAACTGAATATTAATAACGTGCTGGATAAAGAATATTACTCAAATTCTTACTCTGCAATTTGGACTCAACCAGGTGAGCCGGTAAATTATAAGCTGAGCTTGAAATATAACTTTTAACTTACCCTTGGGGCAGGCTTAAAGATGCTTGCCCCATCACTTTACTCAGGCTGTGCTTCTGTTCCAAGTAAAGCGTCAATGTAGGCGAGTTCTTCGCTAAAAATACCACTAAAAAATGCATTCTGTTCAATTATTAAGGCGTCATTAGGTTGAGCTTTGTAGCTTTGCTGGCATCTGATAATTTCACGGGTTAACCACGAGCACTCATTGCTTGCAGTGTTTATAGCTGTTTTTAAAAAAGAGGGCCATTTGATTTTTTGTAAATTAAAGCGATAGAGCATTACAGCTATACGCCCATAGGCTTGTTGCTTTTGTGATGGTGGGTTATCACTTGTTACTATCTCACTGTTTAACAGCTTACTGCTAAACAGTGCTTGTTGCAGCGCGACTTGCTGTGGCTTACTTAAAAAAGTCGTTGTCATAATGCGTGAGTAGCCTTGGTTGCAATAGAAAATAGCATTTAGTATTAAAGGCTAAGCAAGGCGTTTTACGACTCAAGCAGCACCGAAAAAATGCAGCAACAGTGATAACAAAGTTGGCCTGACTCTTTACTGAATTATCAAAATACAATTGTAATTGGTTAGATAGTTTTGAAGTGTATTAGCATCAATATTTTAATATTAAGGCAGCCAATAACTGAGTTAGGTAATTGACTAAATAATTATTAAATAGGTTTTTAAAGGAATAAAGATGTTTTTATCATTTTTTAAAAATCTTTTATATTGTCATATCTAATAATTTACTAGGTCAAATCTATCACTCATCCGCAGAGACAGATGTTATTGCTTAAGGTGTTTTATCTGTTGAGTTATCAATCTGCGCTAGGTGTTACTGAGGAATAAGAGTTATTTACTTTGCCAAGTTGTGGGCGTTATGCAGTAAGCCTTTTAAAGAAACTATGCCCAGATAAAGGGAGTAAATTTTCATTATCTAAACTTACATGTGCAAAAGCAGAACGCTATTTTAAACAAGAAAAAAGCTGAGTAGCATTTTGCGTTCAAACCTTTCTTAACCCTCAATACAGACAAAGTTCTCACTAAATCTATCATTGTAAAAATACAGTAATAATGAAAATCAGAACAAGCTGATTGCTTAGTAATTTACTAAAATGATGCTCTGAGGAAAGCTTACATTTGTTGTGTAATTTTTATAGTTTGTATTGGTGAAATATTTTCATTTCTTTCTTAATTATTGATTTTAAAACTATTTATAGGTGGTCTTTTTTTTGCTTGGTTATTGTTTTTTAACCCTATAAAAATATAGCAATCAAAAAATTATTTAAGGAAGAAAAGTTATGGCAGAGTCATTTAAGTATGCAAATAATAAAGGACATGCAGGAGAGCTTCATCAAAAAGCTAATAAAGACCATCCCGTAATGACAACCGCACAAGGTTGCCCTATCAGTGACAATCAAAATTCATTAAAAGCAGGTCAACGCGGACCAGGACTATTGGAAGATCATGTGTTGCGAGAAAAGTTGTTTCACTTTGATCACGAGCGAATTCCTGAGCGAGTTGTTCACGCAAGAGGGTATGGAGCACATGGTTACTTTGAAACGTATGATGCTTTAGATGATTTGACCTCTGCTGATATTTTTCAACGTAAAGGTGAAAAAACACCTGTTTTTGCACGCTTTTCAACAGTGGCGGGTAATCAGGGCTCGCCTGATTTAGCACGTGATGTGCGAGGTTTTGCCGTTAAGTTTTATACGCAGGAAGGTAATTGGGATCTGGTAGGCAATAATATCCCAGTTTTTTTCATTCAAGACGCGATGAAGTTTCCCGACCTTATACATAGCGCAAAAGCAGAACCAGATCGTGGTTTTCCACAAGCGCAAACAGCCCACGATAATTTTTGGGATTTTGTAAGTTTGTCGCCAGAATCCATGCACATGGTTATGTGGGCAATGTCAGATAGAGCTATCCCGCGCTCATTAAGGTTTATGGAAGGGTTTGGCGTTCATACTTTTAAGTTTATTAATGCACAAGGTGAAGAAAAATTTGTTAAGTTCCACTGGAAACCTAAAGGCGGTATGCAGTCAGTGGTTTGGAATGAGGCATTGAAATTAAATGGCGCTGATCCTGATTTTCATCGTCGTGATATGTGGGAATCAATTAATAATGGTGACTATCCGGAATGGGAGCTGGGCATTCAAGTATTTGATCAAAAATTTGCTGAAGAGTTCGAGTTCGATGTTTTTGATGCCACTAAACTGATACCCGAAGAGCAAGTACCAGTTAAAGTTATTGGTAAAATGGTACTCAATCGAGTCGTAGACAACTTCTTCGCAGAAACCGAACAGGTTGCATTTTGTACTCAAAATATAGTGCCTGGGCTTGATTTTACTCCCGATCCTTTATTGCAAGGCCGTAATTTTTCTTACCTAGATACACAAACCAAACGCCTAGGTGGGCCTAATTTCACACAAATTCCTATTAATGCACCAAAATGCCCGATGAGACATTTTCTTCAAGATGGCCACATGGCAATGCAGAACCCCAAAGGCCGGGTTAATTACGAACCTAATTCATTCAGCGGGGGTGAAAACAACCCGCGAGAGTGCCCTGTACACGGATTCAAAAGCTCAGAATCTGAAACTGACGGGGGTAAATTACGCTATCGCTCAGAAACATTTAGTGATCACTATAGCCAAGCGCGCCAATTCTATTTAAGTCAAACTGACATTGAGCAAACGCATATTCAAGATGCTTTGATTTTTGAGTTATCTAAAGTAGAGCATTTACGTATCAGAGAACGCGTGGTTTCTCATCTGTTAAACATTGATAACAAGCTTGCTGAGCAAGTTGCATTGGGTTTAGGTTTACAAACTATGCCAGATGCCGCAGAAGCTGCGCTTGATACCCGTCAAGATTTACCAGTATCTGATGCGCTAAGTATTTTAAAAAATGCGCCAAATACATTTAAAGGCAGGAAGCTTGGTATATTAGTAAGTGATGGTTTTGATGCTGAAACCTTTAATTTATTAACACAAAGCCTTAAAGAGGAAGGTGCAAGTCATGAAGTTATTGCGGCTCAAGTTGGTGGTGCTAAAAACAGTAATGGCGAGGTTGTTGAGGCCGATCAAGTGATTAATGGCGGTCCTTCGGTGCTTTACGACGCAATAGTTCTGCTTACCACTAATGAAGGCGCTAAAAAGTTTGCTGAAATACCGGAGGCGAAAGATTTTGTCAGTGATGCTTATGCACATATGAAGTATATCGGCTTTAGTGATAAAGCAACTCCTTTAATCGAGGCTACGGGTTTAAATGGACAGCTTGATGATGGCTGGTTGGATTTAAATAAAATTTCCGCAAGTGAGTTTGTCTCAAAAATTCGTAATCTTAGGTATTGGAGCCGATAAATCGCATAAATTGGGGCTAGTGAGAACTAGCCCTTGTTATTGATGGCACCGTTTGATTTGAGGATTACAAAAATTTAAAGGAATAAAATGAAACTAATTTATGTCGATGATAACTTGCCGGGTATTACTCGAAAGAGGCATGAAAACCAATGGGTTTATTATGATCCTGCAGGAAAGAAAATACATGATAAAGATGAAATAGAGCGGTTAGACAGTCTCGCTTTTCCCCCCGCATACAAAGATGTATGGTTATGCCCAGAAGAAAATGGGCATATTTTAGCTACTGGCTACGACAACAAAGACCGCAAGCAATACTTTTATCATCCCGAGTTTAGGGAGCAGCAAGAGCTTAAAAAGTTTGAAGCATGTGTTTTATTTGGAAATAAACTGCCTTTGTTAAGAGCAAAACTATCGGAATATTTGCGAGGTAATGAACTTGATTGCCAGCGCACAATTGCAGCCGTTGTACGTTTAATGGACCTTGGAGCTCTGCGCGTTGGTTCTAAAAAAAATGCCAAACATAACAATAGTTTTGGTGCTACGACATTACGTAGCCGGCATGCAAAACTAACGGGTAAAAATATTCGCTTAAAGTATAAAGCAAAATCCGGTAAGCAAAGAGAAGTGAATATAACAGATAAAGTGCTTAGCTCTATCATACAGCAGTTGCAAGATTTGCCTGGGCAGAGCTTATTCCAATATATCGATGAAGGCGAGTGTTGTGATGTTACCTCCAAAGAAGTGAATGAGTTTATTCAAAGTGTTATGGGTGAGCAGTTTAGTGCAAAACATTTTAGAACATGGCGGGCCAGTGTTTTGGCATTTGAAGTCTTACATAAATCAAACGGCCAGCTTTCGCTTAAAGATATGTTAGGTAGCGTTTCAAGTAATTTAGGGAATACCCCAGCAATAGCTCGTAATTCATATATTCATCCAAAGTTGATTGAGCTGTGTAAAGGAGGTAAAGAAGCTCTAAAGGACTTTAATAACTTAGACAAACTACCCCGTAAGACTAAGTATCTAAGTCGCTATGAGCGTGGGTTGTTGATATTTTTAGAAGAACAAAGCTAATAACGTTAATCTCTTTGTAATTCTACTCATATTTCAATAGCTTGAGTTATACCTATGTGTGTGAACTTTTTACAACTTCTAGCAACTTTTACTTTAAAACGTAGAGTTCTACTTTGCTTTTTTTATTTATCTTTCTGATTTTAAAGGATTAAAACTTTGGTTTGAATGTTGCTAATTACTAAGCGTACTTTCTTAAACAAATAAAGGAGTTATTATGAGTACTGTTATTACTGGGTTATTCGATAATGCATCACAAGCAACATTAGCCATTTATAGATTAGAAGCTTTAGGTGTAAGTGAGGCGGATATAAGCATTGTTGCTAACGACTCGTATACAAAGGAAGACTTTGCTGTAGATGAAGGTACCAAAGCTTCAGAGGGCGGTTTGCTGGGCGCTGCATCTGGTGGCGTGTTAGCGGCAATTATTGGTGGTTTTACCGCTGTTGGTGCAGTCGCTTCGGGTGGTGCAGGCTTATTAGTCGCAGGTCCTTTGGTTTCAGCACTTGCAGCTGGTGGCGCCGGTGCTGCCGT
The DNA here is from genome assembly GCF_000238275.3 of Pseudoalteromonas undina. Lineage (NCBI taxonomy): Bacteria > Pseudomonadati > Pseudomonadota > Gammaproteobacteria > Alteromonadales > Pseudoalteromonadaceae > Pseudoalteromonas > Pseudoalteromonas undina. Next base: position 447,531 of record NZ_AHCF03000002.1, read on the forward strand.
TGGTGGGACTCTAGGTGCAGCAATCGGCGCATTTATTCCAGAACATGAAATTAAGTATTATGAAGACGCAATTGAGAAGGGTTCAATACTCGTCGGTGTTAAATATAACAGCGATAACAAAAATAGTATTGAAGAAATTCTTGATAATGCTGGTGCAAGCAAGGTTTCAAAAGCGTAATATTTCAGGATGCACTATAAGTATCTAAAAAGTATAAAGGTGGAACTGCGTTCCATCTTTTTACGCGTTTGATTTTTAAAACTATCTGAGCTTAGTATATTAATCTATATGGAAACCAATGAATTATTTAGCTCACCTTTATTTAGCAAAGCCTACGGCTGATTCTCATTTTGGCAACTTACTGGGAGATTTTGGTGGTCAACGACAGCTAACATACATACCGACAAGTGTTAAAAGTGCGCTAGATAACCATTATTTAGTGGATAAATTTACTGATGCACACCCTTTAGTTAAAGAAGCTAAACAGCTTTTTTCACCCAAGCGCAGGCGCTTTGCAGGCGTGGCTGTTGATGTGGTGTTTGATCATTTTCTGATTCAGCATTGGCAGCAGTTTAATAACCAATCACTGATTGATTTTAAGCAAACCAGTTATGCGCTTTTGGATAAGCGTATACCTGTAATGCCTACACGAATGCAACGTGTAGTAACCAGTATGACACAAAACGATTGGTTTAAAGAGTATGAAAGCGTTGATGGGGTTGGGCGGGCGCTTGATAATATTGCTAAACGGGTTCGCTTTACTAATAATTTTGCAGGCACCGCTGAAGATATAACCCGACATTATAGTGAGCTAGATGGACTGTTTTTAGCGTTTTTTCCTGAGCTAATTGAACACGTTAATAAGTTTAATTTGGAGAGCGCACCAAAGTAGAGTGCGCTTACAAAATAAGTGGTTTAGTCGTCTGGTCCTTTTAAGGTAAATACTAAATGTTTACGCATATCTTTTAAAATTACGCCTTTTTTAAGCATTGCACCGCTTAAGCGCTTTTGCCATTTTAATAACTCAGGCTCTGCCGCAGTTAGTGCCTGTTGGTTTTCAAACTGAAAACACATTAGTAAAGAGCCCGGAAATAAATGATATTCCACATCAAACCAGCACTGCAGCATACCTGGAATTTCAGCACGGCCTTGCTCTTCTATTTTGTCAGCAACATTGAGGACGAGTGCTTGTTGTTTAACTTGCACAGCAGATAGTTTTTTCATGGGAGAAGATCCAATTTAGAGGCTAAGAATACAGCCGGAATAATGCATTATACCCAAGCTTTCAGGGTGATAACAATGTTAGCCATACTTTAAATTAGATGGCTCATAGTGAAGACTGATTGTGGTTAGTTTAGTAGTTCAATCGGTTTGAATACACTATTTATCAAGGGAAATTATGAATCATATAGTTGTTTTTTTAGTTATTATTTTTATGCTGTCAGGGTGCTCTGAAGAGCAAGTTCCTGAGCAAAAATTAAAACCTGTTTCTGCCATTGAGTTAAAAAAAACTAACTCGTTTGATAGTCGTATTTTGTCAGGTGTTATTCAACCTGCAGATACAACGACCTTAACATTTGAGGTTAGCGGAAAGGTTGAAGACGTTTTTTTTGATATTGGTGAAGCTTTTGATAAAGGTGAGCCCCTCGCCAAACTAGAACAAACAAAGTATTTATTGGCAGTGCAGGAGGCCAAAGGACAGGTCTCTAATGCAAAGGCTACGATGCTAAATGTTAAGCAGGATTTTGAACGTAAAGCGTCACTGGTTGATGATGGTGCGGTGTCTGGCGCGCAATACGATGCTGCAAAGTCTCAATATGAGAGCGCCAAGGATAAAGTCGATATTGCTCAAGTGCGATTAGCGATGGCAAAAGAAAAGTTAAAAGATACTACATTGATCGCGCCCTATGCTGGGACTATCTCAAAACGTAATATTGAACCTTCGCAACAAGTTAGCCCTAATATCTCGGCACTTTTAATCCAAGGTAAAGAAAGTTTTGAAGTCTCAGCGCTTGCGCCTGAAGGGCTTCTCTCCTCGTTAACTATTGATAAACCGGCAAAGGTAACTATTTCAGCTTTAGATAAATCGTTGAATGCTAAAATTAAAGAAATTGGCTCAGCTGCTCAAGGAGCGAATGCTTTTCCTATTATTTTAAAAATCTCAGCTAATGATATCGCAGGTATCAGAACGGGTATGAGTGCAGAAGTGCAATTTAAACAACAGCAGGGAGAAAGCGATGGTTTTATGGTGCCTGTAAGTGCAATCATGGCAAAAGAAAATAACCAACAATTTGTTTTTAAACTGATAACAACAGCGCAAGCTGACTCACAACAAGCTGGCTACGTTTTACAAAAAACAACAGTGGATGTAATGAAATTTTTTGCGCAAAAAGCGCAAATTAAAGGAGATTTAAAAGAGGGGGAACAAATTGTTAACGCGGGAATGGCTTTTTTACACGATGGGCAAAAAGTAACGCTTATCGAAGGCGAAATTAAGCGACTTAACCCATAACCCGTGACGGAGATTTAAAACAATGAAGATCCCTACTATTTCAGAGCTTGCTCTTGATCATAATCGCCTTATGTTAGCTATTGTTTTTGGCCTTATGTTATTTGGCGCCTTTAGTTATTATCAACTACCAAAGCAAGAAGACCCTAAAATAAAAATTCGCGAAGCTGTTGTCACAACAGCTTATCCGGGGATGAGCGCGAAAAAAGTAGAGTTGTTGATCACTAAAACACTCGAAGAAGCTATTCGTGAAATGCCCAGTATTGCCGAAATTCGCTCAGTATCTATTCCTGGTCGTTCTATTATTCACGCTGAGCTTAAGCAAAGTGTTGAGCAAAGTGAGTTTAATCAACAATGGGATAAACTGCGCGATCAAATAAACGCAGTGCGTGATGACTTACCCAATGGGACATTGCCTTATGTAGTAAACGATGATTTTGGTGATGTTGCCGTATTAACAGTGGCACTTATTGCTGATCCTGCCTACAGTATGGGCGATCGCCAAGATGTGGCGCAACACATTGCTGATATGCTGCATCAAGTTGAGGGCACTAAAAAAATTGATATTTTGGGCATTCAACAAGAGCGTATTTTTATTGAAATTGAAAATGCTAAGCTCGCTCAACTGGGTATTGCACCTGAACAATTAATTGCCGCTTTGAAAAACCAAAATATTATACGCCCTAGTGGGGTTATTGACGCCAATGGCAAAAACTTTATTATTCAACCTTCAGGAAATTACCAAAACCTTGCCGATATTAGAAATACACTTATCAGTGTGCCTAACCAGCCTGAAACAATATTGTTGCGCGATATTGCTAAAATAAGCCGTAAAGTGGTCGATCCCCCATCAAGAACAAGTTATTACAATAATCGCCAAGCCATTATTTTTGCCATATCTAAGGATGAACAAGCGGATGTGCTTAAGTTCACTCCTAAAATAGAAGCGATGACAGCTCAAATTAACCAAACTATTCCTGCAGGCTATCAATTAAAAAATATTACGCGCCAAGCCGATGTGGTTGAAGATGCAGTATTTGGTGTGACTTTTAGTGTTTTGCAAACCATCGTTATAGTATCAATTGTGGTAGTGATGTTTTTAGGCTTACGCACTGGTCTGATTGTGGGCTCGATTGTGCCAGCAGCGATTTTAATCACGCTTTCAGTTATGAACTTTATGGGTATTCCATTAGAGCGTATGTCGCTAGCTACTTTAATTATTGCGCTTGGTCTTTTGGTTGATGATGGCATAATAATGGCTGAAGATTTTAAAAAGCGTATCGAAGATGGCGAAACGCGTGATGATGCTATTCGTAACACTTCAGGCACTCTTGCGATACCGTCTTTAACTTCATCATTAACAACTATTCTTGTGTTTTTACCTCTTATGTTGGCACAAAGTAGTGCTGGTGAATATACGCGCTCGATCTCCTTGGTGGTGCTAATTGCATTACTTACTTCTTGGGCGCTAAGCCTGACATTTACTACTTATTTATGTCATCGCTTTGTTAAAAAAGAAACGAGGGAAAAGCAAAATATTATTCGCCGCAAGATAAATGGCTTTTTCGACAGCCTTAACCCACTTTATGAAAAAGCGTTACGACAAATTATGCGTGCGCGTATTGCGTTTGTTGTTGTTATTTTAGGACTATTTTTGGCTGGGGGCTGGGCTATGAGTCTAGTGCCTGCAAAATTTTTTCCAGATTCTGACCGAGCACAAATTTTAGTGTACCTTGATATGCCAGCGGGTACTTCAATGCGTAAAACTGACGCAGCGGTGCAGGCTATTTCAAAAAAATTGGATGATAAAGAACACTTTCCACATATTGAAAAATATGCGGCCTATGCTGGATTTGGTGGTCCTCGGTTTGTTTTATCACTTACACCTATCGACCCCGAACCTTCAAAAGCATTTTTTATGATTGATGTAGGTGAACGAAAGTTCGCCGATCCTACATTAAAGAGAGTGCGAGAGATGTTTGCTCAAGATTTCCCTGGTGTGATGGGGCGTGTTACGAAAATGTTCTTAGGGCCATCTGATTCTTCACTAATAGAGATTCAAGTTAAAGGTCCTGATAGTGATTATATTTATTCTGTTAGCGATGAAATTAAAACTTTGTTGCGAAATGTAGGTGGCACGTTTGATATTAAAAGCGATTGGGAAAACCGTATTACGACACTTAAACTTGAGGTTAATCAGCAAAATGCTCGTCGTGCCGGAATTAGCTCAAATGATGTTGCCCAAGCGTTAGAAACCTATTTTTCTGGACGCATAATATCCGAGTTTCGTGAAGGTGATGATATATTCCCTATTGTATTAAGGGCACAAGACAGGGAGCGTTACGATTTAGATCGGATCAATAGTGTAAGTATTTATTCTTCTGCTAGAGGCGTCAGTGTTCCTTTAATGCAAGTGGCCGAGATTCGCTATGAAACGCAGTTTGCCCGCATTGCGCGTGAAAATTTATTTCGTACCGTAACGGTACAAGCTAAAAATCAAATTATGTCGGCGCAAAGTATGGTGCCCTTACTTGAAGAGAAGCTTGCTAAAATAAAAGAAAAATTACCACCTGGATATAAAATTGAATACGACGGGGTGATTGGAGACTCCGCGGAATCGCAAGCTGCTATTTTAGCTAATTTACCGCTGTGTATTGCTATTATGGTGTTTATTATTATTGCGCAGTTTCGCTCTTACCGTGCAACCAGTATTGTATTTTTAACCGTACCCCTAATTATTATTGGTGCTGCTTTTGGTTTGTTGGTTATGCAAGCAAACTTTGGGTTTATGGTTATTTTAGGTTTATATGCGCTTGCCGGTATTATCATTAATAATGCGGTGATTTTAATAGACCGAATAAATATTGAACGTAAACAGATAGAGTACTCAGAGCAACAAACCGCAGAGCAGTCTAATCAACAAAACTTTGAGGCGGTAATCAATGCTTCTTTAAGGCGTTTACGCCCTATTTTGATGTCTACTTGCACAACGATAATAGGCTTAATGCCACTTATTTTATCTAAAGATGTTTTGTTTTATGGTCAAGCAAGCACTATTGCGTTTGGTCTTGCAATGGGAACAATTTTAACATTAGGATTTGTTCCTGTTGTGTATACGTTTTTCTTTAAAATAAAGCCAGTTAAATCAGATAAACATCAAACCCAGCGTGAGTCAGAGCAGGCTTAATATGAAGGGCAGATAATAAGTTTTATCCCTATTTAGTGGCAATTTTAGCCACTAAATAGGCCTGTTTTACTCATGCTTTATTTGTTTAGATAAAAACAAGTTAGTAACGTCTGCGACTTTGATTAACGACTCTTTATCAGCATGACTCCAAGTTACCTTTGAGCCTACACTTTCACAACAAATAACACCTAATGGTTTGCTATCAAGTATATAGATGTAATCAAGTAAAGAATAAATATTGAGCGGCTCAAAGTAAGAGTGAGAGAATGGCTTGGTTACGTCGTTATTTCTGGCGTCGGAGGCGTCGAGTACTTGATTGGTTAAAATATAGTTGAAATAAGCAGGGGAGTTTTCTGTGTATAGAACAGTTCCATTTGAAACAACATCATTTTCATCAAGGCAAGCTAAGCAATTTAATGCACTGTAATCTTTATTAAATAACCACAGACTGACTCGATTAGCATTGGGAATAAGCGCTTTTAACTCTTTGCATATTTGCTTTAGTTTCCTGTTACTAGAAACATTAGGATCGCTAATTTTTACTGCTAAGTTTTTTAAGTTAAGGTTTTTAGGATTATAAACATTGAGTAAGCTATTGAGCTTAGCTTTATCAAACGGTTTAGTTAAGTAGCCATCCATACCAATATCTAAATAATGCTCAATGTCTTGTTTTAGGGTATTTGCTGTCATAGCTATAATTGGAACTGTTTTACCTGCAGGGAGTGCTCTAATAGCCTGTGTGGCTTTTATGCCATCCATTTCAGGCATTTGTATATCCATGAAAATTAAGTCTACCGAGTGCTCTTTGAAGTACTTAACACATTCTTTACCATCCTCTGCGATAATTAAATTAGCATTATGTGCTTTGAGCATTTTAACGATAATAAGCTGATTTATTTTATTATCTTCGGCAATTAATACAGTACAACCTTTCAGGTTTGTTATATCAGAGCCCTGCTTTGCTACTGATGGTAATAAAGCAAGCTCAAAGCTTTGCTCATAGGTAAATGTGGAGCCCTTACCTATTTTGCTGGTAAAGCTAAGCTTCCCTTGCATTAATTCACTCAAGCGAGCACAAATTGATAAGCCTAAACCTGTCCCCCCATATTCTCTTGAAGTTGATGAGTCTGCCTGATGAAACTCTTTAAATAAATGTTCTTGAACAGTCTCATTAATGCCAAGGCCTGTATCAATAACTTCAAATTTGAGTAATTGTGTTTGCAATGTACTGCTTTTAATACTTACTTTCAGTTCGACTTGACCAGTTTTGGTAAATTTAATCGCATTTGAGCATAGGTTATTTAAAATTTGCGAAACCCGAAGAGGATCGCCTTTTAAATTCTCTGCTATTTTAGGATCTATCGACTTAATAAGTTTTATACCTTTAGCAGACGCTTGCTGTAACTGGGGTTTTATTACATCGCTAATAACGTCATTAAGATTGAAGTTGATATGTTCAATCTCTAATTTACCAGCCTCAATTTTAGAAAAGTCTAAAATATCGTTTACAATATTTGATAAGTAATGTGCTGACTTTAATATACTTTTTAAGGTGTTATCTTTTTCCTCTGTTGTGCCTTCTGATATGGCAAACTCAGCTAAATTTAAAATCCCATGTAATGGGGTTCTCAACTCATGAGTCATATTTGCCAAAAATTTACTTTTTGTGTTATTGGCTGTATCAGCTTCTTCTTTTAACTTTTCTAGTTGTTTATTATGTGCTTTTTGTTTTTCTAATGCCATCACTAGCTTTTTATTATTAAGTCTAAGCTCTAATTGCGCAATAACTTCTTTGCTCAAAACCGTGAGTGCATTTATCTGTTTGCTTGAGAGCTTTTTTGGTTTATCGCTAATAACACATAACGTACCAATAGCATTGCCTCTAGGAGTTATAAGAGGTGCACCTGCATAAAAGCGAATATTTGGGTCGTTTGTAACCAAGGGATTATCGTGAAAGCGGGTATCAGTAAGTGCATTTTGAACTTCGAACACTTGGTTTTCTAAAATTGCGTGAGAACAAAACGAGATATCCCGTGCGGTTTCGTCTACATCAATACCTTGCTTTGATTTAAACCATTGCCTGTCGGGATCAACAAGACTTATTAGTGAGATTGGCGTTTCACAAATATCAGATGCAAGCTGGGTTAAGTCGTCAAAGGATTTCTCAGCTTCAGTGTCTAAAACGTCATACTCATATAGGTCTTTTAGCCGTGATAGTTCATCTTCAGGTGTTGACGCTTTTATCATTATGTAACCTTGTTTTTGATATGCCTAACAATGAGTAATTGAATAAAAATAATAATGGATGCGCGAGCGTAAAATGCAATTAAATTATTATGCTCAAGTAGTTAGCTTATATGACCTTAATAGTTTTTGCTAATTGATTTAAAACTGCTCAATCAACAATTCTATTACGGCCTTTCGTTTTTGCCTCGTATAAATAGTCATCAACATATTTCAAGCTGTTTTGTAAGCTGATAGAGCCATCATGAGTAAGTAGCCCAATACTTACCGTAAAGCTAATATTAAAATTGCGATAGTAAACTTTATGTTCATTTACTGCGTGTTTTATTCGCTCAGCGGCTTGCTTAGCTTCTGCTTTGTTTGTGTTGGGCATAATAATTAAAAACTCTTCACCGCCCAGGCGAAATACAAAATCTTGTTTTCTCGTTAAAGCGCGTAATGTATTGGTAAGCTCTTTTAAGCTTAAATCACCAGCTTCGTGACCATAGTTATCATTTATTGCTTTAAAATGGTCTATGTCGAGCATTAATAACGAAATATAGGTATTTTTATTCTGCGTTTTTAATAGCTCATCGCTGAGTGTTCTGTATAAAGTTCGTCTATTTAAACAGCCTGTAAGTGGGTCTATATTGGCTTGTTTTTCTAGCTCTTGATTAAGAGAAGAGAGCTCTTGAGTACGCGCCTGAATACGCTGCTCTAAACTGGTATTAAGCGCGATCAGTTTGTGTTCTATGTTTATTTCTTTGGTTACGTCGTTTTGAACAGCAAAATAATAAGCTACTTTTCCATCTCTAAAAATGGGTGATATGGCCAGTTCATTCCAATAAGGGTCGCCACTTTTTGTGTAGTTTAAAATTCTTGTAGTTATGGGGAGCCCTTTTTTAAGATGAATTTTGAGTTGCTCTATTGTGTTGGCATCAGTTTTTTCACCTTGTAAAATAGAGCCAAGCTTTTTACCTTCTACTTGATTCAGTGGGTAGCCTGTAATTCTTTCAAATGAGCCATTTACCCAAATAACACGCTTGTCTTTATCGGCAATCACCATTCCTACTGTGGTTTCTTTGAGTGCAGTAACTAAAAAGTCCCGCTCCAGAGCTATTTTTTCACTCCCTGATATGTCTTGAAAAATGCCATATAGCTTCGTGATTTCACCGTTTAAATCTCTCGATACATTGCCGCTTGATATTACAGTGCGCTCTTGTAGATCGTCGTCTACAACACGAAGCTTTATACAACTCCATTCTTGTCCGCATGCAAGAGCTTGCTCGACCGCATCTGTTATTTTGGATTTGTCATCTTCATGATAAAAATTTATTGCAGTATCTAGTTGAGGGGAATAGTTACTCGGTGAAACACCATGAATGGTATAAATTTCATCGGTCCAAAATAATTGGTTAGTTTTACAGTCGAGTTGCCAATAGCCTACCTTTAAAACTTCGCCGGCATTTTCTATGATGGTTTGTAATTCGTTATTGCTAATAACAGACGACACTTGGGCAAAGTGCTGGTTAAAAACTAAAACCATATGTTGGTGTTGGTTTTGCTGCACGCTGTGTAAGCAACAATTTAGTTTAATGGAGTAATCGGTTGCTAATGTTAGTTCAATATCAAATTGGTCTAACTCATTATGTTGCGATTTTAGTGCGAGAATTTGTTGTTGTAATAGAGCTTTGCTTTCAGTAGTACAACAGCCATAAAGGCTTTCAATGGTGGGTACTTTTTTAGCTGCAACATTTAGCTCTGACCACCTTGGAGAAAGATAACTAAGCTGATTATTATTATCAAATACCATTAAAAGAAAATTACACTTTTCTAGCAGCGCAATATTTATGTCTTTAATATCCATAAGCTCCCTACATATGAAAAGTATTACAACAATAAGGTTGAGTATAGACACCTTCTTTTATTTTTTCAGTTCAAGACAGTGTTAATAGTGGTCAGAATTCTTACTAAAAGTGTATTTCAGGTTTGTTTTTATCACTTTCCTGATAAGGTATTGGTTGTATAACAATATTTTAACGTTATTTCGTTGTTGTTAACGCAGAACGAATCACTGGAGAGTTTAATGAGCATATTTCGATTGAGTGTTGTTACCTCGTTTTTTTTCGCTGCTAATCTCTGTGCTACTAGTGCACATGCAAATACTAAAGTAATTCATGCAGGAGAGTTATTGGCTATTCCCGGAGAAAAACCACAACAAAAACAAACCGTAGTAATAGAAAATGGCAAAATAGTTTCGGTATCAGCGGGCTTTTTACCCATCACTCGTTTTGGCGAAGATGCTCAGTTAATCGATTTATCGACCCGCTTTGTTATGCCAGGGCTTATGGATATGCATGTGCATTTACAAGGTGAACTTGGCCCTGATAATAAAAAAGAGCTGGTGGAAATGTCTGATGCAGATGTAGCAATGCGCAGTGTGCATTTTGCTAACAAAACTCTTATGGCGGGCTTTACTACTGTGCGTGATGTGGGAAGTCAAAGCGAGCAAATGTATGCATTACGTAAAGGCGTAGAAAATGGTTGGGTTGATGGGCCGCGTATTATTGCTGGTGCTGGCGTTACTATTACTGGCGGACACTTAGATGTTGATGGTATGAGCCCTGATTTACTCACCATAAAAACACCGCCAACAGTGTGTGATGGCGCTATTGAATGCCGTAAAAAAACTCGCTATGCAATTAAATACGGGGCTGATTTAATTAAAGTTGCTTCTACCGGTGGCGTGCTTTCGGATACTACTACGGGCACAGGGCAGCAAATGCAAGACGATGAACTTAAAGCTGTAGTTGATACAGCGCATGGTTTAGGGCGAAAAGTAGCTAGTCATGCGCATGCCGCTCAAGGTATTAATGCAGCATTACGTGCGGGCGTTGATAGCATAGAGCACGGTAGTTACACCGATGATGAAGGCATTAAATTATTTAAAGAAACAGGGGCTTATTTAGTCCCTACTTTGCTTGCAGGACACACCGTAGTTGGGTTAGCAAAAAACAGTGACTTTATGTCTGCGTCAATTAAAAGTAAAGCAATTAGAGTAGGGGGCGATATGCTCAACAATTTTACTAAGGCATATAAGGCCGGGGTAAACATTGCATTTGGTACCGACAGTGGCGTATCTAAGCACGGCATTAACGCAACAGAAGCGGTATTAATGCATCAAGCAGGTATGACTCCTGCTGATATTTTAAAATCGGCAACCGTCAATGCTGCTGATTTAATTGATATGAGCCAGCGCTTGGGCACCATAGAGCCTGGTAAGTTTGCTGATATTATTGCTTTGGACACCAGCCCACTTAGCGATATTAGCGCTTTAATGGATGTCGATTTTGTAATGAAAGAAGGCACGATTTTTAAACACCAATAAATACCCTATTTATTTTATTAATAATGACGCAATAACGCTGGTAGGTCGTATAAAAATTTTTATAAATGGCTACTGGCGTTTTTTGTCATACCGCTTTTAAGGTTATAAAAGGAAGTATTTTATTTTGAAGAGCTTAATAGTTTTATTTTTAGTTGTATGGCCTTTTTTGGTTAATGCCAACGCGCAGATAGTTGAATTTCCTGATGTAAATAATAATGTGGCATACGCAAGTGTGGTTTCATTGGGATTTAACCCTGCGGATGAAGAAATAGCATATGGGGATAATGAATCGCAGTTCGCATTACTTTGGCGCGCAAAACAAATACAGCCGCAAAACCCGTTAGTTATTTTACTTCATGGTGGTTGTTGGCTAAGTGCATACGATATTAAACATACCTATGCGTTAAGTACGGGGCTTGCACAAGCTGGTTTTAATGTATGGTCTTTAGAGTATAGAAGAAGCGGCGCAAGCGGTGGTGGCTGGCCTACAACGTTTAATGATGTAAAAGCCGGAATTTTAGCGGTAAGTAAATATAATAATGGCGAGTTTAAATTAGCTGACTCGGTTGTGGTAGGACACTCCGCTGGTGGGCATTTAGCTCTACTTGCTGGTGGTGAAATTGATCAGCTCAAAGGGGTTATTGGCTTAGCCCCTATTACTGATATAAAAGCGTATGCACGCGGTAATAACAGCTGTCAAAAAGTGACAAAGGATTTTATGCAAGGTATGCCAACTGATAAACCCAAGGCTTACACGCAAGCGAACCCGAGCGAGCAGTCGCTTCATCCACAGAGTATTATTTTACAAGGTGACCGAGATACCATCGTGCCAGCTTTTAATTTAGAGCAGCTTAAACGACCTGTGGTTATGCTAGATGGTGTGGGGCATTTTGATTGGATCCACCCAGGTTCTGAGGCATTTAAGACACTAATACAAAACTTGAATGAGAAGTAATAATGAATTTTAATGAGATTGTAGCGCTTGATAAAGCCGATCCGCTGGCTAATAAACGTGATGAATTTGATTTACCCGCAGACACTATTTATCTCGATGGTAACTCATTAGGGGCTTTGCCTAAAGCCGTAAAATCGCGCGTAGCTGAGGTGGTAAGTCAGCAATGGGGTAGCCATTTAATTAGAAGTTGGAATGATCACCAATGGATTGATTTACCAACTCTGGTAGGAGAGAAAGTAGCGCCGATTATTGGCGCAGCAAAAGGCCAAGTGATTTGTTGTGACTCGATTTCAGTTAACTTATTTAAACTGTTAAGTAGTGCATTATCGTTAAACCCTGAGCGAAATGTGGTGTTATCCACCAAGGATAACTTTCCTACTGACTTATACATGGTACAGGGGCTAAGTGAGCTATTAGGCCCCGACTTATGTCAGCTTAAATTAGTGGCAGAGCAAAGTATTGAGCAAAACCTTAATGATTCAGTGGCTGTGTTGCTATTAACGCAGGTCAACTTTAGAACCGGTCAGTTGCTGGATATGCAAAAGCTTACCCAGTTAGCCCACGAGAAAGGCATTTTGGTGATATGGGATCTAGCCCATAGTGCGGGAGCTTTACCGGTTGAACTTGATAACTGTAATGCTGATTTTGCCGTTGGCTGTGGCTATAAATACTTAAACGGTGGCCCAGGCTCACCTGCATTTTTATATGTGGCTAAACGCCACCAAGCTGCTGTAAAGCAACCCTTATCAGGTTGGATGGGTCATGCCAAACCATTTGCTTTTGATGCAATATATCAAGGTGCTGATACTATAAATCAGTATTTATGCGGTACACCCAGTGTGATTGCGATGAGTGCTTTAGATGCTGCGCTTGATGTATGGCAAGACGTAGACATTTCTCAAGTAAGAGAAAAGTCGATTGCACTTGCTGACGTATTTATTAAATTAGTACAAACACATTCATGCTTAAGTGATTTACGCTTATGTTCCACTGAAAATTCGAGCCAAAGAGGCAGCCAACTAGCATTTTCACATACCGATGCGTTTGCTATATGCCAAGCGTTAATTGAAAAAGGGGTAATTGCAGATTTTCGTGCGCCTAATATTTTACGTTTTGGTTTTACACCTCTTTACACCTCGTTTGAAGAGATTTGGCAGGCAGTAACTATTTTAGCTGAGGTAGTTAAAAGCCAGCTATATACCCAGCCACGTTTTAATTTAGCGGGTAAAGTGACGTAACTTTATGATGAGCCATTATTATAATGGCTCATAGCGTTTCTCAAGTTAAAAAAGGCATAGCGTTAGCAGAATCACTAGCAGCGCCTTTAGGTTATTATTGCTCTTTTTCTAGATGAAAGTAATTAAGTTGTACTCTCATCTCGGTAGCTTGTTCTGCCATTTGACGTGCCGCCGCCATTGTTTCTTCTGTAATCGCTGAGTTAGCCTGAGTTAGCCCCGTTAACCGTTGTACAACAAGATTAACCTCTTTAATTGCTTGCTCTTGTGCGGAGGTTGAGTGCGCTATATGTATTATATTTTTATTAACATCGCTAACAGCTTGCATTATGTGTTTTAGTTTTTTCCCTGAAGTGTCGGCTAATTCAGTTCCAAGTGCTATTTTTTGATTACTATTTACAATAATACTTTTTATCTGCTTCGCAGATTTAGCACTACGCCCCGCTAAATCACCGACTTCATTAGCGACTACAGCAAAGCCTCTTCCGTGGTCGCCAGCCCTAGCTGCTTCTACGGCGGCATTAAGTGATAGCAAGTTAGTTTGAAAAGCGAGGTTGTCAATAACCGAAAGTATTTCGTTAATATCTTTACTGGCTTCATTTACTTCATCAATCGCGCTAACAGTCTGTATTGATAATTGGTTTCCTTCTTCAGCGATTTGCTCTGCATTGCTTGCCAATGCCACGGCACTTTTTGATTGTTCAGATACTTTAGTTAGCTCATCTAGCATTTGCTCAGTACTTGAGCTTGCCTCTTCAAGGTTGGCAGCTTGCTCTTCTGTGCGTTTACTTATTTCAGTATTACTTGAAGCTATTTCACCTGCATTTTGCATAACCTGGCCAGCTGATACTTGAATCTCTTGAATGACATTGGTTAATTTAAAGATGGTCGCGTTGGTGTCGTTTTTTAGGGTGTTGAATACGCCTTGATATTGCCCCTCTATATTTTTGGTAAGGTCACCTTTAGCTAAGTTTGACAAAACGCTACTTACTTCATTTATAGCTAATGAAACTAATGAGGTAGACTCATTAACATTATTTTTTAAATCTTCCAATTGGCCTTGCAATGGTTGTTTTAATTGATGAGAAAAATCGCCATTTGCCATTGCAGCCATTACTTGATTAAGATCATTTATGACATGTTCAAGGTTTGTTACCGAGTGGTTTATATCTGTTTTTAGACTATTTAGCTGGCCTGTCATAGTCGATGAAATAGTATGATCAAAGCGCCCCTGACTAATTGCTAGCATGACTGATGAAATTTCAGTTAGAGCATTATCAATAGCAGTGATTGATGTATTGATGTTACTTTTTAACTGCTCAAGTTGACCGCTGGCTTCACCTTTAATCATTTTTTTAAAGTCACCTTTACTAACAAAGGACATGACTTCACCTATTTCATTCATTACATTATTTAAATTAGCCATACTGGAATTAATATCTTGTTTTAAAATATCAAGCTGTCCAGCTAAGGGGGCATCTAATTGCGCTGAAAACTGGCCCTGTCGTAATGCACTCATAACGTCACTAATACCATCTATGGCAATACTTAAGCTATTCACTGAGTTATTCACGCTGTCTTTTAGCTGGGCAAGTTTTCCTTTAGCTGGATAGGTAATTTGCTCTTTAAAGTTACCTTGCTCTACGTTAGCCATAATATCTACGATACTATTCATTGTGTTGTTTATTGAGGAAAGCGATTGGTTAATATTACTTTTTAAGGTGCCTAATTCGCCTGACATTGAGGCATTAATTTGAATATCAAATTGACCATCAGCCATAGCAATCGCAATGTTATTTAATTCGTTTATTGCCCCGTTTAGTGAACTTGCGCAATCGTTGGTTGCTTGTTTTAACGTATCTAACTCTCCTCGACATGGTGCTTCAATACGTTGATCAAATTTACCCGCAGCCATTTGGTTCATAACGCGATTTGTTTCACTAATAGATAACTGTAGAGCATCAAGAAGAGTGTTAAATGCTTGAGTGCTAACGCCTATTTCATCGCTTGAATAGACTGTTGCTCGTAATGAAAAGTCACCTTGTTGTTCAACTTTTTTCATCGTATCAGCTAGTGCATGTATTGGTTTTGTGAGTGTTTTCGCAAACCAATATGCGGCAATGGTAACAATGAAAATAGTGATGAAAAGTATCACAATGAGTTGTTGGGAAAGTGTGGTTATTGACTCAAAAGCTTCTTGTTCGTCCATTTCTGCTATGAGTGCCCAGCGAACATTAAATACATTTACAGGTGCAAATGCAGAGAGCACCATTTCATTGTTATAGTCATTTATAACATGCTGCCCTTTTTCATTTTTTAGTGCTTTGATTACAGATAAGGTATTCACAGTGCCTTTATTTGGGTTTCTAAACGAGCTTTCTACAGAGTGGTTTTTCGGATCAATATACGAGTCAGAGCGCATTAACCCTTCAGGGCCAACAAGGTAGGTCTCTCCGCTTTCGCCCAACCCGTCACGTTCTTTCATAATTGAATTAATATCTTCAATCGATAATTGGGCAGCTAAAATAGCAACCGTTTTACCATCAACAACAATAGGCTTTCCTATAAAGCTTGCAGGGGCATTATATGAAGGGGAGTACTGTTTATAATCTGCAAAAGCAATTTTTTGTGGGTTGCTGCTGTCTTTTAATTGTCTAAATAGGTTCGCTAAATTACTTTTAGCGTAGGGGCCTGTTTGCAGCGATGTTGCAAAGTCTACCTCTTTATAAACAGAGTAAACAATATTGCCATTTGCTGGGTCGATAATGAAAATATCGTAGAACTTATTTATATCAGTCATATCGCGTAGATAAGGGTGATATTGGCGGTGCGCTTGCTCGTAAGAGTCTGATTGCTCGGTGGTGGTTAGTTTTTGTTTTTCACCAATTGGGTTTGGGTTATTAGCTAGATAACGAGATTGCAGCTCAATACTTTTTGGATTCATTTGCTTTAATAGAGATGAAGAAACTGTATCTGTTGGGTTTAGCTGTTTAAATTTTGGAGCAAAAGACTCTTTATAAAAGCGATTTAGAGACTCTGATGAGGTTGAAGGGGAGGTATTATTAAATCCATCTATAAACTTTGTCGCAATATTGGCCATTTCTGGATTTGCTTGCAGCGCATTAAGCTTTTTTTCAATGTTGTTAAAATAGCGTTTAACAGCGCTTTGTTTTACTTTACTCACAGCGTCTAAACGCGAATAAACCTGTTCTGTCATCGAGTTTGAAGCTGTATTAATTGCGACAATAATAATTATTGTTATTGGCACTAGGGCAACAACTAAAAAGGCGGAGATAAGTTTTTTTGTTAAGTTTAATGAATTAAAAAAGTGGTTAATTATGAGCATTACTATGTCCCTGTAATAAGGTCTGAACCTCAAATGAGCATAGAACACAATTTGTGAAGATCTAGTTAATAATTAAAGTAATGAGTTTTTATTACAAAATAGCCAAAGCTGATACAAAGCACTTTTAATTTTAATGTAATTGCAGCATGCTTTTTTAGCGGTTTAAAAGCAATAAAGCGTAGAAGTACTTAAGTGCTCCTACGCTTTACTATTTAATTGATGTTCTAACGTTAAAAAAGCAAACGATGTTAGAGCGCGACTAAACTGCGCTCTAACATAGCTTGAATTTGCTTAACTATTTTAGCTTCGGTTTCGGGTTCAAACTGGGCAATTCGAGGAGTGTGAATATGCCCAGTCGGAATATCTGAATTTAGCTGATTACGCAGCCGAATACTGCGATACGAAATTTCGTTAGACAGGTAACCACCGCCACCGCCACGTACTGCAGTTGCCTCTTTTAATTCGTCAAAACTGCTAGGCTCAAAGTCTTTTTTGAGGGTAATAACATGATGATTATCATTAATCGCAAAAGGGCCTTTTGCCTTTAGCATAGCGCTAACAGGTAAACTAAATTCTACAAACTCAGTACCGGGTAATGGGCGGTCGTTTAAGCTTGGAATGAGCGGCGCTGTTTTGGTACCTCCATACACTATATTGGCGTTGTCGGGGGCTGTTACACTGCGGCGCTTACCCGGAAAGCGTTCAAGATCAAAGTCTTTACGGCCCATGCTAACGGTAACGACCATATCAACTTTATTAAGAGCGTAATAAGGGGCAAGTAAGGATTCTATAATGCCTTGATCAAAGTCTTCATAACGCACAGGCACCATTACAGTGTTTATTTCAGCACTAATCCCTTTATAGTTTATTACTTGGCCATCAAGAAGCAACGCAGCTACGCCCGATGGGTTACTTTGGTTTATATTTCTATCAAGTAAAAATGGGTCAAACCCAGTTAGTAGTATCTTTTTAGTGGTGTTTTGTGAGTAGCTTAGGTCTGTGCGACCTCGGCTTCCGTTTTCTAGCAATGTTAATAACACTGTTTGCTGCGCGGTGCTCAGCGAAAATGCAGGTTTTGTGGTGCGAATTATTTTACTTGATTGTAAGCGAGCCCAATAAAGCGCGCGATCATCTAAGTTTTGCGTTGTAGCGATGCGTTTTTTTGCACTAAACCATAATCGTTTTGAGTAGTCATTAACGGCATCTACGGCTTGTGCATAGCTTGAGAGTGACTTGAATTGCTGCTCAAATTGATTAACTTCGCTGGCAAAAGCGCTTAGTACGGCTGGCATCGCTTGGCTGGCTTTTTCAATTCGCAATTCTTCTGGGGTTAGCGGTGTGTTTAAATTGGCTAAAGTACTAAAAGAAGAAAATATTAAACTTGTGGCAATCAGTGTTTTTATCATGATGTTCCTATACTAAGTCGTATTTGTTGCCTACTATCCTATGCCTAATATGTGGGTGCAAATAAAATCGTTGGTTGGTTTTATGTTGAAAGCAGTATAAAACAGGCGCTAAATCAAAAACTACGGGTATTTTATTAAAAAAGAGTCTTAACTCTGTGATGGGTTTAGCTACAATGGAGCTGTGTATTTTTTAGTTTTTTACTTTTAGGCAGCTATGCAACTTATTCAAATAGATAAAGCACGTTATCGTAAACATTTAAATCGCGTTATTGTCGGCTGTGCAGCAGGTTTAGCTGTGGGCAGTTTAGCAATTTCACAAACCTTAATTGCATTATTTCCCGATGAAAGTGGCAGTCATTTTCATTGGAACTTATTAGGCGTAATTGTTACGAGTATTGGCATAGGCTGGTTGTTAAATAAATACCGAACACATCCTTTTATGAGTGAGGTGGTGTATGTGTGGGAGCTTAAAAAAGCGCTTAATAAAATCACTCGTAAAATGGCTAAGCTAAAAGCGGCGGGACGAGAAGGTAACCCCGATGCATTATTGGCGATTCAATATAGTTATGCGGGCTCACGATTATTATGGCAGCTTGACGATAACACCATCACTATGGATGATTTAGCGATTAAACAAGCCGAGTTAGATAGCGTTGCGGCCAAGTTCAACTTAACCTTAAATGCTGATGACTACAATGATGCAATTTTAAAGCAGTTTTAAAGTGGTTTTAATTTATAGGAATAACAATGAGCATAATTCTTTATGGTGTCCCGCTTTCTCCTTATGTGCGTAAAGTACGTGTGTGTTTAGCGCTTAAGCAACTGGACTATAAACTCGAAATAGTCTCGCCGTTTAATCAGCCTGACTGGTTTTTAGAAATTAACCCGTTGGGGCGTATTCCGGCGCTAAAAGATGGCGAGTTAAACTTGGCGGATTCTAGCGTTATTTGCCAATATCTTGATGAAAAATACCTTAATTCATCGGCTTTACTCGGTGATACTATAGAGCAACGTGCAGCTGTTCGCTGGCTAGAAAAATACGCAGATTACGAGCTGGCTCCACTGACAACATTTACGGTATTTCAGCAGCGTATTATTGCTCCTACAATGCAAAAGCCAACCGATGAAGCCTTAGTGCAAAGTGCATTAAATGAAAAATTACCGCCTTTATTTGATTATTTAGAAGGTTATTTAGGGAATAACGAATTCTTTGTTGGTAACAGCTTTACTCTTGCCGACATTGCAGTGAGCTGCCAGTTAATGAATATGGAGCATGGCGGTGAGCAACTTGATGAGTCGCGCTGGCCTAAGCTTACTGCTTTACATAGCCGTGTAAAACAGGGGACCGCTATGCAGAGCATGCTTGAAGGCGAACAAAAAATATTAGCTTCATTAAAATAATGTTTATCACCGATTTTTAGCAAAGCTTAGGGAGCCATAAGTGAAAAAAGTACTGATTGTTTGTTTAGGTAATATTTGTCGCTCACCTACCGCAGAGGCGGTATTAAAAGCTCGCGCTAAAAAGTTAGGTATTGATCTGCTAGTGGACTCGGCAGGGACTATTGGTCATCACGAAGGTAATCAACCAGATAGGCGCTCAATGCAGGCTGGTGAAAAACGCGGTTATAGTTTTAAAGGTATTTTTTCGCGCAAGGTGCGTAGTAGTGATTTTAGCGAGTTTGACCTTATTTTAGCAGCCGATAAACAAAACCTGTCGGATTTAACCGCACGTTGCCCTGAACATTTGCAGTACAAGCTTGCGTTGTTTTTAGAGTATGGCGAGCAAGCACAAAGCGCAATTCCCGATCCTTACTATGGCGGTGATGATGGCTTTGAAAAGGTACTTGATTTAATAGAGGCCGCCAGCGATAACATTTTAGCTAAGTTAAAATAGCTATAATGATAAATTAAAAGGCGCATGAAGCGCCTTTGGTATGTTATTAACGGTTTACTTTAAAGTCGAGCTGTACTTTGGAAGTTGCTGCAACCGCTTTTCCATGCTCAAACTTAGGAGCATAGCGCCATTGCGCTAATGCTTCTACTGCTGATTTTTCAAAGGCCACGCCACCCTCAGAACTAATTACTTGCGGATTTTTTACAAAGCCAGACTCATCTACTTGAAACTCCATAACTACACTGCCATCTTTACTAAATCGCGCTTTGTTTTTAGGGTATTTAGGGTTAACGCGATATAGCGGCGTTTGCTCTTGGCTTTCTTTCCACGGCACCATTTTAGCAATCGCGATACAGTGCTTAGTGGCTTCATCGCTTTTGCCTTTTTTTTCATACAAGCCAACTAATCTTGAGTGTGCGGTAAGCTCAGCGCTGTGATCGTAACTTAAGTTTTCATCAAACACCTTTACTACGCGATTAAGCCGTTCAATTGCTTGATCGTATCTTTTTCTACCCTCAGCAAACGACGCCATTAAAAAGTCAGCTTTTATTTGTTCAACCGAGTTTTTAGGTAAGTTAGCCTGGTAATACTCATCGGCCTCTTCCAAGTAGTTTTTAGCTTCACGGTATTTTTCGTAGCTGAATTTATTGGCTAATATGGTTGCCGCTTCTAATTTCATATCGGCCAAAAATTTAGGTTTATTTTCTGTATTTGCTATTGCAATTACTTGATCTAAATAATAGTCCGCTTTTTGAGCAGAGGGGGCAAAATTAGCCATACCAACTAAAGAATCAACGGTTTCTAACGATTTGTTACCATGGTTGTTAACTGAAATAGTGTAGGCTTGTTGATATAGTGAAAAACGTTTTTCAATCCATTTTTTACCATAGCCATTAATTGATTTAGCATAGTTAATAGCTAAGTTTGCGGTGTTATCTGAATTATCACCGTAAACAGCTTTACCTAATGTGTAGGCCTGCTCCGCGGCTTGTTGCATATTTTCCTTGGTTTTAACCGCATTTAAGTAATTTTGATACGCGTCGTTAAAAACGGCTTGAGCGTTACTTGCTTGTTCGGCAAATGACATGGTGCTTAATACAGATAAACTTAAGCCCATCAGTAATACACGTTTATTTAGTTTCATAATGATCCCTATTATTTGTCGGTGGTAAATTAGCAAATCCTTATGTGTATGTCATCATTTTAGGTAAACCAAGGTAAATATTCGTTGCTAATATATTTATGCTTACATATTGAAAATAGCCGCTGTCGTCGCAATATATTTGACATTACTTAGGGTGTACTACGATCCAATTTTGAACTTTTGTGATATTATCACTTTATCGTGTCGTAGTTTTTTAATATTTGGATTGGTCGTGGCGCAAGTAAGAGCAAGAGTCCAGCTTAATGTTGGCAAAAATAGTGATATTCCTGCAGAAATTATCTCGTTTAGTGGCTTAAAAGATGGCCAAGAGCATGTTGCTTTAGTATTTAATAACGCCGATACCCAGCAAGGTGTCCCACTTATTCGTATGCATTCTGAATGTTTAACCGGTGATGTATTTCATTCGTCACGCTGTGATTGTGGTGAGCAGTTAAACGAGTGTATTGAAATGATGCATGAGCAGGGCGGTATTTTACTTTATTTACGCCAAGAAGGGCGTGGTATTGGTTTATATAATAAAATTGATGCGTATGTACTGCAATCACAAGGTATGAATACTTACGAAGCTAATAACCATTTAGGTTTTGCTGATGACTTACGTGACTTTTCAGATGCAGTGTTAATGCTCAATGCGCTTAATTTAAAGCACGTTAAATTAATGACTAATAACCCTAAAAAGCTCAATGCATTAAAAGATGCAGGTATAGAAGTTGATTCTGTTGTGGGTACTCATGCTCACATTAAAGCTGGGCTTTCAGGTAATAAAGCGTATTTAGAGACAAAGATTAAGCATGGCTCTCACATGCTAGATATTAAGAAAATTAAAAAACCTTAGGGTCTGTTGACCTTTCAAGGTTAAATTTGCAGCAGTCTGTTTGGTATTTAGGCAAGGCAGAGCCTATGTGGTGTGGTTATTCCCCATAAATAGGCGATAACGCAGCATCAATGCCAAACAGGCGCAGCCCTTCGGGTTCTACCTAGGGGCGATTTACTCTTTGTTGCTCGGTTTTTACTTAGCCCACTAGGTTACAAACCTCGCGCCGCGATTAAACCGCCCCTAGTTTGAACAAATTTTAATCCGTAAAGGGCAACAGACCCTAATATTAACGGCATTTATCGCCGCCACCTATGTAATACCAACCAGCGCCGAGTTATACTCGGCGTGTTTTGTTTTAATTAAGAGCAAGTATGTCTACACAATTACGAATTTTTAAAGCTGATGCGGCATTAAAATGGTTTAAAGCGGGTTGGCTAATTTTTAAAACTCAGCCATTAACTTTTATTTTTATGCATTTGTTTATTGGCATTGTTGGCTTGTTGTCGTTATTTTTGCCGGTATTACAAATAGCTGCAGCATTGGCTACACCATTTTTAACCGCTGGTTTTTATCAAGCCGTGCTTACCAAGCAGCAGGGCGGCAAAATTATGTTAGCCGATATTTTGAAGCCCTTTTCAGCCAAAGGAAATCGGTTAGGCTTATTTCGCTTAGCGCTTTATCAAATGGGTGCCGGTATTTTAATTGCCTTGCTCGCTAATGGGTTATTTGCTGATGCAATGGCGGTTATGACACAGCCTGGCCTAGATCCAAACACCGCCGTTAGCCAAATGCTTGAGAGTATTTCGCTTGCTAACGTGGCATTGTTTTTAATTGCGCTCTCTATTTACTTTACTTCGTTTGCCTACGCAGTACCGCTGGTTTATTTTAATAAAGAGCAACGTATTTTAAATGCCTTAAAAAGTTCGTTTATGGTGTTTTATTATAATATTTTACCATTAAGTGTTTATGGTATTATTTGCGCATTATTAATGGTGTTGTCGATGTTCTTATCGCTACTACCGCTGTTGATTTTAATGCCAATTTGCTACATTAGTTTCTTTGTATCTTATCAGGCTATTTTTATGCCCGTTGTGCCACCAAGTGATGACAGTAACATTAAGCCTTTAAGTAGCGAGCAAAGCGGACGCTTTGACGCTTAATGGATGATACGTTAAAACAAAAGTTAAAAAACTATGTGCTTTGGTTGCTTGGTCGGCAAGAGTATTCGCGCCGTGAGTTAACCCAAAAGTTACAGCAAAGAGAAGCAACCGACGAGTTCATAGAAAACCTGCTTGATTGGTGTGAAAAGCACAATTTTATTAACGAGCAGCGTTACTGTGAAGGGTTTGTCAGAAAACACATATTTAAATGCCATGGCTTAAAGCGAATTCAAAGTGAGGCCATGAGTAAAGGGATTGATAGAGCACTGCTTGAAACAGTGGTTGATGAGCTGGAAATAGATTGGTTTGAGCTCGCGCAGGAAGCGTACAACAAAAAATATTCAACGACACCGGCAGACCTCGAGTACAAAGAAAAAGCTAAGCGCGTGCGCTACTTAATGTATCGAGGTTTTAGCTATGATCAAATAAATTTTGCAATGCAAGCACAGTAAATACAGGTGAGACTTTCACATGCAGCACATGACTACCGCACAGATTAGGCAACAGTTTTTAGACTTTTTTGCCAGCAAACAACACCAAGTTGTTCCTTCTAGTTCGCTTATACCGGGTAACGATGCCACGTTGTTATTTAATAATGCCGGTATGGTGCAATTTAAAGATGTATTTTTAGGCGCCGAAAGCCGCCCTTATACACGCGCAACTAGCTCTCAGCGTTGTGTGCGTGCTGGTGGTAAACACAACGATTTAGAAAATGTTGGTTACACAGCACGTCACCATACCTTTTTCGAAATGCTAGGTAATTTCAGCTTTGGTGATTACTTTAAGCAAGATGCAATTAAATTTGCGTGGGAGTTTTTAACTGAGGTTGTAAAACTACCAAAAGAAAAGCTGTTAGTGACCATTTACCATGATGACGAAGAAGCCTTTGGCTACTGGGCTAACGATATAGGCTTACCTGAAGATCGTATTATTCGTATTGCAACGAGCGATAATTTTTGGTCTATGGGTGATACCGGCCCTTGTGGTCCATGTTCTGAAATATTTTATGATCACGGTGAGCACATTTGGGGTGGTCCTCCGGGCACTCCTGAAGAAGATGGCGACCGTTTCATTGAAATTTGGAACTTAGTATTTATGCAATACAACCGTCAAAGCGACGGGACTATGGAGCCACTTCCTAAGCAATCTGTTGATACTGGTATGGGCCTTGAGCGTATTTCAGCTATTTTACAAGGTGTGCATTCAAACTACGAAATCGATTTATTCCAAGGCTTAATTGCCGCCGCTGCAAGCGTTACTAATGCACAAGATATGGATGATAAGTCGCTTCGCGTGGTGGCGGATCATATTCGTTCGTGTGCGTTTTTAATTTCAGATGGGGTTATGCCATCAAATGAAGGCCGTGGTTATGTATTGCGTCGTATTATTCGTCGTGCAGTACGTCACGGTAATAAGTTAGGTGCTAAAGGCGCGTTTTTCTATAAATTGGTTGCTGCACTTATTGAGCAAATGGGTCAAGCGTACCCAGAGCTTGCTAAGCAACAAGAAATTATTGAAAAAGTACTGCGTATTGAGGAAGAGCAGTTTGGTAAAACGCTTGAGCGTGGTTTAGCTATTTTAGAAGAAAGCTTGAGTGATTTAACCGGGGATGTGATCCCAGGTGACTTAGTATTTAAACTTTACGATACCTATGGTTTCCCTGCCGATTTAACAGCTGATGTAGCGCGTGAGCGCCAAATGACCATTGACCATCAAGGTTTTGAAGCATGCATGGCAGTGCAACGTAAAACAGCACAGCAAGCGGGCAAATTTGGTGCAGATTATAATGAGCAATTAAAATCAGATAAGCACACTGATTTTAAAGGCTACGATAGCAATCATTATCGTGGCACTGTGATTGAGATTTTTGCCGGTGGCGAATCTGTATCGTTATTAGAAGATGGTCAGCAAGGTATTATTGTTTTAGACCGTACTCCGTTTTACGCTGAATCAGGCGGCCAAATTGGTGATAGCGGAACAATTACTGTTGCCGGTGGTGAGTTTAATGTAACCAATACCACTAAATTGGGTAATGCTTTTGCTCATCATGGAACAGTTCAAGGGCGTATTGGCGTTAACGATAAAGTGGATGCGACAATTGACGATGCGCGTCGTGAAAGCATTAAGAAAAATCACACAGCTACGCACATTTTACATGAAGCATTGCGTCAGCTTTTAGGTGAGCACGTATCGCAAAAAGGCTCACTTGTGCAGCCAGATCGTCTGCGTTTTGACTTCTCACATTTTGAAGCGGTGACCAAACAAGAACTGCGCGAAATTGAACGTGTAGTAAATGACGAAATTCGTCGTAACTTTGCACTTAACACTGAGCTAATGGCAATTGATGATGCTAAAGCAAAAGGTGCTATGGCATTGTTTGGCGAAAAGTACGATGACGAAGTACGTGTAGTAACCATAGGTGATTACTCAATTGAGCTTTGTGGTGGTACACACGTAGAGCGTGCAGGTGACATTGGTTTATTCAAAATTGTATCTGAAAGCGGTATTGCTGCCGGTGTTCGTCGTATTGAAGCGGTAACCGGTGCAGAAGCAATCGCTTATGTTAATGAACAAGAACAGCAATTAGCAGATGTTGCAGCGCTTGTAAAAGGTGACAGTGCGTCAGTACTTGAAAAAGTAACTGCCTTACTTGAAAAGTCGAAAGGACTTGAAAAGCAAGTTGCCCAACTTAACGATAAACTAGCCAGTGCGGCAGGTGCATCGTTACTTGATTCAGTGGTTGAAATTAATGGGGTTAAATTGTTAGTTGCCAACGTTGAAGGAACTGAATCAAAAGCGCTTCGTGGCATGGTTGATGATCTTAAAAATAAGATTGGCTCAGGCGTAATTGCTTTAGGTGTTGCCAGCGGTGATAAAGTAAGCCTAATTGCGGGTGTAACTAAAGACTTAACCGGTAAAGTAAAAGCGGGTGAGTTAGTTAACCACATGGCAGGCCAAGTAGGTGGTAAAGGCGGCGGTCGTCCAGATATGGCGCAAGCGGGTGGTTCTGAGCCACAAAACTTAACTGCAGCACTTGATAGCGTAACAGCTTGGTTAACTGAGCGTACTTAAGCTTAAGTGGCACTTATAGTTCAAAAATTTGGCGGCACTTCGGTAGGCTCAATAGAGCGTATTGAAGCGGTCGCCGACCTTGTTGTTAAAACTAAGCAACAAGGCCACCAAGTGGTGGTGGTGCTTTCGGCAATGTCGGGAGAAACCAATCGCTTAATTAATCTTGCCAAACAAATCGACTCTCGCCCGAGTAGTCGTGAACTCGATGTATTACTCAGTACCGGTGAACAAGTCTCTATAGCTTTATTAGCGATGGCTATTATTAAACGCGGCCATTCTGCGGTAAGCTTGTTAGCCGATCAGGTGAATATATTAACCGATAACATGTTCGGTAAAGCCCGTGTAGAAGACGTGGCTGCAACGCGTTTAAAACATGAACTTGAACATAACCGTATTGCTATTATTGCCGGCTTTCAGGGGCGCGATATTGAGGGCAACGTGACTACGCTTGGGCGTGGTGGCACCGATACCTCTGCGGTTGAAATAGCGGGTGCAATAAAAGCGGATGAATGTCAGATCTATACTGATGTTGATGGCGTATATACAACAGATCCTCGTATTGAACCTAATGCACGACGTTTAAGCCATGTAACCTTTGCCGAAATGCTTGAGCTGGCTAGTTTAGGTGCTAAAGTGCTACATATTCGCTCTGTAGAGTCGGCTGGTAAGCACAATGTACCATTAAGAGTGTTATCTAGCTTTAAACCTGATGAAGGTACATTAATTAGTTTTGAGGAGAGCGATGTGGCGAGTAACGTTGTGTCGGGTATTGCATTTAATCGAGACGAGTGTTTGATTAAGGTACATGGAGTACCGCAAGGCACTAAAGAGCTTGCAAAAATTTTGAAACTTTTTGCAGATAATGGCATCGAAATAGATATGATTAATCAAATTAATCATAAAGTTGAAAAAGTCGACTATGCTTTTACTGTGCATTTAAATGATTATTTAAACGCACTTGATTTGTTAACGGCTGAGCAACAGCAATTTGACGCACAGGCAATTGACGGATTAACTAATGTGGCGAAAGTGTCAGCTGTAGGTATGGGGATGAAATCTCATTCTGGGGTAGCGAGTTTATTTTTTGATTCGTTAGCACAAGAGAACATTGATGTGATGTTTGTTTCAACCTCAGAGATAAAGATTTCAGTTTTAATAGATGAAAAATACCTCGAGCTGGCTGTTCGTGCATTACATAAGACATTTTTAACAGAAAATGAATAGATTGAGAGTTTTTACTTACTTTTTAGTCTAATTTTAATTAAAATGTGTGTGCGGAATCTTATAATTTTATTGGAACATGGGAGCAAGAGAATGCTAATACTAACTCGTAGAGTAGGCGAGACCCTGATGATTGGTGACGAAGTAACCGTTACTGTTCTGGGTGTTAAAGGAAATCAAGTTCGTATCGGTGTTAACGCACCTAAAGACGTATCAGTTCATCGTGAAGAAATTTACATGCGCATACAAGCTGAAAAGTCTAACCCTAATCCGGGCAATGCTTAATCAACATAGTATAAAATGTGCTAGTTAATAACTATGACATTTGTAAAAGCCACTCATTGAGTGGCTTTTTTGTGTATAAAATCAATCGTTTCTTCGTCGAGTATTGCCTTAGAAATGTATTGCATACCGCTTTTACTTTTTAACAATAGGCCGCAATCTGTAGTAATTACTTCATTAATGTCGTGCCAAGCTAACTGGTAATTCTTGTAATGATTGGTTGATTTTATTCCGTCCTCGTCGAAGGTAAGGGTTACTTCAGAGCCTGACGCTCTGCTAAGCATTTGCCTTGTTACCCACCAAGGGCGGCGATAATAAAAAGCAATGCACTCAAGTAAAGCTAACATAAGCAAGAATGTACCAAGGTAATGATCGCCTAAACCATAAATGCCAAATAATCCTAAAACCACAAGTAGCGCCAATAAAAAGTATTTAGGTTGTGCACGCTTACTATAAGGCAGCGATTGGTCGAAGCATTCATAAAAATAAGGTTTATCGAGTTTATAAGTTGTTGTAAAGACCATGTGTTTGCACTTAAAAGCTATTTTTTATTATTTTAGCTTAATGCGAAGCTTAAAAGGGGAAATGACTAGAAACTATTTATATTTTAGGCATAAAAAAACGACCCGTAGGTCGTTTCTTAGCTAAATAAATAATATTAGCAATTTGTCTCTTCGGCATTAACGCCTTCTTTTACTTCTTCACAGGTATCTTCTACCTTGTTTTGAACATCTGTCACGGCTTCGTCAATACGCTCACCGGCTTCTTCTGCATGATTGTCTTCACAACCCATAATAAATGCACTTGCGAATAGACCAATAGCTGCTGCTTTAAGTGTTGATGATTTCATAATGTAATTCCTTGTATATAAATTTAAAAAGAGAGTTCGTTGTTTCTTATCTACCTGGGGCTTTTACCACGTAAAGCGCCAGAGACAAGTGAAATAACCAGTAAAACTAAAAAGATAAAAAATATGATCTTAGCAATTCCTGCTGCGGCTCCTGCAATACCACCAAATCCTAAAACGGCTGCGATTAGTGCGATCACCAAAAATGTAATTGTCCAGCGTAACATTGTCATCTCCTTGATTTATCTAAGTTAAAGTGTTGTTTTTATATAAGCGAGTAATGTGCCAGTATTTTATTTTGTTTTAAATCAATGGTTTATTTCGGTTTTTCGCGATTGGCTTTATATTGAGTTGGTAATTTTTACGATCTTATCGGTAACTTATTCACAGTTGTCTCTGATGAGATAATAAATAGTTGTTGCTGCTCTTTGCTTTGGTAAGACCAATTAACATTTGTTTTGAAGGTTATTAGTGGGTTAGTACAATAGGTTTGTTTTATATGTGTTTTTACAAAGTATTAGTGTTTTTATATATTCTTTGTTTATAACGAACATTTTTAGCATCTATATATCTGGGTTAAATAAGCTATTTTAGGTGGTGTTAACCTTGTTGGTGATATGTTACTTTTAGATTAATTGGTTTTACCAATTTACAACGTGTAGACAAGAGAATAGTTTTTGTTACTATTGGTGAATAGTTATTTAAATAAACCGATTTTTTATGTGTTTGGTTTTAAACAGGGGAGAATTATGGATATAGGGGCTTTACTCACAACTGCAGGCAATTTAATGCTAACAGGCATGGTGGGTGTGTTTGTATTTCTTTCTTTATTGATTGGTGCAGTGACACTCATGTCTAAGCTGGCTAGCAAGTTTTCTCAGCCAGAACTAGAAGCATCACAGAGAACACCATCTTTTAAATCTCAAGGTGTGCCAAATGAGCACATCGCTGCAATTAGTGCTGCCATTGCTCAGTACAAAACAAATAATAATTAGAGGAGCATACCAATGGCTAAATTAAAAATAACAGAACTCGTACTTCGTGACGCACATCAGTCGCTCTTAGCTACCCGCATGCGATTAGACGACATGTTACCTATTGCAAAAAAAATTGATGACGCAGGTTATTGGTCTATAGAATCTTGGGGTGGAGCTACCTTTGATTCATGTATTCGTTATTTAGGTGAAGATCCATGGGAGCGTATTCGCGCGCTTAAAAAAGCGATGCCAAATACACCACAGCAAATGCTACTTCGTGGTCAGAACTTATTGGGATATCGCCATTATGCTGATGATGTGGTTGAGAAGTTTGTTGAGCGCGCTCACAAAAATGGCGTAGACGTATTTCGTATTTTTGATGCCATGAATGATGTACGTAACTTAGAAACTGCCATAAAAGCGGCGGTTAAAGTAGGGGCACATGCACAAGGTACAATTTCTTACACAGTAAGCCCTGTACATACATTAGATATGTGGTTAACACTTGCTAAGCAGCTTGAAGAATTGGGTTGTCATTCAATTTGTATTAAAGATATGGCAGGATTGCTTAAGCCTTACGATGCAGAAGAACTCATTAAAGCGTTAAAAGAAACGGTTTCCATACCTATTGCAATGCAATGCCATGCAACAACGGGTTTAAGCACCGCTACTTATCAAAAAGCGATTGATGCCGGCATTGATATGCTCGACACAGCTGTATCGTCTATGAGTATGACTTATGGTCATTCAGCAACTGAAACAATTGCAGCAATCGTTGAAGGGACCGAGCGTGATACCGGGCTTGATTTAAACCACCTAGAAGAAATTGCCGCTTACTTTAGAGACGTACGTAAAAAGTACGCTGCGTTTGAAGGCAGCTTAAAAGGTGTCGATGGCCGAATTTTATTAGCCCAAGTGCCAGGTGGTATGTTAACTAACATGGAAAACCAGCTTAAAGAGCAAGGTGCTGCTGATAAACTAAACGAAGTGCTACTTGAAATTCCACGAGTACGTGAAGATTTAGGCTTTATTCCACTTGTTACACCTACCTCACAAATTGTTGGTACTCAAGCGGTATTAAATGTACTCACTGGTGAGCGTTATAAAACCATTACCAAAGAAACTGCTGGCGTATTAAAAGGTGAGTATGGTTCAACACCTGCACCAATGAATAAAGAGCTTCAAGAGCGCGTACTTGATGGCAGTGAAGCAATTACCTGTCGCCCTGCAGATATTATTAAACCTGAACTTGAAACTTTAGAAGCTGAGTTAAGCAAGCTTGCGCAGGAGCAAGGGCTAACTTTAGCCGATGAGCAAATTGATGATGTGCTTACCTATGCATTATTTCCACAGATTGGTTTGAAATTTATTAAAAACCGTAACAATCCTGATGCATTTGAGCCTGTTCCTAGCGCTGATGATAACGCCAATAAAGCACCTGAAAAATCAGCGGCAAACAATAAAAGCGTTAAGGCAGAGCAATACAGCGTTAAAGTAGACGGTAAAGTATACGATGTCGTGGTTGCTCAAGGTGGTGAGCTTAAAGAGGTAACGTTAAAAGACTCAGAGCATATTCCACAGTCAGCATCGGTTGCCTCGGGTGAAACTCTAAATGCACCACTGGCCGGTAATATTTTTAAAATTAAAGTAAAACCCGGTCAGGTAGTCAATGAAGGTGATGTGGTAATTATTATGGAAGCCATGAAAATGGAAACCGAAGTACGCGCCATGCATACCGGTACGATTGCTGAGGTGCTTGTTTCTGAGGGCGATTCAGTGTCAACCGGCGATGCAATGATTGCACTAGCTTAAGGAGTAAATAGAGGATGGATGGTATTTTAAACCTCTGGCATGCCACAGGCATTGCTAACTTTACATTTCCTGGGCTGATCATGATTGCCGTTGGTTGTTTGCTATTATTTTTAGCAATTGCCAAAAACTTTGAGCCGTTATTACTACTGCCCATTGGTTTCGGAGCTATTTTAACTAATATTCCAGTAGCTGGTTTATCAGATCCAGGTGGCTTACTTTACTATGTTTATTATGTTGGTATTGATACCGGTATTTTTCCGCTATTAATATTTATGGGAGTGGGGGCCTTAACTGATTTTAGTGCCTTGATTGCCAACCCGCGTATGTTGCTATTAGGTGCGGCAGCGCAGTTTGGTATTTTTGCGACGTTATTTGGCGCTATTTTACTTAACTTTATTCCGGGATTTGAATTTAGCTTACAAGATGCTTCTGCAATTGCGATTATTGGTGGTGCAGATGGGCCAACCGCTATCTTTTTAGCGTCAAAGCTGGCCCCTGATTTACTGGGCGCTATAGCGGTGGCTGCATACTCGTACATGGCGTTGGTTCCTATTATTCAGCCACCTATTATGCGTGCGTTTACAACGCCTGAAGAACGTAAAATTCAAATGCCAGAACTGCGTAAAGTATCTAAAAAGGAAAAAATTATTTTCCCACTGATGGTGCTTACCTTAACTGCTATATTCTTACCTGCGGCAATTCCGCTGGTAGGTATGTTCTGTTTAGGTAACTTAATGCGTGAGTCGGGTGTAGTTGATAGGCTCAGCAACAGTGCGCAAAACGAAATCATTAATATCACCACTATATTTCTAGGACTTGCAGTGGGCTCTAAACTTGCTGCCGAGCAGTTCTTAACAGTAGAAACTATTGGTATTTTGGTACTGGGTGCACTGGCGTTTGCTATTGGTACAGCCTCAGGTGTATTTATGGCTAAAGGCTTAAATAAGATATCAAAAACCCCCATAAACCCATTAATTGGTGCTGCGGGTGTATCCGCTGTGCCTATGGCAGCACGTGTTGTTAATAAGGTTGGGCTTGAAAATAACCCGCATAACTTCTTATTAATGCATGCCATGGGGCCTAATGTTGCAGGGGTGCTTGGTAGTGCTGTTGCGGCAGGTATTTTACTCGCTCTTGTGGGTTAAATATAATTTAGACTCAACCTATTAGCGCAGTTTACTGCGCTTTTTTTTGCATAAAATTCACTGTTTTGACTTAAGCGGTTTCTTGTATAGGGTTTTTTGTTTAAAGTAATCACTCTTCATTTTTTAAAGGGCTGTCAAAATGTTACACACTCCGCTGGCAAAATATCTCCCGAATGTAAGCAAACTTGTTTTTGGCTGTATGGGTTTGGGAGGCGCATGGAATAAAGATGCGATTACCAGTGCGCATTTACAACAAACTCATTCATGCATAGATGCCGCCATTGAAGGCGGAATTAATTTTTTCGATCATGCTGATATTTATACCTTAGGCAAAGCCGAACATGTTTTTGGTCAAGCTCTGGCTGAGCGACCAGAACTTAGAGAGAAAATGTATATTCAGTCTAAGTGTGGTATTCGCTTTGCTGATGATAAAAACCCACAACGTTATGACTTTTCAGCTGATTGGATTGAGCGCTCAGTAGAGGGCTCATTAAAGCGATTAAATACCGAATATTTAGATATACTTATGCTGCATCGCCCAGATCCTTTAATGGAAGTAGAGGAAGTTGCACAAGTATTTAGTTGTTTAAAAGAAAGTGGCAAAGTGCGTCATTTTGCGGTGTCTAATATGTCGCAATATCAAATACGGTTTTTGCAACGCGCTTTAGATATGCCGATTGTGGCAAATCAAATCGAAGCGAGTTTACAAAAACATCAATGGGTTGATGAAGGCGTTTATGTGGGTAATGCCGATGGCAAGGATATTAACTTTACCCCAGGCAATATTGAATATTGCCGTGAGCATGAAATTCAGATTCAAAGTTGGGGCAGTTTATGCCAAGGCTTATACTCTGGTGGTGATTTATCAAAGGCCTCGCCTGCAGATATTAATACCAGTATTTTAGTCAGTAAGCTTGCCATACTTTATGGTACAACAGCAGAAGCTATCGTATTAGCATGGTTGTTGCGCCACCCAGCATCAATTCAACCAATTATTGGCACTACTAATATAGAGCGTATAAAAGCATCCTGTGATGCGGTTAATGTTAACTTAAGTCGTGAGCATTGGTATGAGCTATATATCAGCGCGAAAGGCTGCGCTTTACCATAACCTAGTGTAGGGTGATGATATGAACATATTTGTTATTTTAATTAGCTTAGTCATTGCTTTGGTGATCATTATTCCGTTACTGGAAAAATACCAAAGTAAAATGGGGCTTGAGAGCGCTACTAAATATAGTAAGTATATTTGGCCACTGGTGATGATCTCTTTGGTTGTGCAGCTTATTTATGTACTCGTAAATTAACTCTGAAACTTAGCACCAAGCAGCTTAGATACAATGGGTAATTCGTGAAACTATTCAAATATCTATGCTGGTTGGTATAATCATCACATACAAAAAAGCCTTTGCGGGTTATCCCTGCAAAGGCTTTTTTAT
This sequence comes from Pseudoalteromonas undina, assembly GCF_000238275.3. Classification (NCBI taxonomy): domain Bacteria; kingdom Pseudomonadati; phylum Pseudomonadota; class Gammaproteobacteria; order Alteromonadales; family Pseudoalteromonadaceae; genus Pseudoalteromonas; species Pseudoalteromonas undina. The sequence continues at coordinate 481,609 of NZ_AHCF03000002.1, forward strand.
TTAATTATTAAACTCTTTATTTAAGTGCCAACTGAAGCTCTCTGTTACGCTCAAGTTGCGCAATAAAGTTATCAGCAATAGGCTTAAACTTAGCAAGCTCTGAGCGTGGTAATGGCTCAGATTTAGGTAGTTTCACAGTTTTGGGATTACGATGAACACCGTTAACTAAAAACTCATAATGTAAATGTGCCCCAGTTACTCGACCTGTTGAGCCTACAGTACCAATTTTCTCACCTTGTTTGATTTTTTGCCCTGTTCTAACTAGGCGTTTGTTAAGGTGCAAGTACTTAGTAACGTATTGTGTACCGTGGCTTATAAATACGTAATTACCGTTATATTTACTGTAGCCCGCTTTGATAACTTTACCATTACCTGATGATACAACAGGCGTGCCTGTACGCGCAGCGTAGTCAATACCTCGGTGTGCTTTTACTTGTCCTGTAACAGGGTGTAAGCGGCGAGGATTAAAGCTTGAGCTAATATATTTAAAGTTAACAGGTGCACGTAAGAAGGCTTTTTTCATACTACGCCCTTCAGGGGTATAAAAATTACCGTCTGTGTGTCGAATTGCTGTGTAACGTTCGCCTTGGTTTATAAATTCTGCGGCAATAATTTTACCGGTGCCAATAAATTCACCGTCAACAAAATGAGATTCATATATTAAGCCAAATTCATCACCTTTACGGATGTCATTTGCAAAATCCACGTCCCAACCAAATATATCGGCAAAGTTCATGATTTGGCGTTCACTTAAACCTGCAGCGATCGCTGACGTCCAAAAACTGCTAGAAATTTCCCCACCGGCGGTTTTGCTCAGTGTTTCTATTTCTTTGCTGTCAATTGAAGTATCGTATTGGCCTTCGTCATTAAGGGTGACATATAAGGTATCTGTTTTAGATATAACGTAACGTAACTGAGCCAACGAACCATCTTTTGCAGTAGCAAAGCTTAGTGTTTCACCTGGATGAATTTTGGTAAGCTTGCGTGTTTCAGCATTTGTGTTAACCAGTTTGTAAAGCGTTTGCGCAGAAAAACCAGCGCGCTTAAAAATGTTCGCTAAATTGTCACCATTTTTAACAAGGTGATCGACAAAATCATATTCTGGAAGTTTTTGCGCTGCATGCTCTGAATTTAAGTCGGTGAGTTTTTCGTTTTCACCTACTTTTATTTGTAATTCGTAACGCTTACCAATTTCTAGCGTGTTCTCGCTATTGTCTTTGGATGCAGTGGCTTTTTCAGAAGGTAAAAAGGCTAAGGCAACAATAGCAGAAACCAAACCTAGAATAAGCATTTTGTGTTTTTTGGGGAGCGTGTTAACCACGTGGACCATAACGTGCCTTTTTCTGCTGTCAAGATAATAAATAGATTATATTGCAGGATATAACGAATAATCTATGAATACTAGTATTTTGTAGATTTAAACTCGCGTTAAATTAAGCTAAAATCATAGGGTATTCAGGCTGTTTGTGTTTAAAGTTGAATAACAGCACTATTTTATATCCTTGGATACTTTGCTTTTTCATCGTAATGTTAAATTAGCTTTTAAAACGATTTAATAGCGAGAAGTGATTAATTTATAAACTGTTTTTTGGGCTTTTATAAACACCTTTAGTGTATTATTAATCGCTCTTTTATATCCCATTTTAGAACGTACGCCCTGCATTTTAGTTGGTGCAGCGATTAGTTAAAAAAGTTGTTCTAATTAAGTGGAAATTTGTTATGTTAGCTAAATAGTTTTATTTGTTTTGTTAAAACGCGCTAGCAATAAATCGTGAGCATATACACCCCCTTCGTTGTCAGAATTTTTTGGAGTAACACACAGTGGATTTACAAACCGCTCTAGCAGAGATAAAACGCGGTGCAGAAGAGATATTAATTGAAGATGAGTTGGTTGAAAAATTAAAGTCGGGGAAAAAGCTAAAAATTAAAGCTGGTTTCGATCCTACGGCTCCAGATTTGCACCTAGGTCACACTGTACTAATTAATAAAATGAAAACCTTTCAAGATTTAGGTCATGAGGTTATTTTCTTAATTGGTGACTTTACCGGTATGATAGGCGATCCAACGGGCAAAAATGTTACCCGTAAGCCACTGACTCGTGATGATGTGCTTGCTAATGCTGAAACCTATAAAGAACAGGTTTTCAAAATTTTAGACCCAGCTAAAACAACTGTTGCTTTTAACTCTACGTGGATGGAGAAGTTGGGCGCGGCTGGAATGATAAAATTGGCAGCACGCCAAACTGTGGCACGCATGCTTGAGCGTGATGACTTTAAAAAGCGCTATGCTGGCGGTCAATCTATCGCAATCCATGAGTTTTTATATCCACTAGTACAGGGTTGGGATTCAGTTGCTCTTGAGTCTGATGTTGAGCTAGGCGGCACCGATCAACGCTTTAACCTATTAATGGGTCGTGAGCTGCAAAAAGATGAAGGTCAAAAACCTCAAACCGTACTAATGATGCCTTTACTTGAAGGGACTGATGGCGTTCAGAAAATGTCAAAGTCACTAGGAAACTACATAGGTATTACTGATACGCCTAGCGACATGTTTGGTAAAATCATGTCAATTAGTGATGTACTAATGTGGCGTTACTATGACTTGCTAAGTAGCCTTTCTATTGAGCAAATTGCAGCGCAAAAACAGCGTGTAGAGCAAGGCACTAACCCTCGCGATATTAAGATTGAATTAGCGAAAGAGTTAATTGCACGTTTCCATAGCGAAGCCGATGCGCAAGCTGCTCATGATGACTTTATTCAGCGTTTTCAGAAAAAAGCACTACCTGATGAAATTCCAGAGCTGACAGTTAACATTGATGAAGACACTATTCTAATTGCTAACTTGCTAAAAGAAGCTGGCTTAGTGGCGAGTACTTCAGAGGCCATGCGTATGATCAAACAAGGTGCAGTAAAGCTTAACGGCGAAGAAAAAATTACCGATACCAAATTGGAAGTAGCAAAAGGAACAACCGCTATTTACCAAGTAGGTAAACGTAAGTTTGCAAATATTACTGTAGCCTAAAGCTACATAGAGTATAAAAACCAGCTTCGGCTGGTTTTTTTATAACTGATCAAAAAGTTAGAACAGCCCTAATAATTTCAACGCTAATAATAATTAGTAGCCAAAAAAAACGGGCTTGATTTAGGGTATTGAGTAGCTTTGGCACATCATCAGCACTTGGCAAGCGTTCTACACCGACCCGCATTTTATTGAAACGCTGCTCAATATAAATAGCAGGCCCACCAAGTTGCACACCTAAAGATGCAGAGCACACACTTAATAACCAACCTGTATTTTTTTGATAAAAATGTCGGCCATAGTGCTTAATATAATGCATGCTTTTTTTACTGGCTTTAAGTGAAGCTATTGTCAGCGCGAGTAACCGAATGGGAATGTATTCAATAATAAAAAGAATCAGTTTAAGCGGCGTCAAAAAAGAACTGTCGGGAGCTATATCAGTGCGCCATGCTTGTTGGATTAAGGTAAGCAAGCGGTAGGCGAGAGTAGCAATGGGGCCCACTAGTAAAAAAATGAAAATTACCACAAAATAATGACGGGCCGTTCTTAGTATGACACTTTCCATAACCGCTTTAATAATCCCTGGGTTTGAAAGTGCCTTAACTTCACGGGCTACTAGTGGTTTTAATAATTCTCGAGCAGTTGATTTTTGATTTTTTTTGGTCAATTTCGCAATACGTATCGCTTTTTTATTTATGCTACTGCTTTCTAGGCACAAGTATAAAATAAGACCGGATAGTAGTTCAGGGTAAAAGGCAAACTCCAGCAGCAAAACGACAATAATCATAATCACAGTTAGAACAAGTGTGCTTGCTAATGAAGCGGCTAAATAATGATATTGTTTGCTGTCTGTTTTTTTATAAACACGCTGGCCAATTGCCTTAAAAATTGCAGAAAGTATATGGTTAGGGTGATACCAGCTAACTAAAGGTAAAAAGCGCTCAGCTAGGAGCGCACAAATAAATACAATAAAGTCCAAATGATTTTGAACAATATTATTGAGCATTTACAGCGTAACCGCCGTTAACTTTTCTAGTAATGCCACAACCATTTTTGATGAATTAATAGAGGCTGTTTCTAAGTACTCTTCAAATGATTGCGGTGACTCTTTGCCAGCAATATCAGACATTGAGCGAATAACAACAAATGGTGTGTTAAGTGCAAAACACGTTTGTGCAATTGACGCACCTTCCATTTCTACTGCTAGCATTGTAGGGAAGTCATTGCGTGCTTTTTCAATGCGAACAGGGTCACACATAAATGAGTCACCAGTACAAATTAAACCAACAAGCGTTTTTACTTCGCTAATTTGTGCAATTGTTTGCTCGGCGGCTTCTACTAGTTTAGGGTGCGCTGCAAAGCCTGCTGGCATTTGTGGTACTTGGCCAATTTCGTAACCAAATGCGGTTACATCTACATCGTGATGACGAACCTCTGATGAAATCACCACGTCGCCAACGTTAAGCGAAGGATCGAAACCACCGGCAGAGCCTGTGTTAATAACACAATCAGGTTTGAAGTTATCGATAAGTAAAGTGGTTGCAATAGTTGAAGCGACTTTACCAATGCCTGATTGCACTAAAGTAACAGTATTACCTGCAAGCTCACCAGTATAAAACGTAAAGCCTGCTTTGGTTAAAACCTGTGGATTTTGCATCGCTTCGCGCAAAATTTTAACTTCTGGCTCCATGGCGCCAATAATACCAACATTCATAATGTTAAATTCCTAAATTTGAATAGGCTGATTATACGTGAAGTCTGCTATAAAAAACAAAAAAGCGAGTCATTTAAAATGCTCGCTTTAATACATCGCTTTAACTCAGTAGTTATATTTCAGCAAGGGCAGTTGAATGTGCTTTTGCTTGAGAAGGTGATAATACCGCAGGCTTATGGACTCTAGTACGAGTCGGGCGCGAAGATTGTGATTTAGCAGGTTTGCCTAATTTAAACATAATGGCATCGCGAACTTCACTCGGGCGGTAGCCTGATTTCACTTTCATACGAATATGTGGAATGCCAGCGGCTTCTAATGCACCGTTAACAAACCAATCACGTTGTGCTTTGTGCCCATCTTTGTTGGCATTATTAACTAAGTCAACTGCTGCCACTATGGTCATTTTTTCTTTGTCGACTAGTACAAAGTCGAGCTGTTTATTTTTTGCTTTAGCCAATGCAGCACGTTTAGATTTGACAGATAGACCTTGTTTGCAGTCAATCACATCGATTAGTTTAACGCGACTAACAATTTTATATTGATCGCCAACAGCGCGTTCTAATAAGCCTAGAAACGCCCCTTCTACTTGGGTAAATACACTTTGCTTACGAGTAAAAGGATAAGGGTTTCCGCCGTCATCATTAAATTTTGACGCAACCACAGATGCCCCAACAACTAGCACTAATATTAATAATAAAGCGAATTCCATACGGTAACTCCATAACAACAAATTGACACTGCTTTTCTAAAGCAATTTATGTGCCCAAATAGTTGTTATGGCTATTTTATTAACGAATGGGGATGAGCGCTATTATGCTTTATAACCGCCTTCAATACCTTTTACGGCAATAGCGACGGCATCATGAGCATGTAAAGACTCATAATGGTTTATTTGCAGGAAGTAATCGCTAAATTCTTTTGACTCTAACGTCGTTTTAATTTTTCGTGCTGCGTCTTCACAAAACATCAGGTTTTGACCATTTAAACGGGCAAACTCTTGTTCGTCTTCACGTTTTACCGCAGCTTGTACTGGTGTTTTAAGCTCATCTTCTAGTAAGTTTATTAAGTTAACTACATCAAACTCTTGAATGTTTTGATCTAGCTTTACTTTAACATTAGCAATAGAGCGCTGTGAGTGCGGGGTTGCTACAATGCCTTGAGTTGTTCCAAGCCACTCTAAAACCTCAGATTGAGTTAGTGTTTCTTGAGCAAACTTTTCGCTAAACGCATTTTGGATAAGTTGACGAGCAAGGGCTGCAGAGCAGGGGCAGGTTGATGAGTAAGTAACATCAACACTGAGTTCAAAACTAATGACGCCTTGATTTATGGTACTGGTAAGTACAACTGGGTAGCTTTTCCAGCCGGCTTTGCCACTAAGTAATGATTTACGGCGCAGTGGTAATTCAAATTTAAATTCGATTTGTGCTTTATCGCTTAAGCCTTCATGGCTGGTGATAAAGGTATCTAATGCTTGTGCTAAGGTGTGCGGGTTGACCTGCTGCTCAGTTGAGAGGTGATCAAGTGCTAAAAACAGACGCGACATGTGGATGCCTTTGGCGTCTTCTTGGTGTAAATTAACAAAAGCGCGTGCTTTTGCATTAACGGTAACTGGAGCTAAATCAAGAGATTCAAAAATAAAAGGCAGCTCTATATCGCCCATTCCTACCCAGTCTAATTTACCTGTTTGTAATGCGGCAGCCGTGTTAGCAATATCTGGCATAGTCGTTTGCATGATACGTTACTCGTTATTTGCAATATTTAAAACGTCACATTTTACACTAAATAAAGAGTTGCTGAAATGCGGCAAATAACGCCAAACATGAAATTTTGTTGTTTTTATCGCACAACATGAAAATCGCTGATAGAAAATGCTAAAATTAGCCTTTAATCATACTTACTTAAGCATTTAGCTAAGAGAAACACTGATATATGACAGATTCTTCTTTGAACCCGTGGGTTCGAGTTCTTTCCAGTTCAATAACTCGTTTTGGTGAGTTTAAAACTGCAGCTATTTGCTATGCATTATTACTGACAGTATCGCTGGTTTTGTCGAGTATGTTTTACTATGTTGCCATTGGGGAAGTGAACTTAGTTGATATATTGGCTGTAGTATTTTTTACCTCAGTTGTTTCCCCTCTGGTGATTAGCGTACTGCTTAACTCTATTCGGCAACTTGATGCCTCTTATGCCTATTTAGATAGTGCCACAAAACAAGAAAAGCTTTTAAATCAAACTCTCAAAGACAATATTAATCGTTTAAACATTGAAATTGATGAACGTAAAATGGCCTTTCATGCTAAGCATAGAGCAATAGAAGAGCTTAGACGTGAAATTGCAGAGCGTAAAAAAACGCAACAAGAACTCGCGCAACAAGGCATGTTATTACGCTCCATTGTAGACTCCTCACCAGATTTATTTTATTACCGCGATAACAACGGGGTGTTTGCCGGTTGTAATAAAATGTTTGAAGAGGTGATGGGCAAAACCAGTGGCGAATTAATTGGCAAAGCCGCAGAAGAAATATTTCCAAGCCACTTTTTATCAGAAGTATTAAGAACCGATGAGCAGGTTGAACGCACTCATCAAGGTTTAACTATTGATGTAGAGTATTCTGTAAATGGTGAAATAAGATGGTTTGAACTGAGAAAACTCCCCTTTATAAATGAGCAGGGCGATTACATTGGTCTACTAGCCTTTGGCCGTGATATTACCAGCCGTAAAGAAGCCGCGCAGGCACTGGAAACTGCTTATAAAGATAAAGGGAAATTTATTGCCACATTGAGCCATGAATTACGCACTCCGCTCAATGGTATCGTCGGTTTAACCCGAATGCTATTGGATACTGAACTTAATAAACAGCAGCGTAGCTGGTGTAATACAGTGTTTTCAAGCGCCGAAACGCTGGGTAATATATTTAACGATATTATAGATTTAGATAAAATTGACCGTGAGCAACTCGATATTGCCGCTAACGAAATTAATGTGTCTGACTTTATCAATGATGTGGTTAACTTTGCAGGCCTTATTGCGGAGCAAAAAGAACTTTCTTTTGAAGTAAAACGCTCTGGAATGCTTGATATATACGCTTTACTTGATCCTACACGTTTACGCCAAGTAGTATGGAACTTAATTAATAATGCGGTTAAATTTACCCAGCACGGTAGTGTCACCTTAGATTGTGCAAGAGAAAACCGCGAAGATGGCCCATGGCTTATTATAAAAATACTCGATACCGGTGAAGGGATTCCGCAAGAACAACTTACCCGTATTTTTGATATGTACTACAAAGCGCCCGACCTTAAAGGGACCAATGCGATTGGTTCAGGTATTGGCTTAGCCGTAACAAAAGCGTTAGTAAGTGCTATGAAAGGCATTATAACTGTTAGTAGTACTCCCGGAGAGGGAAGTTGCTTTACCGTTCAAATTCCGCTGAATTTATGTAGTGCTCCTACCGAACATAGTTATGTAGGGCGTAGCTTATATATTTTATTAGTGGAAGATGTGCCACTTAATGCTGAAATTGCAACTAACCTATTAGAACAACGTGGACATGAAGTACTGTGGGCTGAAACGGGAGAAGATGCTTTATCGTTTGTAGAAACCGAAGATGACCTAGATTTAGTATTACTTGATATGCAGTTGCCTGATATTAATGGTGATGAAGTAGCAAGACAAATTCGCGCACAAAGCCATTTTGACCCGCTTCCTATTGTGGCACTTACCGCCAATGTTCGCAGTGCTGAAGAGGAGCTTGAGGGGATTTCTATTCAAGGGGCGTTAGCTAAACCGATAAACACCAGTAAGTTAGATAATATGCTCGCTGAACTCTTTGGCATTCAACAAGCGCAAGTTGAGGCTCCTCAACGAGTAGTTAATCAAGAGTTATTAAATCAAATTAATACTGACTTGCTAGATGTTGAAACCATTGAAGACTTTGTAAACTCGATGGGCGTTGAAGTATTTAAACGTAGTAGTCAGTTGTTTGCAAAGCTAAATCCGCAATATCAACAAGAACTATTAGGATCATTAAAAGCAGCAGACAGAGAAGAGTACAAATCCGTTGCGCATAAGTTAAAAGGTGCCGCTGGGTCGGTTGGTCTGAATGATGTGCAGTTGCATGCAAAGCAAATGGAACATGGTGCGCTGGAACAAAGTGATGAAGTATTAACAGTCTGGCTTGATGAATTAGCAGACAAAATAAATGAAGGACAACGGGCCCTTCATTTATTTTTACAGCAATTAGAGTAAAAACTAATTAGCTGTCGATTTTACCAATGAAGCGGTAACCTTCACCATGAATGGTGCTGATTAACTCAGACGTTGAGTTGTCGCTTTCAAAGTGCTTACGGATACGACGAATGGTAACATCAACTGTACGGTCGTTAGCGCGAAGCTCACGGCCAGTCATGTGCTTAATTAGTTGCTCACGGCTGAATATACGACCTGGAGAGTCAAGCATTAAACGCAGTGCTCTGTACTCGCCTTTAGGTAGGCGTTTTGCATCTCCATTTGGAGAAGTAAGGCAACGACTGTTTTCGTCAAGTTCCCAACCGTTAAAGGTGATAACGCCATTGGTTTCAATAGCTGATTCTTCACCACCTAATGCAGTACGCGTAATTAAGTTACGTGCACGAATAGTTAATTCTCGTGGGTTGAAAGGCTTAGTAATATAGTCATCAGCACCAATTTCAAGACCTAAAATACGGTCTACATCGTTGTCACGGCCTGTTAAGAAAATAAGACCAACTTTACGTTTTTGGCGTAACTCGCGAGCTAAAATAAGCCCGTTTTTACCTGGCAGGTTGATGTCCATAACTACAAGATTGACGTCATCGTTATTTGTAAGCTTATCATGCATATCATCGCCATCAATGGCTTCAATAACTTTGTAACCTTCAGCTTCAAATAAACTAACGAGGTTTAGTCTAGTTACGTCTTCATCCTCTACGATCAGAATGACTGGCGTTTGCATCTTTAATTAACCTTTTTGGAGTGTGTTTTATTTATAAAATCGGCGTGATCATCAGAGCCGACTACTAGAATTATAGGATTATATCTAAATGTTAACAAGTAAAAACAGATTAGATATAAACAGCTGCGCGCCCAAACCTACTATGACGTATTATTAAAAACCGCGGCTTAATTGATACTTAACGTTGGATGTATAATTTGAATTATAGAGTCGAAGCCATTTCCCTTTAATAATTGATACATCCATCAACCACCTAAAGATACTTAAAATAATCAGACTAATTCAAAACGGAATTATATCACTTTCCAACTTTTCATCAATGTATGTGATATGTTAAACACAATTAAGTTCATTAATTGTGTGGAAATACAGCATTAATGATACAACTGTTTAGTTGGCTATGTATTAGTATGGTCATAAAGTTGTAATTCAAGAGGGGAATAAGAGTTATTTCGCTTTTTAAAAAAGTGTAATAATAAATCGGGCCCCTTGCTGATACTCGGTATCTAACACAATTTCCCCAGCTAAAGCTTGAGTCACTAAATTGTAAACTAAATGCATTCCTAAGCCACTAGCTCCTTGGCCGCGCTTTGACGTTACAAATGGGTCAAATATTTTTGCTCGTATATTGCTTTCAACACCTAGGCCGTTATCTGTGTAGGTAATTTGTGTTTTTGTTTCTGTTGCTACAATATCAATCTGCACTTCATTGTCACCGCCAGCTATAAATCCGTGTAACAGGGAATTTAAAATTAACTGATGAAAAACTTGCTGCAGTGGTCCTTTTTTACTTTCGACGGTTAAATCTGATGGACAATTTATAAGGACTTTAGGGTTTTTAATTTTTAGTTCTTGCCCCATAGACAGTAGAGTATCACTAATTAATTGTTGTATATTAACAGTGCTGGTTATTTCATCATCTTTGATCACTGCAACTTTTTTAAAGTTAGAAATGAGCTCTGCAACGCGGTTTAAGCTGCTATATATTAAGTCTAAGTTTTCGATACCATCGTTAGTAAATTGTTCAAATTGACTCGCAGTTAGTGATTTATTATGAAATTTAACCTGCAGTTCCGCGAGTTTATCCCGCAATAGAGTAGAGCCTGTAATACCAAGTCCAATCGGTGTATTTACCTCATGGGCAACCCCTGCCACCATTTGCCCCAATGAAGCCATTTTTTTGTTTTCGACAATTTGAGTTTGGTATTGGTGCATCTTTTCCAGAGTGGATAACAGCTCTTTATTAGCCTCTCTGAGTGCGATAGTGCGTTGACTTACCTTCTCTTCAAGGTTTGAGTTTAGCTGCTTAATTTCTTGTTTATCTTCTTCATGGCGCTCTATTTGCCTTTGTGTACGTGCAAGCATTACATTTAAACTATTAGAAAGCCGAGTTATTTCAGTTAGGTTCGTTAAAGGCGCACGTGCATAATAATTATGTTTTTTAGCTATGTTTTGCAACAACAAGCTTAAGTTTTCTATTGGACTGGCTATCCTTTTTTGTAGCCTTAAAATAATCAAAGAAATAAAAATAAGTATTAAAGCCATAATAACGATATCGATTATAATCTTTTTAGTTATTAGCTGATTTAAGTTATCTAAGCTGCCTCTAATATATACATAGCCGAGCAGCTGTTCATTATTGAGTATTGGGGTAATGTACTCAATATACTCGTCACTAACCTGTGGTTCAGAAAAATCATTAATATTATCTGTTTTAATGGGGACTGGTGGTGATTTTCGGGCATTAAAGCTGGTAAAGAAGACTGGCTTATTAGATTGCTCATCTAAGGCATAAATATGTAAATTTGTGACGGATGATACTTGTTGAAGCAGCTTTAAGCGCCTTTCTTCTGCAGGCCTATTTTTATTTAGCAATGAGGGCATCGCGTCGAATGCAATGATCTCTGATACCAACACAAGTTTGCTAATGAGCTGTTTTTTTTGCTCTTGCGCACTTAAATAGGTAGAAATTGAAAGCGATAATAACAAACAGATAGCTGTTATAAGCATGATGGTTTTAAACAATATGCTACGAATGCTATTTTGCTCTACAGTTTTGGGCATTGCGAGAAGGTCATCCGTGTCAATTGTGAGTCTAATGATAATAGTTTAGCAAAAACAGAAAAAAGTGAATTAAAAAGATTAGCTTAATTACACTTTTTATTTTTAGCTAATCTACTTATGAAACATAAATATGTGGCTAATATAGCCCATATTTATGTTTTGACAGGATATTAATAACTTATTTTAGCTACTGTATACGGCAAATTTGTTGTTTTTGAACACGGTGTGGTAGCTATCAAATTGGGTTTCTAAAATTGGTGGATATTTCAAAAAGCTATTAGCCACTATGGTCAGTTTGCCTGCCTTAGTTAAATGTTGCTTTGCATGGGTTAAAAAAGATTCCGCAACGCTGTAGTCAGTTGCAATCCCGGTATGAAATGGCGGATTGCTAATAATTAAATCAAACTTGCCAACAATACTATTTAAACCATCACTGAGTATGGCTTCACCGTTTACATTATTTAGCTTAAGCGTTTGCGTTGTTGCATAGGCTGCAAGTGCACTTACGTCACTACAGGTAAATGTCAGTGCTGGATTTTTTAGCCCTAAAAAAGTAGCAATAAGTCCTGCGCCACAACCAAAATCAAGGACTTTCCCATGTTTTAAGTTAGGAGCATTCTCTAATAGAATTTTCGTTCCAGCATCTAGTGCACCATGGTTAAACACACCAGGAATACTGACTGCTGTATACTCAATATCGCTCACACATACCGTAAACTCTTTATGGTAAGTGCTAATATCAAACGCGCTATTAATAGTGAGCTCTGAAAATGAATATAAAACACAGTGTTTTGCTGAGTCTATTTTATTACTAAATTCAGCCTTACCGGCGAGTTGCTTTTCAATTGACTTAACACCGCTCTTGTTTTCGCCAACAACGAGTAGCTCTGCATCTTTGCTTATCACAGCACGTATATTGTCTAACGCCATTAATAGCTCAGGTTTAGATTTAGGGTAATAAAGTATTACCAAATCATAATCGCCCGAATTAATTGTGTGGCTGATGGTTACGTCAATACCCGATATGTTTTTTGCAAATTCACCATTAGCGTGGTTATAACTAAAAGCGGTTATTTTACTTTGTGGATTGAGCGTTTTTAGCTCATTTAAAAAGCCATCTTGAACAAAGTTGACCACCAATATTGATTTACCTTTTAACTCTTCACTGTTACGAAGTAATAGTAGGCTCGGATTGGTTAATACGCTCATAAATGGCTTTACCTTACTTGATTATTTAATTAACGGTTACTTAGTACGTTCGAACATTAAATCCCATACGCCATGACCTAAACGCTGACCACGCTGTTCAAATTTAGTCAAAGGACGTAAATCAGGACGAGGTACATAGTCGTTAGTCTCAGATTGGTTTTTGTAACCTGGAGCTGCTTGCATTACTTCTAACATATGCTCTGCATAGTTTTCCCAATCGGTTGCCATGTGAAATACGCCACCGATTTTTAATTTAGAGCGGAGTTTTTCAGCAAACTCAGTTTGTACTATGCGACGCTTGTGGTGACGCTTTTTGTGCCATGGATCAGGAAAAAATAACTGTAAGGTTGATAAGCTTTCATCGCTTATACAATCAGCAAGAACTTCTACTGCATCGTGTTCAAATACGCGCAGATTAGTAACGCCAGCTTCGTCAGCATCCATTAAACATGCGCCAACGCCTGGGCGATGAACTTCTATGCCGATAAAGTTAAGGTGTGGTGCATTTTTTGCCATTTCAACTAATGACTTACCCATACCAAAACCAATTTCTAGCACTACATCATTGTCATTGCCAAAAACTTCGCTTAAATCAAGTAGGCCGTTTTTATGCTCAAGCCCCATTGTTGGCCAGCATTTTTCGATTGCAGCAGCTTGGCCTTTGGTTAATCGGCCTTCGCGTTTTACAAAACTGCGAATAGTGCGGATATACTTACCTTCTTGCTTAGCTTGCTCAAGGTTGTTGTTACTTGATTCACTCATATTATTGGCCTGACAAAACAATGTGTTTAAAAATGGTTGCGTATTATCCCTGACCAGCGCTAGGTTGACAAGCATTAGGGCGTTATAGCTTGATCTTTTCAGTCACTACAATAGACTGAGCCGCCATTGAGCATTAGTAAAAAATTAAATATGTCGGATTTAAAAAAACAGCAGTCAGCTTGGTTTTCCAACCAAGTAGTTGACTGGTATCACCTTCATGGGCGCAAAACGTTACCATGGCAATTAGCTAAAACGCCTTATAAAGTGTGGGTATCTGAGGTGATGTTACAGCAAACTCAGGTTGTCACTGTTATTCCTTATTTTGAAAAGTTTATGCAAAGCTTTCCCGATATTATTGCTTTAGCAAATGCTGATGAAGATCAGGTTTTGCATCATTGGACAGGTTTAGGTTATTACGCTCGTGCACGCAATTTACATAAAACCGCTAAAATAGTTCGAGATAAATACCAAGGTCAGTTTCCTAGCACGCTTGAAGAAGTAATGGATTTACCCGGAATAGGGCGCTCTACTGCTGGTGCTGTTTTATCATTATCTTTGGGGCAGCATTACCCTATTCTTGATGGTAATGTTAAAAGAGTGCTTGCTCGGTTTTTCATGGTTGAAGGTTGGTATGGAGTCAAAAAGGTAGAAAATCAGCTTTGGCATTTAAGTGAACAACTAACTCCTAAAAATAATGTAACAGAGTTTAATCAAGCTATGATGGATTTAGGTGCAAGCTTATGTTCGCGCAGCCGCTTTGATTGTGAGGCGTGCCCGTTAAATAGTCGTTGTGGTGCGTTTAACGCAGGTAAAGTTAAGGAGTTCCCTCACTCTAAACCTAAAAAAGCAGTGCCTAAAAAAAGTTGCCACCAGTTAATTATTAAACATAACGACAAAGTGCTTATGGAAAAACGCCCAAACAGTGGTATCTGGGGCGGATTGTTTGGATTTTTTGAATTTAATGAGTACAGCGAGCTCGAAACTTTTTTAGCGCAACAAGGGCTTAAAAGTGACCTTAATGAAGTAGCGCCTTTTACTCATGTATTTTCACATTTTGAGCTTACGATTAACCCGCATGTACTTAATATTGAAAAAGCTCCTGATGTTGTTAATGACAAGCAGTTGGTGTGGTATCCACTCGATCAATCAATAGAAGTAGGGTTAGCTGCACCGACTAAAAAGTTGGTTAAACAAATTACGGCAATAGTATAGAATAGCGATATATTTAGCATTAAGGGGAACAATCATGGCACGTACAGTATTTTGTCAAAAGTTACAAAAAGAGGCCGAAGGCCTTGGTTTTCAGTTATACCCTGGTGAACTTGGTGAGAAAATTTTTAATAATATTTCTAAAGAAGCCTGGGGGCAATGGCAGCATAAACAAACTATGCTGATCAATGAAAAGCATTTAAACATGATGGATCCAGAGCATCGTACTTTTTTAGAAGAGCAAATGGTTGGCTTTTTATTTGAAGGTAAAGAAGTTGAGATTGAAGGTTATAAGCCAGTAGAAAAATAAATTAACTGTGCTTAGGTTAATTAATAAAAAAGGGCTCTAAGCCCTTTTTTATTGCGTTAGCAAACGTTCTTAGTAACATATACTATTTAGTTAAATAAGTTCGTTCTGTTCCTCATTATTTTTAATTTGCTCTTTTAAGAACTGCGCTGCTCTTGAGTATTCAATTTCGAGCCCATCTCTCATCTTAATTAACTCATCAGCACTTACTTCATCGCTCTTGCACTTATCTTCAAATGACTGCGCTAAATCAGCAACAATATTAGCTCCTACTGTTTTTGATATAGATTTTAATTGATGGCAGGCAGATAAAATCTCAGCTTTGTTACTTTGCAATACAGCAAAGTTAATCGCTTTAATTTGTTCTTGGCTCTGTTCTAAATACATTTTAAAGAAGCGGATTATTTTAGCATCATCGCCATTTATGTACTTATTCGCTGATTCCATATCTATAGGCATAACAGACTTTTCGGCCGAATTCACCTGTTGTGGTTGTTCGCTGTATAAATCACTCCATTGCTTTAATGTGTCTTCAAGTGCATTAAGCTCAATAGGTTTAGTAATAAAGTCGTTAATACCCACTGCTAAACATCGCTCTCTCTCTCCCTTTAGAGCATTGGCAGTAACAGCAATAATATAAGGTTGTGCGTCAATTGATTCGAGTAATGAAGCTTCTTCTCTAATTTTTTCAACCATGTCGTAGCCAGACATTTTTGGCATATGTAAATCGGTTAAAATGAGCGAGTAGCTATTTTTACGCCACATATCTAAACCTTCTTCACCGTTATTAGCTACCTCTACACTGTAACCTAGTATATGTAGTTGTTCGGTGAGTACCTCTTGGTTCAATCGGTTATCTTCTACCAATAATACCAGCCTATTTGCAGCGAGTGCCTCTTCTGAACTTAGGTAGTGATTCATCGTTCTGGCTTTTTTAATTTGCTTAGGCTTATGTAAGCCGGCAGCCACTAAAATTGAAAGCATAAAGTTAGATTTACACAAAGGGGAGGCGTTAATATAAAAAATATTTTTATGGTTAATAACCGCTTCATCTAACTTACTTAATACCACCATTTGTTGGTTATTATCTTCTAATGAGTAAAGTAAACTTCTTAGTAGGGTACTAATACTACTCATGTCATCAATACCATCAACAACCCAAATAATATCCTTGGTTTCTTGATGAGCTTCTATATCTTGCTGCTCATGAGCATAGGTTATTTTAGCTCCCATAAATGACAAGTAACGGTAAATTACTTTGCCGCGTTCTGCGTTGTTACTAACAACAATGACATGTTTACCATTAAGTGTATTTTTATTGGCAAATTCAATTTTACCTGCGGTAGAAAAGGGCAGTTCAACAGTAAACTCACTACCTATCCCTTCATGACTTGTTACATGAATGGTACCAAGCATTAGCTCAGTTAAGCTTTTACAAATTGAAAGCCCAAGCCCTGTACCACCGAACTCTCGCGTAATTGAGCTTTCTGCTTGGGTGAACGGGTTAAAGATTTTTCTCAACTGAGATTGACTCATTCCTTTACCGTTATCACTTACGCAAAAACGCAATGTAAAGTGATCGGCGGTGTTATGTGCTACTTCTACTGATATTCTTACTTTCCCCTGGGTTGTACCATTGGTGCTGGTAAACTTTATGGCATTACTACATAAGTTATATAGCACTTGGCGCACTCTAACAGAGTCACCCTTAAGGTTGTTGGGTATATCGGGGGCAATTGATAAATCGAGTTCTAGGTGGCGATTTTTAGCAACCGACGATAACACCTTAGCAACTTCTTCTAGCGTATCGGCAACGGAAAACGGAACTGGATCTATATTGAGCTTTCCAGCCTCAATTTTAGAAAAATCTAAAATATCATCTAAAATACTTAATAACGAAAATGCTGATTCACGAATAATAGTACTTAAACGTTGCTGGGCACCATCAAGCTCTGTTTGACGAAGTAAATCAATAGTGCCAATTACGCCATTCATTGGTGTTCTTATTTCATGACTCATAGTGGCTAAAAAGGTGGTTTTAGTTTCGCTGGCTTTTAATGCTTTTTGAGTTTGCTTTTCTAATTCAAATGTTCTGCTTTGTACTTCTGTTTCAAGGCTAGTTTGTAGTTTTTTTAATTCTTTTTGTGCAGCCTGATCGTCAGCTTGAACCGTACTTACTTTTTTTAGCAGCAAGTTAATTTGTTGAGCAACGGTTTCTAATCCGCCTTCGAGTTGCTCATTAAGCGTGCTTTGATAGTTATCATTTTGTGTAATTGCTTTGAGTTCTTGAGTGAGAGAGTCGGTATTTTTATGTAATCGTTTATTAATATGCTTATTAAACGTAATAGCTAACGCAAACAGCACTATCAGAGCAACAATAGCGGCAAGGTACGCATTCATAAATAAGTTTTGTGTAGATGATGCAATTAAAGGTTGTTTTTGCTCAATAATAAGCTCAGCAATTACCTCCCCATTTACTGAAATAACATGATGTAATATGCCTTGCTCCTTTACATACTCATTAATAGCTAAAGGCTCAATTAAGTTACTATTATTGCTATAAACCAACTCGGTTTTATTGTTCGGATTAAAGCGGTGCAGGGTATATTTAAAATTATTATTGAGTAAGCTTGCGGTATCAAGAAGTGATTTGACTTTGTCTTGCTCGTGTATAGTTAGTGCTTCTACTATGGGTTGCTCAAGACGCTCAGCAAGCTTTGTTACCTTGATGGTTGAAACAGGGTTAACTTCTTTGTGCTCAGTATTGCTTTGTGAGTAAAGCGAATAGGCGACTATAAATAATGTGGCAGTTATAAGGTTACTAACTAAAAATAAAGGTAGTAAGCCTTTGATTGCTGGAGAAAACTTACCCTGCATGAATTTTCCTATCGTGGTATTATTAGAACGGTAAGCCTGTACCGAAAGTTATATACCAATCGTAACACCTAAAAAAAATAATTCACTACGTTTTTTAAAGTCTTTTGTTGAATAAATGCACTGTATTAACGAGAAACGTCGCTAGTTGTTTGAAAACCGTTCAAACAGTTGCAAAGGATAAAAAAAAAGTTGACTTGTAAGGGCAAAACTCGTTTAATACGCCGCACGCCCAGATAGCTCACTAAGAAGTGTCTTGTGGGAGTTGCATTAAAAATCAGGTAAGATTTTTAATTAGCACTGTTTAAGTGCCTCGATAGCTCAGTTGGTAGAGCAGAGGATTGAAAATCCTCGTGTCCCTGGTTCGATTCCGGGTCGAGGCACCATTTATTATAGTAATGGTGTTTAAGTAAATAAATTAAACATTTTTACACGTGCCTTATCACACAGTTTTGTGTGCCGACTTAGCTCAGCTGGTAGAGCAACTGACTTGTAATCAGTAGGTCAACCGTTCGACTCGGTTAGTCGGCACCATTTATTTTAATTAAGTGTTTTAATAACATTTAATTAGCACTGTTTAAGTGCCTCGATAGCTCAGTTGGTAGAGCAGAGGATTGAAAATCCTCGTGTCCCTGGTTCGATTCCGGGTCGAGGCACCATTTACAAAAAGTTATCAATCTTTAAAATTGATAAAGTGCCTTAGCACACACAGTTTTGTGTGCCGACTTAGCTCAGCTGGTAGAGCAACTGACTTGTAATCAGTAGGTCAACCGTTCGACTCGGTTAGTCGGCACCATTTATTTTAATTAAGTGTTTTATTAACATTTAATTAGCACTGTTTAAGTGCCTCGATAGCTCAGTTGGTAGAGCAGAGGATTGAAAATCCTCGTGTCCCTGGTTCGATTCCGGGTCGAGGCACCATTTATACAAAGCCTCGCGCATGCGGGGCTTTTTTGTTTCTGAATTTAGCTTAGCCATTGTTCGGCATCGAACTACGTTCGATTATAAAATACATCCTTGTATTTTCCCCTTCGGGCCACCTTTCAGATGTTAAAAATTGTTCCTGACAATTTTTTGCTGGGTCGAGGCACCATTTATACAAAGCCTCGCACATGCGGGGCTTTTTTGTTTCTGAATTTAGCTTAGCCATTGTTCGGCATCGAACTACGTTCGATTATAAAATACATCCTTGTATTTTCCCCTTCGGGCCATCTTTCAGATGTTAAAAATTGTTCCTGACAATTTTTTGCCGCTTTAGCTGGTGTAATGCCAACAGCAAACCCTGCCGTCTTTTCTATATCTACTTTTTAAGAGTTTCAATTAATTCTTTGGTTAAAGGTTAGCTTACTCATTTATTTGTGAATATTACGTTAGTGCTTGGCGTATTAAATACACTTATAAACTAATCGCAAGCTATGTAATGTTATGTAAAGTCAATTGAGCAACGTTTGTTAAAGTGATTGAATAACATTCATAAATAGCACTAATCAGGTTTAAACATGATGTGGCAATATAAGCCATCTTTATTAGCAATAAGCATTATAATGCTAAGCGGTTGTGCGAGTAACTTAAACCCATCGCAGCGCCAACAAGCTCCAAATAATTTACCACAGCAGTGGCAGCAACAGGCAGCAAGTTCGGTATTAAAAGTGGATGATGAATGGTTAACTCAACTGCACACGCCATTACTTAATAAATACGTAAAACAAGCGCTTAAAAACAACCAACAACTATTACAAACCAGCTATGATGTCGCTATTACTAAGCAGCAACTAATAGCAACCGGAGCAGCTCTATGGCCTAGTTTAGATTTATCTTCGCGTACTAGCCGCAGTAAAGGTAACCGGCCTGTTAGCTATAATAATGCCAGCTCTGTCAGCTTAAACTTAAATTACGAAGTTGACTTATGGGGTAAGCTGTCAGATTCAAAACGAGAAGCTAACCTTTCATATTTAGCTCAAAAAGCGCGTTTTGAACAAGCTAAACAGCAACTGGTTTCAGATGTTGTACAAGGCTGGTTTGATGTTGTGTCTGCGCAGCAGCTACTTGATTTATATAAGCGCCGTGAAGAAAATGCTAAGCAAAACCTCGATATAATTGAATCGGGTTACCGCCAAGGTATAAACGAAGCGCTTGATGTTTATTTAGCCCGCAATGAGCTTAATAACGAACGCTCACGCATTGCCACTCAAACAGCGAGTTTATCAAGTGCAGCGCGAGTGCTTGAGCGCTTACTAGGTGAGTACCCAAAAGGAGCTATTGCAGCAAGCACTGACTTACCGGTTGTTGATACCGAAATTCCAGTTGGTATTCCTTCAGAGCTCATTACCCGAAAGCCCGCATTACTTGCCAGTTGGTACGAGTTATTAGCTAGTGATGCGTCATTGGCTTATGCGCATAAACAGCGCTTTCCGAGTTTAAATTTAACTGCAAGCTTAAGTGATAGTACAGATCGAGTGAGTGATTTGTTTTCTCCTTCAAGCCTCGCATGGTCTTTACTCGGAAGTATTTCGGCACCTATTTTTGAGGGAGGGCGTTTACAAGCCAATGAAGAAATAGCGCGTCTGAATACTCAAAAGCAAGAGCAACAATATTTGCAAACTCTGTACGATGCATTTGCTGATGTAGAAAATGCAATATCGCAGCAGCAGTCTTTAAAAGCGCAGTACACCAGTACCCTTGAAGCACAAAAAAATGCACTTGCGGCCGAGCAGTTATCGTTTGAGCAATATCAAAGTGGCTTGGTCACTTACACCACGGTACTTGATGCACAAGGGCGCTCATTCGATGCGCAAAGTTCATTAATACAAATTAAAAAGCAATTAATCGCAAATAGAATTAACCTACATGTTGCCCTTGGTGGTGATTTTGATAAACCGTCAAGCGACTTAAAGAGCAATAACGATGAACACTAAAACAGCTAAAATTATTATTCCAGCCGCGGTTGTTGTTACCGCTCTTTTAATTGTATTTTTTATTAAGAGTAATCCGCCAGAGGCGAGACGCTTTAGTTCAGCACCAAAAGCAGCAATTAGTGTGTCTGTACTTGAGCTTGTGCCTCAAAGTTATCAAGTAATGATAGACAGCTACGGTACGGTAAAACCTCGAACACAAAGCTTACTTGTTGCTCAAGCATCTGGGCAAATAATTGAAGTGAGCGATGAGTTTAGAGAAGGTGGTTTTTTTGAAAAAGGCGACGTGTTATTAAAGCTAGATGATAGAGATCATCAGGCAGAGGTTAAATCTGCTCAAGCTAATTTACTTACAGCAGAGCAAAGCTTATTAGAAGAAAAGGCCCGCGGGCAACAAGCACTGACTGATTGGAAGCGCCTTGGTGGTTCAAGCCAAGCCAGCAGCTTGGTATTACGTGAGCCGCAATTAGCAGCTGCGCAAGCACAAGTGCTATCGGCTCAAGCTGCCCTTGAAAAAGCAGAGCTTGATTTAGAGCGTACAAAGGTTACCGCACCTTATGCTGGGCGCATACTGAGTCGTAGTGTCGATTTAGGTCAAGTAGTAAGTAACAATACCCAACTTGCTACTATTTACGCTATTGATAGTGTTGAAATTCGCTTACCAATAAAAAATAAAGACCTTTCGTTTGTTAACCTGCCAGAGCAATACCGTGATGGTGCTAAAAACCAAGCGGGTTCGTTAGTTAAATTTAGTTCTGATTTAGTGGGGGAGCAAACATGGCAAGGCCAACTGGCACGAACTGAAGGCGCTATTGACGAAAACGCGCAGCAACTTTACGTGGTAGCAAAAATAGACGACCCATATAAATCAACCGCCAGTAATCAGTATCCAATTAAAATAGGGCAATACATTAAGGCGCAAATAGCGGGTAAAACAGTGCAAAATGCGTTGATCATTCCTAACAGCACAATTTATCAAGGTACTTATGTTTATGTGGTTGAAGGTGATGTATTAAAGCGTAAAGACGTAACTTTTGCATGGCAAAACGCCAATCAAGCAATGATCAAAACCGGTTTAAAAGCGAACGATAAATTAGTTGTCACGCCGCTAGGGCAAGTAAGCTCAGGCACTAAAGTGAGTATTTTAGGTGAAGAGCCAAAAGAAAAAGTACCTAAAAATAAGCGCCCGACTCGTGAGCAACTTGAGCAAAAAGCAAAAGAGCTTGGTATCAGTGTTGAAGAGTTAATAAAAAAACGTCGCGCAGCCAAGCAAGGAGATAAAGCATGATTGCTTGGTTTACTAAAAACCATGTTGCTGCCAATTTATTGTTAGTAACTTTGTTGTTGTCGGGACTATTTAGTTTATCGAGTAAAATACCACTTGAGGTGTTTCCGTCTTTCGAAACAGACATGATAAGCGTAGGTGTTAGCCTGCGTGGTGCAACCCCTGAAGATGTAGAGCAGGGCGTAACTATTCGTATTGAAGAAGCGGTGCAAGACTTAGAGGGCATTAAACAAATATTTAGCCGCTCGTCAGAGGGCTCAGGCTCTGTAACCATTGAGGTTGAAAGTGGTTACGATCCTCGTGAACTGTTGGCTGATATTAAAAGCCGAGTAGATGCGATTAATACGTTTCCTGGCGATGCAGAAAAACCGATTGTTGCGCTGGCTGAGCGTAAAAGAGAAGTAATAGCCGTTACCGTATCAAGCGATTACGGCGAAAAAGAAACGCGTGAATATGCAGAAAAAGTGCGAGATCAAATACTTCGCTTACCTAACGTAACACAGGTAGAGCTAAGTGGTGTACGAGACTACGAGTTAGCCATTGAAGTTAGCCAAGACACACTTCGCCAGTACAGCCTAAGCCTTGCGCAAATATCGAGTGCTATTGCTAATTCAAGTTCTGATATTTCTGCTGGTAACTTAAAAACAGAAGGTGGCGATGTACTAATTAGCTCAAAAGGGCAGGCTTATCGTAAAGATGAATTTGCCAGCATAGTAGTAAAAAACCAAGCCGACGGAACGATTATCCGCTTAGGTGATATTGCTACAATTAAAGACGATTTTGAAGAAACGCCAGTACGGACCCGTTTTAATGGTAAGCAAGCGGCGTTTATAGACGTATACCGAATTGGCCCGCAGAGCGCGATAACCGTGGCAGACGATGTTAAAAACTACATTGAAGAACAGCAAGCCACGCTACCACAAGGTTTTAAACTAAGTTATTGGGACGACGATTCAGAGCTAGTTAAAAGCCGTATCGCCACCTTAACCAGTAATGCTTTACAAGGTGGTATTTTAGTACTGGCACTGCTCACGCTATTTTTGCGCCCAGCAATTGCATTTTGGGTGTTTATTGGTATTCCTGTATCGTTTATGGGCGCGTTTATCGCGATGCCAATTTTTGGTGTAACGCTAAATATAATGAGCTTATTCGGCTTTATTTTAGTACTCGGTATTGTAGTTGATGACGCCATAGTAACCGGCGAAAACGTGTATACCCATTTAAAAACGGCAAAATCGGGTGAGCAGGCTGCTATATTGGGTACTCAAGAAGTTGCTACTCCCGTTACCTTTGGTGTACTGACTACTGTTGCTGCCTTTTTACCTTTAGCATTTATTGAAGGGGCGCGCGGCGCCTTATTTGCACAAATTCCGGTAGTGGTTATTCCAGTTTTATTGTTTTCGCTAATTGAATCTAAATTTGTGTTACCAGCACATTTAAAATACATAAAACTACGCCACCAAAAAGGTGAACCATCGAGGCTTGAAGCAATTCAACAACGCTTTGCTGATGGCTTTGAAAGTGCAATTTTAAAATATTACCAACCTATATTAAACACTGCTTTACGCCATAAACTAGCAACGGTTAGTTTATTTGTGGGGGTATTTTTTATTATTTTAACCATGATCACCAGTGGTTGGACTAAGTTTATCTTTTTCCCACGAATTCCTAGCGAAACTGTACGAGTCAATCTAACACTGCCAACAGGTACACCGTTTGAAGTAACCAATAAATACGTGATTGATATGTCCGAAAAAGCGCAGCAATTACAAGACAAATATCGCGATCCTAATACAGGCGAAAGCGTTATTTTAAATATATTAGCCACTACTGGCGGACGCGGTGGCGCGTCTAACTCCGGAGCGGTACGCTTTGAGATTACACCTGCTGAGCAGCGTGAGTCAGATATAGGTTCGCGAGAGCTTGCTAGTGAATGGCGCGATTTAATTGGTGTTATTCCTGGCGCTGAAAGCCTAACATTTAGAGCTGAAATTGGCCGAAGTTCAGACCCAATAGACGTTCAACTAAGTGGTACTTCACTAACAATATTGCAAGATGTAGCTGATAATATTAAAAATCGTTTAGCAACGTACCCAACGGTGTTTGATATTGCTGACAGTATGTCTGACGGTAAAGAAGAGTTGCGTATAGAGCTTACGCAACAAGGTTTGGCGCTTGGTTTAAACCGTGTAAATGTGGCAGGACAAGTGCGTAATTCGTTTTTTGGCTCGCAGGTTCAGCGTATTCAACGCGGACGAGACGACGTGCGTGTAATGGTTCGTTTACCTATTGACGAGCGCCGCTCTGTAGCTGATTTACAAAACATACTAATAAGCACTCCCGATGGCGGCTCTGTGCCATTGTCGCACGTGGCAACACTTACGGCAGGACAAAGCCCATCAACCATAAACCGTATTGATCGTTATCGCACACTAAACGTGACGGCTGATATTGAAAAAAACAACACCAACATGACGGTGCTTCAAGCCGACCTAGCACAATATTTAGACGAGTTAATGCAGCAATACCCAGGTGTTGATTACAAACTCGAAGGTGAAGCCAAAGAGCAAAGAGAGTCGTTTGGCTCATTGGCTTGGGCGTTAGTGTTTGTGTTTTTTATTATTTATGCGCTATTGGCCATTCCGTTTAAGTCATACATGCAACCAATTATTGTTATGAGCGTTATTCCATTTGGCATGATTGGCGCTGTAGTAGGGCACTGGATAATGGGTATGGACTTAACCATTATGAGCTTACTAGGTATGCTTGCGTTAATAGGTGTGGTAGTGAACGATTCGCTCGTATTAGTCGATTTCATTAATAAAAAACGTAGCGAAGGTGGCGATTTAATAGAGGCTGTTAAACTCGCTGGCGCATCGCGCTTTCGCCCGGTTATGCTTACTAGTCTAACCACATTTATAGGCTTAATGCCGCTGCTGTTTGAAAAGGCGACTCAGGCGCAGTTTTTAATACCTATGGCAGTAAGCTTAGGATTTGGGATTATATTTGCGACTTTTATAACCTTATTACTTGTTCCCGTTAACTATATGCTGATGGAGCGCTTTCAAGGTTGGTTTAAGTAGTGTTAGGCATTAAAAAGACAAAGGGATAGGTGTTAGAAATAAGTTTAATATCGGGCTGTGGAAACGCAGTTCGATATATTTAAAGACGAAAGATAGGGAATATTTAGTTATAAAGAAATGCTTGAGAACCTAAGCTATAAAGGAAGGTGTTCCCCGAGAATGCGGTGCCCGGTGTCAGTCCTGAAACCTTGAGGTTTCAGGGCGGAAATCTGCGGTTTACCGTAGGCTTCTCGGTACATGCCGAGCTTGCACAATAGTAAACGAACAAAAATCCTGGTATAAAATTTATCGGCTCAGGGACTTAACCAAGCTCCTGCACCCCAGGGAACAAATTTAGTATATAAGACATATTCCAATCCTTAAACCCCAATCGTAAAAAATTAAACTGTTCGCTCAGTTTTCCTCCACATTTAATCTTGTATTTACTTTTAAGATTGCTTTTTGAACTCAATTTGCTTTTCAATCGCTTGCTTTTGACCTCAGTCATAGAATTCATTGGAGTTGCTTTTTATCGAGTGGTAGCATTGCTTTAATTAGCAAAGCGAAGACGTCATTATGAATAACTTACCAGATTACGAAAAAGCCCAACTTCTTTTAGAGAAAAATGAAATATTTGTATCACCCGCAGAAGCGCATGGCGTTATTAGCGGCTTACTTGCTTGTGGGCTAAGCATTGACGATAAAGAATACTTAGGCTTACTGAGCGATGTATTTAATGATGGCGAGTCGTTTAGTAACGATTTAAAACAGTTTTTTGGCCAAATTTACCAACAAGTAGTTGAAAGTTTTAATAACGAAGAGTTTCAATTTGACTTGTTTTTACCTAGTGATGACGAAACACTCATCGATCAGGCTAACGGGCTCGTATCATGGGTAGCTGGGTTTATGTTGGGTTTTGGCTTAAAGCAAAAAGATTATGGCAAGCTGTCGGCAGATGTAAAAGAAGTGATCAGCGACTTTAGCGAGATTACACGCCTAGATACAACCTTTGAAGAAACCGAAGAAGATAGCCAAGCACTCCATGAAGTGATTGAGTACGTCCGTGTATCGGCGCTATTGTGTTTTGCTGAGCTAGGCAAAGAGCAAAATCCACAAAGCAACAAAAAAACACTGCATTAATTGAGCAACACAATAAAAGTAATGGGTTAGTTATTAATGGTTGAAATACAAAAGTCAGAGTTTAAAGCGCGCCGCGAGCGTTTATTGGCGGCAATGGATAATAACAGTATTGCTATAATTCCCGCTGCAACGGAGCTCACGCGTAGCCGTGATACTCATTATCCGTTTCGACAAGACAGTGACTTTTTTTACTTAACTGGTTTTAACGAACCCGATGCCGTGTTGGTGCTTTGCAAAAACAGTGATACACCCTCACTATTATTTTGTTTAGATAAAGACAAACTTGCAGAGGTATGGCACGGCAGACGCATTGGTTTTGAAAAAGCACAAAGCGAATACTTATTCGACAAAACTTATGCACTTAGTGAGCTAAATGAACAATTATTGAATTTGGTGAACGGCCAACAGATTTTATTTTATGCACAAGGGACGTATCCTGCCTTTGATGGCAAAGTATTTTCAATGCTTAACACTTTGCGCAGTGCCCCTAAAAAAGGGGATACAGCACCGAGTACAATTAAAGATATTCGCCCTTTATTGCATGAAATGCGTTTATTTAAATCGCCAGGCGAAATTAACATTATGCGTGAGGGCTGTGAAATAAGCGCTCGAGCACACATGCGAGCCATGCGTTTTTCCCACGTTGGCGCAACCGAGTTTCAACTAGAGGCAGAGCTTCATCATCACTATGCAATGAACGGTGCGCCACATCCTGCTTATGGCACTATTGTCGGCAGTGGCGATAACGCCAATATTTTGCACTACACCCAAAATAGCGACGTATTAAACAATGGCGACTTAGTACTGATTGATTCAGGCTGTGAGCTACAAGGCTACGCCGCCGATATAACACGTACCTTCCCCGTTAACGGTAAATTTAGCACTGAGCAAGCTGCGCTTTATAATATTGTACTTAAAGCGCAAGAAATCGCATTTAGCGAAATAAAACCCGGAGGTCTTTTATCTCAGGCAAATAAACTCGCTATGCAAGTACTAACCCAAGGGTTACTTGATTTAGGTATTTTAACCGGCGATTTTGATGAGTTAATGGCACAAGGTGCCTGTAAAGAATACTACATGCATGGTCTTGGTCACTGGTTAGGACTTGATGTTCATGATGTGGGCGATTACAAGGTTAATAACCAAGAGCGTGTCTTAGAGCCGGGTATGGTGCTAACCATTGAGCCTGGGCTGTATATTAGTAAAGACTCAAATGCGCCTCAAAAATACCAAGGTATAGGTATTCGTATTGAAGATAACTTATTAGTAACTGATTCAGGTTACGACAACTTAACCATTAGCGTGCCTAAAACAATTAGTGAAATAGAAGCGTTAATGCAAAGCGCTAAAAACGCATAAGCTTGGAGATAAAAGTGGCTAAGCAGTTTGATATTGTAGTAATTGGTGGTGGTTTAGTCGGCGCAAGTTGTGCTCTAAGTATAAGTAAAAAAAATCCCAGCTTAAATATTGCTGTAATTGAAGCAAATCAAGTAACCACAGATTATCACCCAAGCTTTGATGACAGAAGCATCGCACTTGCACAGCAGTCGGTGGAGTATTTACAAAGCCTCAATTTGTTTGAAATAAACGCTCCCTATGCGGCAGCCATAAAAAAAGTAAGTGTGTCAGACAAAGGGCACTTTGGTAAAACCCATATACAGTGTGATGAGTTTGCAAAACCCTCATTAGGTTATGTGGTAGAGGTAAACCCATTTGGCAGAGCGCTGCATCAGCGTTTAATGCAATCAAACATATCGCTTTTTTGCCCAGATAGCGTAACAGCGATAAAACAAAACGCCGATAGTAATGAACTTACATTACAAAGTAGCGAAAAACTCAGTGCTAAGCTGTTGGTGATTGCCGACGGTGCACAGTCGCCAACTCGTAATTTATTGGGGCTCGGCTTCAATACCCAGCCTTATGAACAAGGTGCGATTATTGCCAATATAGAAGTCGCTGGTGGACACCATCATCAGGCGTTTGAGCGGTTTACCCAAAATGGCCCAATGGCTTTATTACCCATGAGTAATAACCGCTATTCGTTAGTATGGTGTATGCGCCAAGAACATATTGAGCAGTATATGTCGCTAAGTGAACCAGACTTTATAAGTGCGCTGCAAACTGCCTTTGGTTATCGTGCAGGACAGTTTATAAAAGCCGGTATGCGCGCTAGTTACCCTTTAGTTTATGGGCAAATAGAGTCATTAACGACGCACCGGGCAGTGGTGATAGGCAACGCGGCACACGCAATTCATCCTATTGCAGGACAAGGCTTTAATTTAGGGTTGCGAGATGTACAAGTGCTGAGTAACTTAATTGCAAACAGTGAACATGATTTAGGTAGCTATGCTTTTACTCGTCAATATTCAATCAAGCGCCGTGATGATATAAAAACCGTAATGACATTGACCGATGCCTTGGTTCGACTTTTTTCAAACTCATCACGTGTGTTAGCGCTTGGTCGAAGTATTGGGCTATTTTCAATGGATTTATTCCCTGCATTAAAAGCCCCATTAGCAAAACAATTAATGGGTCAAGTTAAACAAGGTACACGTTTATGAAACAAGTACAGGTTTGTATAGTGGGTGGTGGCTGCGTTGGGTTAACGCTGGCGCTCGGGCTTGCTAAAGCGAATATTAGCGTGGCTGTGTTAGATGCTGCGCCAACTCAAGCTCCACCTAGCGATGATTATGGCTTACGAGTTAGTGCACTAAGTATAGCCAGCCAAACCTTGCTGGAGCAATTAAATGTATGGCCACACATAATAGCTGGGCGTGCTTGTGCTTATACGCACATGGATGTTCGTGATGCCGACAGCTT
Source organism: Pseudoalteromonas undina (assembly GCF_000238275.3). NCBI lineage: Bacteria > Pseudomonadati > Pseudomonadota > Gammaproteobacteria > Alteromonadales > Pseudoalteromonadaceae > Pseudoalteromonas > Pseudoalteromonas undina. Next base: position 510,957 of record NZ_AHCF03000002.1, read on the forward strand.
TGGTAAAATAGCCTTTAATAACGAGCAACTTGAGCTTGAGCATTTAGGGCACATAGTTGAAAACGACATTATTCGCTTTGCACTAATAAAAGAGCTTGAGCAGCAAAGTAATGCCACAGTGATGTTTGATACCGAGTATCAGCAAATACATCAAAGTGAGTCTGATGTATTTATTAATTTAAAAACTGGCGAACCTATTATTGCTAAGTTGCTGGTGGCGGCTGATGGCGCAAATTCAGCGATTCGTAAACAGTTTAATATGGCGCTGAGCTTTAAAGATTACGATCACCATGCGTTAGTAGCGACAGTTAAAACCAAAGAGTCACATGAAAATACCGCACGCCAAGTGTTTTTACCAACCGGGCCACTAGCGTTTTTACCACTAAGCGATGAGCATACTCATTCAATTGTGTGGTCTACCAGCCCTAATCATTGTGATGAATTGTTAGCAATGGACGACACCACTTTTAATAAAGCAGTTATGGCTGCCATAGATGGCCAATGCGGTTTATGTGAAGTGCAAAGTAAGCGCGTCGCGTTTCCACTTAAAATGCGTTACGCCCAACAATGGGTTAATGGCAAGGTAGTGTTAATGGGCGATGCAGCGCATACCATTCATCCATTGGCAGGGCTGGGTATGAATCTGGGCCTAAAAGACGCCGCTTATTTAATTGAGCTACTAAGTCAAGACGCCAAAGAATTTGCCAGTACACGAACACTGCGTGATTACGAACGTACTCGCAAGCTCGACGCACAAAAACACATCGCCATGATGCAAGGGCTAAAAGAGCTATTTGAAGGTGCAAACCCAGTTAAAAAGCTGATTCGTGGTGTAGGGCTTTCACTCGTTGATAACTTAGGCCCAATCAAACACTTATTCGCCAAAGAAGCGATAGGGAAATGATTAAGGTTGAGAAGAGTGAAACGAAACCCAACGGATGAAGTAGCTAGTTTTTAGCTGCCAGTTATTAGCATTTTTATGGATAGTAATAAGGTTATCAGGAAGATAAATGAGAAAAAAATTTAAATATAATACCTCGAGTTTCCTACTTTTCTGTCTGTTGGTAGTCTCTTGTATAATTATTATCGGGCTTTATATCGCAACTTTTGGAATTGATTTAATAAATAATAAAAATATTTATAATTGGGTTAATACTGCCACTTATCTGAATAATATGCTTCAGCCTATACTCTTAATTACCAGTATTTTTCTTTTATATAAAACTTGGCAGACGAGTAAAAAAGAATTATCAGAAACAAGAACGCTTATGAAAACTCAAACTGACGTTTTACTTTTTGAAAAGGTAAAAGAAACTCTGCCTATGTTTATTGAGTCATTGCAAAACAATAACGTAAAGGATATTCCATCAAAGAATAAAGATGTGAATCAGAGTATTTTTAGATCTAAGCTATCTGATTTTAGCTACCTCATAAAAGACCCTAAACTGATTAATCAAGATGATATTAAGGCTAAATATGGAGTGGGCGTTTTCGAACATCTATCGGCTTATTGTAGTAAAAATTATTGTAAAGAGTTTCAAGCATTTCAATTTGTTATTTTATCTAATGATGAGAGGGATTTGATTAAAACCATCTATAATAAAATGATAGCGTTTATCTATTTAACGGATAATACCTTTCTTAAAAGTTTTGATAGAGACTTTATAAATATTTTTGAGTTTATTTCCTCAGTTACGGACAAAAAACTTCGATTACTCTTATATAAGGAGCTAGTTAAGTCGCTAGGTGGAAACCTAGCTTTAAAGGGGCTTTTCATTTTCTATCAATCTAGATACAAAACTTTGTCAAAGGTTACAGAGAGTGAATTTTTGAAAGAGTGCATACGCGATTTTTATGACAATAACTTTTTAGAAACATATAAGCTGGATTTATATCTAATAGAATTAATAAATAAATCCCACTCTAGCAGTAAAAAGTGTTTTTAATGCGCAAAAAATTTAACTTGAATTAACTGTTAGGTATAAAAGCTACGCTTTCACGCGAGCAAGCTCGGCGCCTACCTAGTAAATATTAAACACTTATCTTTATTTTACTTATTGATATAAAGGGAGCATCCAATAATATCTTCCCGAAACCCGAAACCCGAAACCCGAAACCCGAAACCCGATTCACTTATCTATCAAAGCTTAAAAAACCTGCTTGCTTAATTATCCTACTAAGCGTAAAATGCGCGCTCATTTCGGCTTTTAAACTATTAATTCCTTGCCTTAAACCGACCGGCCGAAACGGTAGAAGGCTCTATTAACCGTAAGGAATATCCATGCGTCATTACGAAATCGTATTCATGGTTCACCCTGATCAGAGTGAGCAAGTATCTGGTATGATCGAACGTTATACTGGTTCTATCACTGAAGCAGGTGGTACTATCCACCGTCTTGAAGACTGGGGCCGTCGTCAACTGGCTTACCCAATCAACAAGCTTCATAAAGCTCATTATGTTCTTATGAACGTTGAAGCACCAACTGAAGTAATCAGCGAGCTAGAAACTACTTTCCGCTACAACGATGCAGTGCTTCGTAACTTAGTTATGCGTACTAAAAACGCTGTAACTGAAGCGTCTCCTCTTGTAAGAGAAGAGAAGAAAGAAGCACCAGCTGCTTAATTGTTTTGAGTCCTAGCATGGCACGTAGTCAGCAGTTACTATAATGGTTAGCCCATATACGAATCAGCTGGTTATATCGGGGGTAGTTTGTAAAACACCCAAGTTTAGCCAAAGCCCCGCGGGCATACCGCATTGTATTTTTGTTGTAGAACATAAATCAATGCAAGTTGAAGCAGATCTTAACCGTAATAGTTATGTTAGGCTTCAGGTGGTTGCCAGTGGTAAGCAAATGCAACAACAGACTCAACATTTGCACGTTGGGCAGGCATTGCAAGTGAGTGGTTTTTTAAATCGCCACGAAGGTCGTAACGGCCTTAGCCAATTGGTTTTGCATGCTCAGCATATAGAAAGAATTATTTGAGGAATTAATCTCATGGCACGTTATTTCAGACGTCGTAAGTTCTGCCGCTTTAAAGCGGAAGGCGTACAACAAATCGATTACAAAGATCTAGCTACTCTTAGAAACTATGTTACAGAAAGTGGCAAAATCGTACCTAGCCGTATCACAGGTACTAGCGCTAAATACCAGCGCCAGCTAGCAACAGCTATTAAGCGTGCTCGCTACTTAGCCCTTCTTCCATACACTGACTTACATAAGTAAGCAGCGGATTAACACGTTTTTAAAAGGTGTAGAAACATGCAAGTTATTCTACTAGATAAGATCGCTAACCTAGGTGGCCTAGGTGACCAGGTTGTTGTTAAATCTGGCTTCGCACGTAACTTCCTTTTCCCACAAGGTAAGGCAGTTCCTGCAACTAAAGCAAACATTGAAACGTTTGACGCACGTCGCGCAGAACTAGAAGCAAAAATCGCTGAACAGTTAACTGCAGCACAAGCACGCGCTGACAAACTTGAAGCATTAGCAGAAGTTACATTAGTATCTAAAGCTGGTGACGAAGGTAAATTATTCGGTTCAATCGGTACTCGTGACATCGCTGACGCTATCTCAGCTGTTGGTGTTGAAGTTGCTAAATCAGAAGTTCGTTTACCTCTAGGTACTATCCGTGAGACTGGCGAATTTGACGTTGCAATCGCAGTACACTCAGACGTAACAGCTACTATTAAAGTAATCGTTATTGCTGAAGCTTAATTTTTAGAATTAAGTTTAAAAAAAACCGTGCTTTGCACGGTTTTTTTGTGTCTAAAATTTATAACCCAAAGCAATAAATTGTTTGTTGTGGGTAAAATTAAGCACGTTTCTAAAATAAAGCTTCATTTTCTACAAATATTTTTTATTTCATTTAAACCTTTCTATTCTTCTGCGCGTCTTATAAGTTAAATTGCAATTACATAATTATAAACAGGAAAAATTTGCGATGTTAATGGACGCTAATCAGCCAATAACTGATCAAGTGCAGCAAATGCTTATTGATCAAGTTAAAAACGGCGACCAGTTAGCTTATAAAGCGCTCTATAACATGCATAAAGCAAAAGTTTATGGCTTATGCCTGAGGCTTATAGCCGATGAGGAGTATGCACAAGATGCTACCCAAGAAGTGTTTGTGCAAGTATGGAACAAAATAGCGCAATTTGATGGACGTTCGCAGTTTTCCACTTGGCTTTATAGTGTCGCCAGTAATATTGCTATTAGTTATGTGCGCAGACAAAAACATTGGCTTAATAAAGTAATTAGCTTTGAGCAAAGCGGAATGGATGAACAAGCTGCACATGACTGTAACGGATTAAATGGGCTAGATAAATTAATTGTTAGACTGCCTGAGCGCGCAAGAATGGTATTTGTGCTTTATGCAGTAGAAGGTTACAGGCATGAGGAAATTGCAACCCTGTTAGGTATGGCGGTAGGCTCTAGTAAGGCGCAATATCATCGTGCAAGGCAATTATTAAAGCAGTGGTATGAAAATGAGTAAAACAAATTTTGATGACTACTTAAATGAGTCTTTAACCCAGTTAGATAAAAATATTCCACCCAAAAAAGAACTGTGGAATGGGATTGAGCGCGCAATAATAGCTAATAATCAGCCCACTATTAATACTAATCAATATTGGCCAAAGCTCACCGCCATTGCTGCATGTTTTACCGCGGTTTTGGTCAGCACAGTATTGTTATTTAAAGTACCAGAGGCAAATACTGCAGTGGCAATGAGTGAGTTTTTTACTAAACAAAAACAAAGTTTACTAGTGCAATATCAAAGCCAAGCAGCATTGACCGACAATTGGCAAGTACAGTTACAAGAACTTGAAGATGCAGAGCAAGCAATAAAGCAAACTCTTGAAAATGAACCGAAAAATAAGGCGCTATTGTCTATGTTAGCGCAAGTTTATCAACAACAACTCGACTTAATTAACAAGGTGCATGCACCGCGTTGGCAACACATCTAGGAGAAATAAATGAAAGCAATAATATTAGGGATCGCTTTATTACCCATGGCCGTATTTGCTGGTGAAAAAATAGATCAGCAAATTGAGGTACCCAATGCTGGGGTGATCCACATTGAAAACCAGCGTGGTGATATTAAAGTGACAGGTTGGGATAAAAATCAATTTAAAGTAACCGGTGAACTTGATGATAAGGCACAAGGCTACACACTTAAAACACAGGGTAATAAAACCCAGTTTATTGTGAAAATGCCTGAACTTTCTAATTGGGATAATAACAACAATGGCTCAACGCTCACTATTTTTATGCCAAAAAGTAGTGCGCTAGAATTTGTGGGTGTTAATGCATCTATAACGGCCAAAGAGTTACAAAAAGGTACTGAAATTGATGTAGTTAATGGGGCTATTACAGTAAACGATCTTAATGGCGATATTAAGCTGACCACTGTAAATGGTGACATCAAGGCAAAAGCACTTAATGGTAAAGTTCAATTTGAAACTGTTAATGGTTCGATTGATGATCAGCAATCTAGCGGTGAAGTTCGTTTTAGTGCGGTTAATGGCGATATTACATCAAACTCGACGGCCAATGATATTCGCTTAGAAAACGTAAATGGCGATATTAACTTTAATTTAGATACAATTAAAGAGTTACAAATAAGCACCGTTAATGGCGAAGTTAAGGTACAAATTAACCGCCTTCTGAGTGATGCTGATGTGAGTTTTGAATCTGTTAGTGGTAACGCTGCGTTTTATTTCCCTGCTGATTTATCAGCACAATTTGAGGTGGAAGCACACGCTGGCGGTAAAATTGACAACCAGTTAACTAACGATCAAGTACAAAAAGCCAAATATGGCCCAGCAAGTGGAATTAAGTTTAATACTAATGGCACTGATGCTAGCGTAGAGATGAATACTATTAGCGGTGTTATCGAACTTAAACGTCAATAATTAGCTATTTTATTTTAAGTAACAAAAAGCAGGAAAAGATTTCCTGCTTTGCTATTTGCACAGCCCCGCCAAGTCGATAGAATAGAGCTATTCAATTTTAGTACTGTGAAGTTATGGCCAAACCAGATAAGCAAGTCGACACTCTTAAAGTTCCTCCCCATTCAATAGAAGCTGAACAATCTGTTTTAGGTGGTTTAATGCTTGATAACCAAGCATTTGATCGCGTAGCTGAACTTGTTGTGGCGCAGGATTTTTATACCCGTACCCATAAGCTTATTTTTGAGGCGATGACAGCTCTTGCTGAAATTGGTGATCCGATTGACTTAATCACAATTTCTGAGAGTTTAGAAAAAAATAACCAGCTGTCAGGTATTGGTGGATTTGCGTATTTAGCCGAAATAGCAAAAAACACCCCAAGTGCTGCCAATATTGACGCTTACGCAAGTATTGTTCGCGAGCGCGCCGTTGTTCGTGAAATGATTGGTGTTGCCAATGAAATAGCCGAAGCGGGCTTTAATCCTGAAGGGCGTACTAGCCACGACTTACTTGATTTTGCTGAAAGTAAAGTATTTAAAATTGCTGAGCAGCGTACAAAAAGTAGTGAAGGCCCACAAAGCATTCACAACATACTTGAAAAAACCGTTGATAAAATAGAAGAGCTTTATCAATCACCACAAGATGGTGTGACCGGTGTGAGCACGGGTTATGCTGATCTTGATAAAATGACTACAGGCTTGCAGCCATCTGATTTAATTATTGTGGCAGCGCGTCCATCAATGGGTAAAACCACTTTTGCGATGAACCTTGCTGAACATGCCGCAATGACTCAAGACAAGCCAGTGCTTATTTACTCACTAGAGATGCCCTCTGAACAAATTATGATGAGGATGCTGGCGTCCCTTGGCCGAATTAACCAAACTAAAGTACGTACTGGTCAGCTAGATGACGATGACTGGGCGCGCCTTTCATCAACCATGGGATTACTCATGGAAAAAGGCAAAATGTACGTTGATGATGCCTCAGGCTTAACACCTACCGATGTTCGCTCACGTGCACGTCGTATAGCACGTGATCATGGTGGTATTAGTATGATCATGGTCGATTACCTGCAATTAATGCGTGTACCTAGCTTGTCAGATAACCGTACCTTAGAAATTGCCGAAATTTCACGCTCACTCAAAGCATTAGCAAAAGAGTTGCAGTGTCCGGTTGTTGCTCTATCGCAGCTTAACCGTACTCTAGAGCAACGTGCTGATAAACGTCCAATTAACTCAGATTTACGTGAGTCGGGCTCTATTGAGCAAGATGCCGATTTGATCATGTTTATTTATCGTGATGAAGTCTATAACGAAGACAGTACTGAAAAAGGCATTGCCGAAATTATTATCGGTAAACAGCGTAACGGTCCGATTGGTAAAGTGCGCCTAACCTTCCAAGGTCAATTCTCTCGCTTTGATAATTACGCAGGGCCTGCTGTAGATGATGATTACTAATGCGCTTAGCCACTGCTGAAATTAATTTAACCGCGCTTGAACATAACCTAGCACAGGTAAAACGCTTTGCGCCCAATAGTAAAGTAATGGCCGTACTTAAAGCGAATGCTTATGGGCATGGTTTAGTCACTATTGCGCAACACTTAAATGAAGCAGATGCATTTGCGGTTGCGCGTATAGATGAAGCGTTAGCGCTGCGTGCAGGTGGCCTTACAAAACCGATTGTGTTGCTAGAAGGCTTTTTTCATCAAGAAGACTTACCTATTTTACTGGCGAATAATTTTCAAACTATTATTCATGACGAGATACAGCTAAAAATGCTGGAAAGTGTGCAGCTAGATGCGCCTTTAAATTGCTGGTTAAAAATAAATACCGGCATGCATCGTTTAGGTATTGCGCCTGAGCAGTTTGATATGTTTTATCAGCGCCTACAAGCCAGCCCAAATGCACAAAACAAAATAAACTTAATGACCCATTTTGCGTGCGCCGATGATGTAAAAAATACTAAAACAGTGCAGCAAATAACTTTGTTCGATAATTTAACCCAAGAGGTTCAGCAAGCTCATTGTTTATCGAACTCTGCGGGAATTATAGCGTGGCCGAGTGGCCATGGTGATTGGGTTAGACCTGGGCTAATGCTTTATGGTGTATCGCCTATGGCTAATCACACAGGTAAAGATCACCAATTAAAGCCTGTAATGCGCTTAACCACTAAAGTGATAGCTGTGCGCGATGTAAGAGCACATGAAAAAGTAGGTTATGGCGGCCGCTGGCAAAGTGATAAACCTACGGTGTTGGCTGTGGTAGCACTGGGCTATGGTGATGGTTATCCGCGTCATGCAAAAGAAGGCACACCCGTGATTATTAATGGGCATCGTTACGGTATTGTGGGTAGTGTAGCTATGGATATGATCACCCTTGATATAGGTAATAACGAGCACAACGTCCAGGTGGGTGATGAAGTGATTATGTGGGGGCCAGAGTTACCAGTAGAAGAGATTGCACAATGTGCTGATACTATTTCTTACGAGTTATTGTGTAATATCACACCGCGTGTAAGTTATGAGTACCAGCGCTAATGTTTATTATTAAAGATATGCAGTAAGTTTACATTGCTGTCATGATCGTGATGCTAGCTTACTGGGTATGGTTACTCTTTTATAAAGTAAATATCGCTAAAGCCCATACGTGCAAACTCTTGGTCGCGAAAATTGCGTACCGCCGATGAACCTTTAGAGGTCATTTCAATTTGGCGTACCATGTTTAAGTAATTAGTTAAATCGATACCCTCAGCAGCCGCAATAGCCTGATACATATCGTGGTATTTATCTTTTGCGAAGTTAATTTCGCGCGGTTGATTTTTAAAAGTATAGGTAATTCTGCGTGCCATAATAAGCTCAGTTATATTGAGTGTTAGTGTAATTTTACACTGTATTTAAGTTGCGTTGAATGATTAGTTGAAATCAAATAATTAAAAAGTTGAGTTTGAAATGAAATTATCAGTAGAGATCAGTAAATACCCGCTTCATCAAGATTATATTCCCTTTATTAAAGGATTTATTGACCGGTTAAATACCTATGATGATTTAAAAGTGATTACAAACACATTGTCGACGCAAATTTTTGGTGACTATGACTTAGTAATGTCGGTACTTAGTACTGAAATAAAACGTTCATACGAAGAGTTTGGCAAGGCTATTTTTGTTTGTAAATTTCTTTCTGGTGATCTTTCTCCTGAATAATGCTTAATAGCTTAGTGAGCCAATAATGGACTTTATTAACCAAACTCTTGCTGGGTTTACTGCGATGTCACACTGGGAATATATTGCAGTGGCTTTGTCTATGACTTACCTTTTATTAGCTATCAAAGAAAACCTTTGGTGCTGGCCTGCGGCATTCTTTAGTACCTTAATTTACACTATTATGTACTGGAATGGCGCTTTATTAATGGAGTCATTGCTGCATTTTTATTATATGTATATGGCAGTCTATGGCTGGCTAGCATGGAGGAGGAGTGGAGTAGGTAAACAGGAATTAGCAATTACATCATGGCGGGTAAGTCAACATATTGGCATTATCAGTATAACGTCCTTAGTTGCGATAATTTTGGGCTATATAATGACTAATTATACCCATGCTGATTTTGCCTATTTAGATAGTTTTACCACTTGTTTTGCTGTTGTTACTACTTATTTAGTGGCCAAAAAAGTGCTGGAGAATTGGTTATATTGGATAGTGATAGATGCCGCTTCGATGTACTTGTATTACGAAAAAGGCTATTACCCAACACTTGCGTTGTTTATCTTCTACACGCTAATGGCAGCATGGGGGTTTAAAACCTGGTATGAAGAGTACGAGCAAGAGCAAGCTAAGCCTCTAGCTCAGCTATAAGAGCCACAATGACCTTTGACAATATAAGCGCTATATTTAGCGCTTTTGACCCGCAACTTAATGTTCTCAGTAGTGAGCGTTTGTATAGTGGTTTAAGTAACGATAATTTCCTTGTCCATACAGCGCAGCAAGCTTACCTATTAAAGAGTTATCGGGAACACTGGCCATCTATAGGCTTAGCAGCGCAAGCAAGCTTTGCAGAGTATAAAGTTTGTCCTGCACCAATGTGGCTCAATGAAGAAAAAAAGTTAGCCATTTTTGAATATATTGACGGTGATATAGCGCAAGACAACTACACATCTGAACTAATAAAAAAATTGGTCAGTTTACACCAACATAATATCGTAACAGAGCCAATGGATATTAAGTTCGAGCTTGATTACTACTCTGACACCGAACTTTATCAGCAATATCAGCAGGGGGTTGAATCAGCTTTAGTCTATATTTATAGCCAACCTAGAGATAACGGTTTTTGCCATAATGATTTAGTTAAAGAAAATATTATTCTCAACACAGAGGGCATGTACTTAATTGACTTTGAATACGCTAAAACTAACGATGTTTACTTTGATTTAGCTGCATTAGCAGTTAGTTTTGAGTTAACACAAATACAAAAAGCGCAGTTACTGAAAACCTATCATTCATATTTACCTCAGCAGTGTAATTTTAGTCCCTCGATAGAAAAGTTAAAGTGTTATCAAGTAGTATTCTTAGTGCTTTGTATTTGTTGGTATTCTGCGCGTGGTGTCAGTGATAAGGTTAAAAAATTGTGTGAGCAGCTGGATTATCTAATTCAATAAATAGCCCAGCTTATCCCCAAGTAGTTATAAGTTTAGCTACAAACCACCAAACCGAGCTGCTAGCTCTTTATATTTAGCTACTTCATCGGCGTCATACTGTGGTTCGCCATTAGCATCTTCACTTTTGGCAATAAGTAAGCTTTCTCGTGTTAAGCGTTTAACTCGCTCGACTTTAACTCCTAAAAACTCAGCAACTTGTTCTGTTGACATTAACTTCATAATTACTTCCTCGTGTTTAATCTTTCCGTCCAGTGACAATAATAGATAATATGTGTCTAAAGCGTTACTGTTTTTTTATAGAATATAAATAAATAGCGCTTTTTTTACCTTTTGTTAAGTGATTAGCTTAAATTATAGACATGTAAACGAATCATGCTGGCATTTATACAAAGATGCCTTTATTATTGCGCATGCTAAAGCATTGATATCGCGAGTTGATGTGGAGGCAACAAATGTGCTCTCGTGGTGAAATGGATATCACGTGGCCCTCCGGAGGCTGAGTTGTAGGTTCGATCCCTACCGAGAGCGCCATTTGCGTTTTACTTTTTACTCCCCTTCAAAACGATCGTAGCTATTTAAATTAACTCACTATTTTTATTCTCCGTTAAATAATAATATTTGTAGCAATCTAATTTACACCGTTAGGCGTATACTCAGTGCTGCGGTTATAGTTTAATATCAACAGTCGTAGGATTTTAGTGTTAATAATTTATTATTACCCTAAACTCAAAAGCTAGACTTTTATAGCTAAATAATGCTATTAAAAGAAAATATTCCTTAATTATAGAAATCCTCACATTTATGTTAGTTACCTTACCTATATCAGAGCTTATTCCCGGCATGTACGTAAATAGCGTGACCAAGCAGCAGGAGAGTGTTGATGGTATAAAAATTAAAACCAGTGGTTTGGTACGTGATAAATCTATAATTCAGCGTTTAATTACCGAAGGAGTACTAGAGCTTCTTATTGATTTTACAAAAAGTGATGTGGCTGTACCGGCTAAATATAAAGTACAAGAAAAACCAAAAGCCGCAGCTACAAATCAAGACAAGCCCGCTAGTAAAAAACGAGTTGTCAGCTTGCAACAAGAGTTTGCCAAAGCCAGTGTTAGTTATGATGCCCACAACAGAAAATTACAAAGTATTTTTGGTGATTTAACCTCAGGTTTGTCACTGAATACTGATGCGCTTAATGAGATAAGTAATGAAATAGTCAGCTCAGTATTTCGTAATGAACATGCAATGACCATTTTAACTCGTATTAAAGATAAGCATAGCTATAACTGGCGTCATATGATCAACTGCACCATTTTTACAGCGGTATTCGCTAAGTATTTAGGGTATAAACGCGATGTTGTTCAGGAGCTTGCTATGGGGGCATTAATGCATGACCTAGGGCAGGCCAAATTACCTCAAGGAATATTCTCTAAACCTGGTAAAGTTACAGGTAACGAGATGACGGCAATAAAAAAGCATGTTGCACAAAGCTTAGGGTTATTAAAAGGTGGGAAAGGTATCACCTCTTTAATGTTAGATATGATTGTAAATCATCATGAGCGCCTTGATGGTTCTGGTTATCCTCGAGGAGTCGATGACAGCAAGATAAGTCGTCCTGCTCGGATTTTAGCGATTGTTGACGTATACGATGCGCTCACCGCAGATAGACCCCATCAAGAAGGGGATGAGCCTATTAATGCACTGCGTTATTTGTTGGCAAATAAACAGCTATTTGATGCAGAGTTAGTACAGCTGTTTATTAAGTGTTTAGGTGTTCACCCGGTGGGTACTATTGTTAAGTTAACCAATGAGCGTTTGGCCTTGGTGCTAGAAGGTAATCATTCAAATCCAATCAAGCCCAAAGTTAAGCTTTTTTATAACGCAAAACACAACCATCATGTTACCGCAAAAGATATTGATTTGAGCTCAAATAATAATGAAATAAAAATACAAGCAAGTGTAAAACCCGCTGATTATAAAATTAACTTGCCTCGACTTTTAAAAGAGCATTTACTGCTTTAGTATTTTTGCATTGTCTTTTTCTGTTTGTTTTAGCAGAAATATACCCACCTAAAAAGCAATTACCCATTAACGTCATCCACAGTAATGTGCCTAATTCTACATGCAGCGCTAAGCAGCAAAAAACCAAAGAAATAATTGCCATGCTAATGGCTGCTAACCAATAGAGATTAACTGGGTTGTCACATTTACCTGCCTGCGTACACGCGCAATAATTTGCTTTATAAAAGAAATAAACACTTAAGCCACAAAAAGTAAGCGCTGTAACAATAAGTAAAATGATCACTGTTTTCTCCCTTGGTGATTTTATTGGCAGTGTAAATTGCAACGCAAGTTAAGTCAATGCAAATGAGAATTAATATCATTAGAGTATATACTCTAATACCATACTTCTGCTCCGATGAGTTTTAAATAGTTGTTAAATTGTCGTTAAAAAACGTGTTTTTTGGCCTTTTTTAACGTTTTAGTAGGGTTTTTTATAAAAAATTAAGGTAGTGTACGCGGGTTTGAAACTCTAATAACAACACACATAGCTATCCAAACAGTAAGTTTGGCTAAGGACACAACAATGAAATTTACTAAAACTCTTATTGCTGCATCGCTGGCATTTGTTTCAGCTGATACCTTTGCAGCGGCTTTTCAACTTGCTGAGCAAAATGTATCTGGTTTAGGTCGTGCATACGCAGGTGAAGCGTCTGTAGCAGATGATGCCTCTGTGGTTGCTCGTAACCCAGCGTTAATGACGTTGTTTAAAGAGAAGCAACTTAGCGTTGCAGCTATGGCTGTCATTCCTGATGTTAGCCTAAAAGGCACAGGTAATGCCTACGGTTTAGATAACAGCGTACTAGATGATGACAGCATCGCACCTAGCGCGATTATTCCTGCTGGTTATTTCACTATGCCAGTAAACGATAAAGTATCGGTTGGTTTTGGTGCATTTTCTAACTTTGGCCTTGCCACTGAGTTTAACGATGATTACGCAGCTGGCCAAATTGCTGGTGAAACTGAAATTGTTACTGTAAACATGAACGCAAGTGTTGCTTATAAAGTATCTGAGCAGTTCAGTTTTGGTATTGGTTTAAATGCAATTTATGCAGAAGCGAAGATTATTCGTAAGTTTGGCGTAGTACCTCCTGTAAACCCTGCTATTGCATCTATTCCTGCAAGTGCTGATGCTGTTCACCTTGAAGGTGATGACATGGGTTACGGCTTAAACGTTGGTTTAATGTACCAATTAGATGAAAATAGCCGCTTTGGTTTTAATTACCGTACAGAAACAGATATTACTTTTGAAGGTGAGTACTCGAATGAACTACCTTCATTTATTCCTGGTGGGTTAAACGGTCAAGTTGAATTACCTGGCTCAGTTGAAATTACACTACCAGCAATTGCTGAGTTCTCAGGTTCTCACCAGTTAGATGAAAAGCTAGGCGTTCACTACAGCGTATTATGGACAGGTTGGAGCAGCTTTGACTCATTAGAAGCACAAGTTACTGCACCTACAGGTGGCAAGTTCAGTGCGTTTGAAAAAACAGAAGATTTCTCTGATGCAATGCGTTACTCAATCGGTACTGATTACCAGTACAGTGAAAATTTAATGCTTCGTGCTGGTTTTGCGTTTGATGAATCACCAGTATCACAACAGCATTTATCAATTTCTATCCCTGATACAGACCGTTTTTGGTTCTCGTTTGGTGGTAACTATGCGATTGATCAAAACTCAAACGTTGATTTAGGTGTGAGCGTATTACGTGGTAAAACACAAAACTTTACTGAAAAAGTAGAAAGTGAAACGCTACCACAGCAATGGTCTTTTGAATCAAAAGGTCATGCAGTATTATTAGGTGCTCAGTACAACTACACATTCTAATTCTGCCTAGAGCCTAGAGCCTAGACACAAAAAAGCCGCTTACAGCAAATGCAGTAAGCGGCTTTTTTTTATACTTATAAATTAACTGGTTACGAATGGCGTAAGCCATCCGTAACAGCTTAATTATAAGCTTTCTATTTTAACTTTTTGCTCTAGTAGCTTAGTTTTAGCATCGGTAAATTCAGCTAGCTTAGCATTTTCTTTAGCGAGTACCGCTTCAGGTGCATTGTTAACAAACTTTTCGTTAGCCAGTTTGTTTTGCACTTGCGCTAGGCCTTTCTCAGCTTTTTCAAGTTGCTTGTTAATACGTGCAAGCTCAGCTTCGACATCAATTAACCCCGCCATTGGGATCATAATCTCAAGGTTGCCAACATAAGAGGTTGCACACGCTGGGGCATCGTCTTTGTTTTCAAGCAGAGTAAATGCTTCAAGCTTAGCGAGTGACGCTAAAAACGATTCATTTTCGTTAATACGGCGCACATCGTCGCTCGATGCATTAGCTAGTAATACCGATAGCGGCTTGCTTGGGCTGATATCCATTTCACCACGAATATTACGAATCGCTAAAATGAATTGCTTAACCCACTCTAAGTCATCCATTGCTTGTGAATCAACATTGGCTTGGTTATAAACAGGGAACCCTTGTACCATAATGCTAGTGCCTGTTGTTTCAAGCCCTGCAAGTGGTGCTACACGTTGCCAAATTGTTTCTGTAATGTAAGGCATCATTGGGTGCATTAAACGCAGTAAGCTTTCAAGTACGGTAATAAGTGTATGACGTGTACCACGTTGCTGAGCTTCATTGCCTTTAAATAGTACCGGCTTAGTAAGCTCTAGGTACCAATCACAGAACTGATTCCAGGTGAATTCATATAATGTATTCGCCGCTAAATCAAAACGGTAGTTATCAAGGTGCTCGGTGTAGGTTTTAACCGTGGCTTCATATTGACCTAAAATCCAGCGGTCAGCTAACGAGTACTGTTTTTCGCTATCGTTAAAGCCACAGTCTTGCTCTTCTGTGTTCATTAATACGTAACGGCTTGCGTTCCATAATTTGTTACAGAAGTTACGGTAACCTTCAAGGCGGTTCATATCCCAGTTAATATCACGACCAGTTGAAGCCATCGCTGCTAAGGTAAAGCGCAGTGCGTCGGTACCGTGTGCTTCAATACCGTTTGCAAATACTTTGCGGGTATCTTTTTCAATTTTAGCGGCAAGTTTTGGCTGCATCATATTACCAGTACGTTTTTGTACTAAGTCTTCAAGGCCAATGCCGTCAATCATATCAAGTGGGTCAAGTACGTTACCTTTAGACTTCGACATTTTATCGCCGTTATCGTCACGTATTAAGCCAGTTACATACACGGTTTTAAAAGGAACTTGTGGTTTGCCGTTTTCATCCTTTATAAAGTGCAGCGTCATCATGATCATACGTGCAACCCAGAAGAAAATGATATCAAAACCGGTTACCAACACGTCAGATGGGTGGAAGGTTTTTAAGTCATCGGTATTTTCTGGCCAACCTTGGGTTGAGAAGGTCCACAGTGCTGATGAGAACCACGTATCAAGAACGTCTTCGTCTTGGCTAAGCGCTACGCTATCTGCAATATTGTTATCGCGGCGTACTTCTGCTTCATCACGACCAACGTATACGTTGCCTTCGCTGTCGTACCAAGCTGGAATACGGTGACCCCACCAAAGCTGGCGTGAAATACACCAATCTTGTACGTCGTTCATCCACGAAAAGTACATGTTTTCGTATTGCTTAGGTACAAATTGGATGTCGCCGTTTTTAACTGCGTCTTTTGCAGGTTCAGCAAGTGGTGCAACACGTACATACCATTGGTCAGTAAGTAGTGGTTCAATAACAACACCAGAGCGATCACCGTAAGGAACAGTTAGGCCATGGTCTTCAATTTTTTCAAGTAGGCCTAGCTCTTCAAATTCAGCAATAATCGCTTTACGTGCGTCAAAACGGTCAAGGCCATGTAAGCGCTCAGGAATTGGCGCATCAAATTCAAGTTCTTTACCATCAAAGGTGTATGTTTCACCTTGGGTTAAAATAGCCGCGTCTTTGTCGAAGATGTTAATCATCGGCATCTTGTGGCGCTTACCAACTTCGTTATCGTTAAAGTCGTGCGCAGGGGTTATTTTTACACAGCCCGTACCTTTGTCTTTATCGGCATGTTCATCGGCAACAATTTTAATACGACGATTAACGATTGGTAGTAAAACCTCTTTACCGATTAAGTCTTGGTAGCGCTCGTCATCTGGGTTTACTGCCACACCTGAGTCACCCAGCATAGTTTCTGGGCGCGTAGTGGCTACAACAATGTAGTCTTTACCGTCTTGCGTTTTTACGCCATCAGCTAGTGGGTAACGTAAGTTCCACATATGGCCTTGTTTGTCTTTATTTTCTACTTCAAGATCAGAAATCGCAGTGTGTAATTTTGGATCCCAGTTTACAAGGCGTTTACCACGGTAAATTAGGTTTTCTTTATGAAGGCGTACAAATACTTCTTTAACAGCTTCTGATAGGCCATCGTCCATGGTAAAACGTTCACGGTCCCAATCAACAGAAGCACCTAAGCGGCGAAGTTGTTTAGTGATTGTGCCACCAGACTCGTTTTTCCATTCCCAAATTTTATCGATAAATGTATCACGGCCTAAATCATGGCGTGTTTTACCCTCTTCTGCCGCAAGCTTTCGCTCTACTAGCATTTGCGTGGCAATACCTGCGTGGTCAGTACCTACTTGCCATAATGTATTGTTACCTTGCATACGTTTAAAGCGCGTTAAGGTATCCATTATGGTATCTTGGAAAGCGTGGCCCATGTGTAAGCTACCCGTGACATTTGGCGGCGGGATCATAATTGAATATGGGGTGCCTTGGCCAGATGGCTTAAAGTAGCCTTTTTGTTCCCAGTCTTGATATAGAGACTGTTCAATATCTTGCGGATTGTAGGTTTTATCCATTACACAGAACCTTAAATAAGTACTTAAATGAGTTAGTTAGCTTTGTACGCAGTGAGCGTTAGCGATTAATATCTTGCGTGGTGATATTGGCACCGAGTTGGCGTAGTTTTTTAAAGCGCTCACGAGCGGCTTGTTTGGCTACGGGCTCTACGGGTACAAAATCAAAAACTTGGTTAAACCGACGAATAAAGTCCGGTAAGTGATTGGCCAAGTTAATTAATACTTTACGATTACCAACAGGTGGTGTTGTGCCAATTTCTACAGGTGCGCCGCCTTTTGGGCCTTCACCTTGTAAATTGTGGGGCACAAAACTGTCGGCATCAAATGTCCAAATAGTTTCGTCAATGCTGTTGGCGGTTGCTTCGCTGTCTACAAAAATAAATACGCGTTGACCAAGCCGATACTGTTGCCCAGCTATTTGAGCTGCTAAAGCAAAGTGATCATCGGCTTTAGCTAATGACTCATCTTGTTGCTTTAAAATGAAAAACTGGGCATTCATGTTCATTGTATCGGGATTTCCCATGACATTGATTGTGCTGTTATTAAATACACACAAATTAAGAAGGGGATTTTGCCATATAACGGGGTTTGCTTCAATTAATACCCAATAAATAAGGCGCTTTAAAAGCGCCTTATTTTATACTCTATATTGGGCTGTGAAGCCTTTTACAGGTTTGTTAGTCTTGGGTTGCTTCGCTAATGCCTGCTCGGTTTAATAAATACTGAGTTAGCATAGGTACAGGGCGACCCGTTGCGCCTTTTTTAGCGCCGCTGCGCCATGCCGTACCGGCAATATCTAAATGTGCCCAGTTATACTTTTTAGTAAATTTAGATAAGAAACAGGCCGCAGTAATAGTACCTGCAGCTCGGCCACCTAAGTTAGTAAAGTCGGCAAATGGGCTTTCTAGTTGATCTTGATAATCATCCCATAATGGCAGTTGCCATGCACGATCGCCACTTTGCTCAGACGCTTTTAATAAATCATGCGCCAGTGGATTATGGTTTGCTAATAAACCCGTAGCGTGGGCACCTAAAGCAACAATACACGCACCGGTTAATGTAGCAACATCAATCACGGTTTCTGGTTCAAAACGCTCAACATAGGTTAGCGCGTCACATAACACTAAGCGGCCTTCGGCATCAGTATTAAGTACTTCAACCGTTTGCCCAGACATAGTGGTTAAAATATCACCTGGGCGATAGGCGTTTGAGCTTGGCATGTTTTCACAACCGGCTAAAACGCCAATTACATTTATAGGTAGCTGCATTTGTGCAAGCGAGCGCATGGCACCAATAACACCAGCAGCACCGCCCATGTCGTATTTCATTTCATCCATGCCTTCGCCTGGTTTTAATGAAATACCGCCTGAGTCAAAGGTTAAGCCTTTACCAACTAATACGATAGGCGCTTGGTCATCGCCTGCGCCTTTGTAGTTAATTACCGACATAACCGATTCGTTATCACTGCCACGACCAACTGCTAGGTATGAGTTCATACCTAGTTCTGCCATTTTATCTTCGCCAATCAGCTCAACAGTGATGTTGTCAAAATTAGTCTCAAGTTCTTTGGCTTGCTCGCCGAGATACGCTGGATTACAAATATTAGGCGGCATATTGGCAATGTCTTTGCACAATTTGCTACCAGCAGCAATCGCTAGGCCATGCTCAATGGCACTTTCACCTATAGTCAGTTCGCGGCGCGTAGGAACGTTAAATACCATTTTACGCAGTGGACGACGTGGGTCTACTTTCTTACTTTTTAGCTGATTGAAGGTGTATAAACAGTCTTGGGTTGTTTCTACCGCTTGACGCACTTTCCAATAGGTATCACGGCCTTTAACGTGTTGCTCAGTTAAAAAGCACACTGCTTCCATCGAGCCTGTTTCATTTAAGGTGTTGATAGTTTTTGAAATAATTTGTTTATATTGTTTATCGTCTAGTTCGCGTTCTTTACCGCAGCCAACGAGTAGAATACGTTCGCTTAAAATATTAGGTACATGGTGTAATAGTAATACTTGCCCTGGCTTACCTTCTAAGTCGCCACGGCGTAATAAATTTGAGATATAACCATCGCTGATTTTATCAAGTTGTTCACCAATGGGGGATAACCTGCGTGGTTCGTATACGCCAACAACAATACATGCACTGCGTTGTTTTTCTGGGCTACCACTTTTTACGTTGAATTCCATTGTCACTCCTGATTTTGAGTCATCTATAGAAGCTAAGTTGGGACTAAAAATGTGTTTTCTAGTCTTTTTACCTAAATTTTTAGGTCTAGCGCTAATATTAGTAGATTTTACTCGACTCTTACTGTGTATTTGAACTTTATATGCTTAAGGGTTACTAATGCAACATTATATCGTGATGTTAGGTAGGATAATTAATATTGATGGCTTATAATATGTGCTTAATACTCATTTAAAATGAGTGAATTAACTAGTTCACTCATTGTTTTTTATTACTAAATTGAAATTCCATGTTTAACAGGGGCGAATGTTGCTAATTTTCCGTTATTTGACCACTGAGGTTTTAAAATCGCAGGTCGCCGTATTTTTAACTTTAATGACCATATTTTTGTCGCAAAAGTTTGTTGTCATTCTTGGTGATGCCTCAGAAGGTAGTATCCCAGCAAAGCTTGTGTTTGCCATGATTGCGCTTAAATTGCCGCAGTTGGCATCGTTAATTTTGCCTCTGAGCTTATTTTTAGGAATTATTTTAGCTTACAGCCGGATTTACGCCGACAGTGAAATGACAGTACTTAAAGCCTGTGGCGTGAGTGAGTGGTATGTAGTGCGTATTACGCTAATTTCAAGTGTCATCTTAGCGTTGTTGGCCGCGGTACTTACTTTGTATATTGCACCGTGGGCAAGCGAACAAGAATATCAACTTAAAGAGCAAGCCAAGGCTGATGCTGGTTTATCTGCACTTCGAGCTGGACGTTTTCAACAAACCGGTAACGAAAAAGCCGTGGTGTTTATTCATAATATTGAAAATGGCGGCAAAGAGCTCAACAAAGTTTTTGTGGCACAACTACCCGATAGTGAAAAAAGTGACCTAGCGCGTTTAGTTTATGCAGAGCAGGGCGTTGTTATTGAAGCGCAAAATGGTGAACAGCAGTTAGTGCTCACTGATGGTAAGCGCTATGAAACTGACGGCGAAGCGCCTTCACTTAACTTGACTGAGTTTGATGGTTACAGCGTACAAATTCGCGAGCAAGAAATAGAACATCAACGTCGTAAGTTAGAAGCCGTGCCAACTCGTGAGTTAATGTCTATTAACACTCCAGAAGCAATTGCACAGTGGCAATGGCGTTTAGCTATTCCGTTATCTATCCCATTATTAACTTTACTAGCAGTACCCCTGAGCGTTGTTAATCCACGCCAAGGTAAATTTGCTAAATTAGTGCCCGCTTTGAGCTTATATTTAGGGTATTTCATTTTACTCAACGCGGCTAAGTTTGCGGTAGAAGATGGGAAAATTCCGCCCTCTATTGGCCTATGGTGGATTCACCTAAGTGCATTATTTATAGGTAGTTTATTAATTATTAAAGGCCGCCCATTAGGTGTTTGGCTCAAGGCTGTCGTGACTAAACGGGAGCAACACATATGATGAAAACGCTTGATTGGTATTTAGGCCGTAGCATTATGCAAACGACTGGATTTGCACTAATGGTGTTGGTGGGGATCAGTACTTTAATAAAATTTATAGAGCAACTTAAATCGGTTGGCCGAGGTAGTTACGATATTATGACCGCCTTGCTATATACCATTTATAGTATGCCCGGCGATTTAGTGGTGTTTTTCCCAATGGCAGCACTTATTGGTGGCTTAACTGGGTTAGGCGCTTTAGCTTCTAATAGTGAGTTGGTAGTAATGCAAGCCGCGGGTATGTCGCGTTTACAAATCATTGGCTCGGTAATGAAAACCGCAATTTTTATGGCGCTGTGCGTAATGGTGCTAGGTGAGTGGGGGGCGCCCGCTGCTCAGCTGCACGCCAAAGAAATGCGTAACCAAGCTATTCATGGCGGGGATGTATTTAATGCACAAAAAGGCGTGTGGGCTAAAGATGGCAGTAACTTTATTAATATTGAAGATGTTGACCAAAATGGCATGCTGCGCGGCGTAAATATGTACCACTTTGATAAGTCGTTGCAACTTACACAAATTACTAAAGCAAAAGAAGCAGTAGGGCGTGATAATGGCTGGCTACTGCGCGATGTGAACAAAGTATTGATCAGTGAAGAGCTAATTACCACGGAGCAAGTTACTGAAGAGTTTTACTCATCTCAGCTGACCGGTGAAAAACTTGGCGTGGTTTCAGTAAAACCAGAGTCACTGTCATTTTCAGGATTGTGGTCATATTTAGCTTATTTACAGCAAAATGAGCAAGATACAAGTACCTATGATTTAGCACTATGGCGTAAATTAATGCAGCCAGTGTCTATTGCTGTGATGTTGTTGGTTGCCTTATCGTTTATATTTGGTCCGCTGCGAACCGTAACTATGGGGGCACGAATTATCATGGGAGTGGTAACGGGGATAGTGTTTCACTTAACTAATGAGATATTTGGCCCTGTGGTAATGGTATATCAAATCCCAGCCATTGTAGGCGCCGTTCTACCGAGCATTTTATTTACTGGGTTTGCAGCTTATTTGATGAATAAGCGGGTGTAGCTAGACTTAAAGCTTAAATAAAAAACGCGGCCTTTTTAAAAGTGCCGCGTTTTTTTATGCTTTAGCTTATACCAATTCACTAGATTAAGTATTAATCTAGTTCGCGATACACGCGTTTATTTTCTTCTTTGGTGAGCGTAACCACTTCGGTTTTTGATAAGTAATCTTGTAGTGCTTTTTTATTTTTAAAGTCGACTAATACCACTAAATTTCCTAAACCAAGGAATGCGCTGATACTGCGGATAATAGCTTGTGGCCAGCTAATTAAACTTCCTTGGTTGGTTTGTACTTTTAAGCGCCATGCTCGCATACCAATTGTTTGCCCACTTTTCGTCCAAAAATAACCAAAAAATACCAAGCCAACAAGCACCAGCAGCGAGCTACGAATACCAGAAAGTAATAGTGAATCTTGAATACGTGCAGATACATCTTCAGCGCCATTGAGGGCAATAACATCAAGGGAAATAAGTCCTTGGATAGCAAATAAATACAATACCACCGTTAGCATCGCAAAAGCGATAATAGCTAATGTGTCGTACACCAATGACGCAAAACGACGCCAAAACCCTGCTCGTGGAAACTCAGCCGACATAAATATACTCTCACTGTTAATGTGCGCGATAGTTTAGCAAATAAGCCGCTAAATACTACCTATTACGCTACGTGCTTAACCAGCTATTGGTTCAAATGTTAATGGTTGCCTAAATGTTAAGCGGTCGATCACGCTTAATACATAAAACGCTTGCCGCTTTGCTCATTGTTTGTATAATGCTAGGCAATGAGATGGAAGAGGGTACATAATCTTTCACTCTTAAGTGGTTTTTCTTTATCTTCTCGTGTTTAGAAGGTTAAAGAAAAATGATGCCAGCGTGATGAAATTGGTATACATGGGGGATTCAAAATCCCCTGCCGCAAGGCGTGCCGGTTCAAGTCCGGCCGCTGGTACCACTTTTTATAGCCCCGACCAAATTGGTTGGGGTTTTTTTATGCCTAAGATTTGAGTTGCCGGATTTTAATTACAAAAAATGTGTCCAACATTGCTACTTTTATAAGCAGTAGGTTTTGATCTAAACTTGGCCTGTAAACGTTTTGGTTTACCTAACCTTAAGCTCTGCTTGAGATAGGTTTCTTATCCAGAACTTAGGTTATATAGTAAACACAGGCCTGACTTTAATCGTATTTTTCATTGATACGGGTGTGCTAAGTTATGCAATGTGTTTTGACTCGGGTATTATATACCTTAACCTCTTGTTGCGAATAAAACATCATGACTCAACTAACCGCAAAACAGAATATTCAAGCCATTGTAAAAGCGATTAAGGCTGAAGAAGCATTACTGCGTAAAAAACACCCGCTATTAATGCATCAAAATACCTTAGGAATGGCTATTTTATTACTTTCTTTGAGTGCATTAATCGGAATTGGCACACTGTATTATTTTGCTATTATTCCCGCTTGGCTATGCATTATTTTAGCGGCCATTGCTACCTCAATTTCCCATGAGCTTGAGCATGACTTAATCCACAAACAGTATTTTAGCAACCAACCATTTTTGCATAATTTTATGATGTTAACCGTGTGGCTGATGCGTCCTAATACCATAAGCCCATGGTACCGTCGCAAGATGCATTTACATCATCATAAAACGTCGGGTACTGAGCAAGATTTAGAAGAGCGTTTGGTAGGTAATGGTATTAAAAATCCGTTTTTACGTGCCTTGGTAATTGTTGATGGATTACTCGGTTTATTAATTAATGCAAAACGTTTTAGTAAAGAAATTAATGGGTTTAGCTTCTTTAAAGTGTTTAATGCAGGTTTTCCCATTACTACTGCGTATTTCGCCATTTTATATAGCGTAATTGTGTTTCACTTAGTTAATTTGTTCACTCCACTGGCTGCTAATTCACCTGTATTGCTGCTTGATGTAATGAATGTGTTTGAATTTCTAATGGTGGTGCTGATTGTGCCTAATATTGTGCGTTCGAGCTCACTTAATTTTGTTACTTCAAGTATGCATTATTATGGCGGTGTGAATAATATGCTTGAACAAACTCACGTAATTACTAGCCGTTTGTTTATGCCATTTAATTTATTTTGTTTTAACTTTGGGCATACTCATACTATCCATCACTTTGTACCAAATCAGCCGTTTTATTTACGACAAATGATCAGTAAAAAAATCCTTGAAGTGATGCGCCAACACGGCGTGCGTTTTAATGATTTTGCCAGTATTAAGCAAGCAAACTTGTATCAGTAATACTCAGTGTAAAATGGCATCATAATGCAGTCGGACTCGCAGCAGCAATTAACTCAGCAAGATGCGTTAGCGCAATGTGTACAAGCTATAAAGGGGACCAGTTTTGCGCAAAAGCTGGTTAATTACATTGCCCTTATTGTTGAGTTTGATTGTGCGGTTGTATTGGCTTGCAGAGTAAATAAGCATCCCATTTATTTATTCGATTCTATCGAGAAACAGCGTGAACTTTTATTTCAGCGCTACCTTACTAACTCGTTTGTAAACGACCCTTTTTATACTGAACTGGTTAGTAAAGCTGAGGAAGGAGTATTTCGGCTCGCTGATATAGCTCGTTATCAAGATGAACTGACCTTTAAGGCATATCAACAGCAGTTTTATACTCACACTGACTGGACTGATGAGCTAAGTATTTGTACTAATATAGGTAACGGTCGCTCGATTGTTATTTACCTTGGTTTATTATCCAATAACCAGCGCTTTAGTGCGTTGCAAAAGCAGCAATTAATAGCACATTTTAATTTAATAAAAGCACTGTGTAGCCAACATTGGGGTAGCCAAAAATTACTATTAAATCAATTTAATAGTTCAGTTACTGGGCAGCTTATAGAAAATGCCCTCACGTCATTTGCTAACCAACAACTCACTCAACGAGAGCATCAGGTTGCTTGTTTAATTGTGCAAGGTTGCGACTCCGCAGATATTGCTTCTCAGCTTGGGATCGCCCTAGGTACAGTTAAAAACCATCGTAAACGTATATATGCACAGTTAAACGTTGCTTCACTGAGTGAATTTTTTCGACTGTTTTTAAACCATTTAATGCTGACAAAATAAAGCGCGTTTATGTCCCTTTAGGGATATAGTGCACATCGCTGAGTTTAATTAGTATTTTTCTTATAGATAATTTTGAGAAATACGATGACAGCACATTTACTTAGCGACATTATGCAGCGTGGTTTAGTCTCTCAAGTGAGTAATATTGAGCAATTAACCCATAAGCTTAAAACTCCACAGGTGGTTTACTGTGGCTTCGATCCTACCGCAGGTAGCTTACACATAGGGCACTTAGTACCATTAATAATGCTAAAGCGTTTTATGGATGCAGGGCATCAAGGTGTGGCATTAATTGGGGGGGCTACAGGGTTGATTGGTGACCCGAGTTTTAAAGCCACTGAGCGTAGCCTAAATACTAAACAAACGGTGTCACAATGGGTGACAGCGCTTGCAAACCAAGTTGAAAGTGTACTTGGTCCGCATTTAAACAAGCCACTGCAGATAAAAAATAACGCTGACTGGTTTAGCTGTATTGATGTATTAGACTTTTTTCGTGATGTAGGTAAACACTTTTCAATTAATACCATGATCAACCGTGAATCAGTAAAACAACGTTTGCAACGTCCAGAGCAAGGATTGTCGTTTACTGAATTTAGTTACTCCTTATTGCAGTCGTATGACTTTGCTAAGCTCAATAGTGAGTTAAATTGTACTTTGCAGATAGGCGGTAACGATCAGTGGGGTAATATTGTCAGTGGAATTGATTTAACCCGCCGTTTAAACCAGCAAACAGTGTTTGGTTTAACACTGCCACTTATTACTAAGTCAGATGGTACAAAATTTGGAAAAACTGAGGGCGGTGCTATTTGGCTCGACCCTAAAAAAACCTCGCCGTATCGCTTTTATCAGTTTTGGTTAAATTGTGAAGATGCTGATGTGTATAACTTTTTGCGTTTTTATACTTTTTTATCAGTTAAAGAAATTGAGGCCATAGAAGCAAACGATAAGATAAGCGGCCAAAAGCCTCAAGCACAGCGCATTTTAGCTGAGCAATTAACCCGTTTTGTTCATGCTGAAGAAGGCTTGGCAAGTGCGCAGCGTATCACTGAGTTGTTATTTAATGGACAAGTACAAACCTTAAATTTAAATGATTTAGCACAATTAGAACAAGATGGCTTACCAGTAATAACCCTTACTGAAATTAATATAACCACCTCCGCGCTATTGGTTCTCAGTGGTTTAGCAAACTCTAAGCGTGCCGCAAGAGAACTGATAGCTGCAAACGCAGTAAAAATTAATGGTGAAACAATTTCGGCTGATCATAGTCAGTTAAATTTGGCATTGCATCAACGTTTTTGGTTAATACAGCGAGGTAAAAAACAATTTAGGTTAATTAAACTCAATTGAATTTCCCTCTAATGGTGATTTTTTATGTGGTTTTAGGGGTTATTCTTAATCCAAACTACTTAAGTTTTTTAAAAGTCTTCATTGTTTTTTCTCATTACAATAACGGTAATTAATAATTTAATTGCCGTTATTAATGTGTTTTGTAGGCATTTGTAAATCACTGTGAAATGCTAAGTTAAAAAGTAACTTTTTTAAGTGGCTGATAATAAAGTAACTTTGCTATCTGTTTTTAATAGCGCTGTGCGCACGAGTTGTTTCTTTGTATTAATCTCTTTACTCACTCAAGCACGTTAATCAAATTGAAATATTTCTGTAATATTTAGGTGTTCTAATGCGCTCTGAAACAAAAACGTCATCAAAATGCCATAATCGGTAAGACAAAAACTGAGATTTAAACATGAGTGAATCAAAGCGCAATACGCTATTAATAAAAACGCTTAACTGGGCTGCTATCGCCTTTTTAGTTTATTTAGTCCTGGTAGCCGTTGGCACTGTCAGTGGTGGTTTTAAATTAGCGTCGGGCGGTACCGAGGGAGCGAAAGAAATTTTTGCATTTGCAACCAACCCGTTTATTGCATTATTATTAGGTGCTTTGGCAACGGCTTTAGTGCAATCGTCATCAACGGTTACCTCAGTAATAGTGGGCCTTGTTGCTGGCGGTTTACCGTTAAGTATTGCTATTCCAATGGTGATGGGTGCAAATATTGGTACTACTATTACTAACACCTTAGTGTCTATTGGTCATATTCGCTCTAAAGAAGAGTTTCAACGTGCGTTTGCAGCATCAACGGTTCATGATTTCTTTAATTTATTTGCCGTTATTATATTTTTACCGCTTGAGATAATGTTTGGTTTGCTGCAAAAAATGTCAGCTGCTTTGTCGCATCTATTTATTGGTGATGCTGACTTATCATTAAAGAGCTACAACTTTATTAAACCACTTGTTAAACCTGCTGTGGGTGTAATAAAAGATGCATTTAGCTTCCTAGACACAAAAATGCTAGGTGCAGCGATGGTTATAGCAGGTATTTGTTTGATTTTATTTGCCGTAACTACATTAGGTAAACTACTTAAAAAAGCATTGGTTGGCACTGCAAAAGATATACTGCATGGTGCAATTGGGCGCGGGCCTATCGCAGGTATAACATCAGGTGCGGCGGTAACAGTTATGGTTCAGTCGTCATCAACTACCACGAGTTTAATGATCCCACTTGCGGGAAGTGGTGTGTTTACTACACGTCAAATATATCCATTTACGCTAGGCGCTAATATTGGTACAACCATTACCGCTTTATTAGCCGCCACATCAATTACAGGGCCTATGGCTGAAGTGGCGCTAACGATTGCTTTAGTACACGTTATGTTTAATGTATTTGCGGTTGCACTAATTTACGGAATTCCTGTACTACGTGAAATTCCGCTTAAGTTAGCCGAAAAGCTAGCCGAAATTGGTACAAAGAATAAATCAGCTGCATTAGGCTATGTGTTAGGGTCGTTCTTTGTGGTGCCAGGTCTAATTGTACTGGCCGTTAGATAAGCAAATAAATGAATAAAAAGAATGCGCTATATAGCTTATATAGCGCATTTTTTGTTTTACCATTGGTAACTTACAGACAGCATGGCATTACGCGGTTTTCCTGGGAAGTAACGATCGCCAGTAAAACTAGTGTAATCTGCGCGCTGTGCGTAAGCCGTGTTGGTTAGATTTATTATTCGCGCGCTGAGTAATAATTGTGGGCTAATTTGCCACTGGCCGCGCAAGCTTAAAATATCGTGCCCTTGATATTCATGTAAGTTTTCAGGGTCGGTAAAGTAGCGACTCACATAGTGCCATTGCAGCGCAAGGCTAATACTCTCGTTGGCTTGCCAATTAAAATCGATATTAGCAACTTTTCGAGGTGCGGTATCAATATCGTTCCCTTTAATATTAATACTGCCAATGATTTGCTCATTCGAATACGTATGCTTGGCATAAGTGCCTGCGAAATTAACCGATAAGTGCTGATTAAAGCTATGCGCTAACTCAAGCTCAATGCCGCGATGTCGAGTTTGGCCGTCATTAACAGTAAAAAAATCACTGTCGCGGTAGATGGTATTGTGCTTGCTCATCGCATAAGCCGACAAACCGTAGCGAGTATTGTTGTACACCCCTTTGATACCTAACTCAGCATTATTTGCTATTTCTGCATCTAAGTCGGCAGTACTTTGCTCGCGTTGTAATTGATAAAGCTCAGCTGCTTGTGGGGCTCTATAGCCTCTTGAAAAGTTAGCGTATAGTGTATTGTTAATATTAAGCTGATAGCTCACACCGAGTTTTGGCGAAAGATTACTAAAGCTGTTTTTAGTGCTCTCGGGGCGACTATAACGACAGCCACCAAAACCACATTTACTGCCATCTTCTTTCGTACGCCCTGTAAGCATATTGTTTTGATAGTTATATTGCATATGCTCATAACGTAGACCTGCAGTTATAAGCCAATTATTTAGCTGCCAATCAATAGCGGCAAATGGGGCATATAAGGTGGCATCGACTTGGTAATCGTAATGTTTACCTTGCGGCACTGTGGCCACTAAAAACGCAGAACCTTGAGTCGGTTTATCTTGGGTTTGTAAAAAATCGGCTTGGGTAAACTCACCATCAAAACCAAGCTTTAAGTTGGTATTGTCGTTCACATAATGCTGATAAAGCGATTGTAGACCAAACCCAGTTTGGCTATTTTTTTCAAGTGGTGTGCCGGGTAAAAAGTGTTTAAAAAAGTCCATACTTTGGTCACGAATATAAGGAGTAACAACTAGAGTGTTCTCTCCTAATTGCCAGCTTGCTTTACTCCAAGCCCTAAACGAGCGAGCTTTTCTAAAGGCGTCGGGATCAAAGTTTTGCTGTGCTATATCTTCATCTTTATAGCTTTGAAAACCGCTAATATAACCAGCAGTTTGTTGATCTAAATTAGTATACGTAAGCCCAGAAACTAAGCTTAAGTTGTCATTATTATAGCGATGGCGCACATTTATTTTTTGTTGCTTTACGCTTTCATCATCTCGATAACCGCTATCATCAGTAAAACTAGCATTAATACCTAGGCCTGAATTATCCATGGCATGGCCTGCACGTAATTTATAGCGAGCATAATCATAAGAGCCATAATCAAAGCCAAGTAAACCACCACCTTGCGTAGTATCAGGGGTAATAACGTTAATTACACCATGCACTGCATTAGAACCATAAAGTGCAGAACCTGGGCCTTTTAATACTTCAATGCGCTCTGCCATTTCGCTATGCGCTTCGAATAGTTCATTGATATTACAAAAACCAGCTGCACGAAGAGCTATGCCATCTTCTGCGGTTAAAACACCACCACAAGCGCCCGTTCCAGAAAGTACTTGCGAGCGCAGAGCCGGTAAATACTCTTGGCCATTCCCACGTTGGACATTGGCACCTGCAACGCGTTGTAGCGCTTCCTCTACATGGGTAGGAGCTATAAGCTCAAGCTGTGATTCACTTAATACACTGATCACCAGTGGTAATGGCGTGGAAAGCGCTTCACTACGCGATGCTGTGGTGGTGATACGTTCAATTGATTGCGCGGTATCTTCAGCACACGCACTATTAATTAAACCTAACTGACTGCATAACAATAACGGGGGTAAATAGTAATATTTCATAAATTCCAGCACATCGGCAATTTGATAAGTTTAGGGTAGGGGATTTTGTGAATTGGTTAAAGCACACTCAACCTATAAACCCGATAAGTAATCGATAAAACAATACAAAAAATGCCCGGAAAAACTAAAGTGAGCACTGAGTAATGTTTAAATAGTAATACACCCACCACTCCGCCGGCTAAAAAACCGGCAATAATTAATACAAAGACCAAGCATTTTCTATTGTCAAAAGCTTCTCCTTTTAGGGCTTTACCAAACATCAAACCCAGATCGGTAAAAATACCGGTTAAGTGAGTGGTTCGCACAACTGCGCCGCTGTAGTTAGTGGCTAAAGCATTTTGTAAGCCGCAGGCTGCAGAAGCGAGTGTAAGTGCGTAAGGGTAAGAATATTGAAGTAGCTGTGCGCTTAACAGCAGTAAAATACCCTCAATAAATAAGAGCGTATCGTAATGGCGGCCTAGCTTAAGTGAACCGCCTGAAAGCATTAAGCCTGTTAATGCCGAGCCAAATATAAAACTCAGTACAATCGCAATTAAAAATAACGCTGCCTTGATGTTGGTAGTAAGTTCAATAGCTAATGAAGTCACCGACCCTGAAACGTGAGAAATTGCTTGCTGTTCAAACCCTAATAAACCTACTGCGTTTACCATACCGGCAATAAAAGCGAGGGTAAACGCACCATATTCGACCCACTTAGGTAGTTTTGTAAACATCCTTTTAGCTCCGGTTTCAGTGTGTAGATTAATCATACACTTAATTAAAGTTAATAAATGAAAAGAGGCTATATTTTTAACATCACAAGCAAGTGATGATCGCTAAATTTAACTTTTGCGTATCAACCAAATTTGGAATTAATATGTTTAACCAAGAACAGCAATCACGCATTATAGAAATGGCATGGGAAGACAGAACGCCATTTGAAGCCATTGAAAATCTGTATGGGCTAAATTACTCTCAATTAGTTAATTTTATGCGGGAGCATATCTCTAGCGGGTCATTTAAAGTATGGCGTAAGCGCCATGCTGGGCGTAAAACTAAACACCTAAAGTTACGCGACCCCGCGATTATGCGCAGTCATTGTAAAACACAGTACAAGCAACGTTAATTTTTCTCATTTCATGTAATGTTCAGGCTTAGCCGTTAATACTCTTCAGTAATGATCACACTGGAGAATCGCCATGAAATCACTAATCAGTATTTTAGTAATGGTTTTTGCGCTAACGGCAACAAACGCATTTGCTGTACCACATAAAGACAAACATGCGAATAAACACGCAAACAAGCATCACTGGAAAAAGCAAAAATATAACCAATACAATAATAAAAAATGGCTTTCTAAGAAACAAGCCAAGCAGTTAATTCGTCAAGGGTGGACTCCACCAGGGTGGCACAGATCTTATCATCAAGGTGATATCCTTGGGCATGACATTTATAAGCGTGCTAGAGTAATAGACCGAGAAAGAGACACAGTGCGAGTTGAAGTTGATCGCACTATTATTCACTTAGTGCACGACACTCGTGAAATACTCTCTATTTTACAGCGCTATTAGGATTTATAAATGCTCACTGTATTGGTCATAGTTACTGGCTTGTTGTTATTAATAACGTTATTACCCCTGTCATACAGTCAGCATTACTTGATACGTAGTTGCGACTTTGTGCGCTTGCAGGTGTGCTACCTAGCAAGCGCTATCGTTATAGCGGCTCTGATAGGTATGTGGCAAAGCGACTATATTACATATCCGTTATTAGTCACTGTCGCTTTAGTTATTTTAGCGCTTCAAGCTAAGTGGATTTATCCCTACACTTGGTTTGCTAAAAAAGAAGTATTAACAGCGCCAAAAAGTAGTGAGCATAGCATCAGAATTTTATCCGCTAATGTACTGATGTCGAATCGACATAGTGAGCAGTTAATTAACTTAGTCGATAAATATCAGCCCGATTTACTTATCACCTTAGAAAGCGATAGTTGGTGGCAAGATAAATTGTCCGTGCTTAAAAAAAACTACCCTTATCAAATACAGTGCCCAAAAGATAACCGCTACGGCATGCATGTATTTAGTAAATTTAACATACTCGATGCACAAATTTGTGCACTTATAGAAGATGACATTCCTTCTATTCATATTTTATTTGAAAACCACCAAGGGTTAAAAATGCAGGGGCATTTTATTCATCCCGCGCCACCAAGCCCAACCGAAGAAGATTCATCACGCCCGCGCGATAGCGAATTAATAATGGTGGCTAAAGCTCTTAAAGATTCAGCTCGCCCTACGATAGTCGCTGGCGATTTAAATGATGTTGCTTGGTCACGCAGTACTCGTTTATTTATGCAAATTAGTGGCTTTTTAGACCCCCGTAAAGGCCGTGGTTTTTTTAATACTTTTCACGCTAATTACTTTTTTATGCGTTGGCCGCTTGATCATTTGTTTCATTCAAAAGGCTTTAGTGTAAAACGGATAAAGCGCCTTGCTAAATATGGCTCGGATCACTTTGCCTTATTAACCGAATTGGTATTTGAAGATGCTAATCAGCAATCCCTTGAAACAAAACCAAGCGAGCAAAAGCAGCAAGATATACAAGAGCTGGCAATGAACAAAGCAGATAAACGCAAAGTACCTATGTTTGAAAAGAGCTAGGTATAGTACAGATATTAGGTTAAAGGTTTTAGACGAAGTTTTTTGTAGCAAACTATTTGGTTTAGCGTTAATTAACAAAGAGATTCATTATGTTTAATAAAATCATCGACTTTTGGTTTAATGAGCTTGATCCTAAACAGTGGTGGCAAAAAGACGATGGGCTTGATGCACAAATTAAAACTCGTTTTGGTGAATTACATCATCAAGCAAGTGTAAGTGAGTTATTTGGGTGGCGTGAAAGTGCGCTAGGTAGTCTTGCTGAAATTATTGTGCTTGATCAGTTCTCACGTAATATTTACCGTGAAAAGCCCGCAGCATTTGCCTGTGATGTATTAGCTCTAGCGTTAGCGCAAGCAGCTATTGCCAAAGGGTTTGATAAGGAATTGACGGATGAGCAACGCGTATTTTTGTATATGCCTTTTATGCACAGCGAATCAAAGCTAATTCATAAGGAAGCAGTGAAGTTATATAAAGCGTTAGGTATTAAAAATAACTTAGATTTTGAGTATCAGCATAAGGCGATTATTGATAGATTTAATCGTTATCCGCATCGTAATAAAATACTAGGACGGGACTCTACAAAAGAAGAGCTTGAGTTTCTAAAACAGCCTAACTCAGGTTTTTAAATTTATTAGACAAAAAAACACCGCGCTTGCTACAAGCGCGGTATTTAATTTTACTAACCTGATACCTGATACCTGATACCTGATACCTGATACCTGATACCTGATACCTGATACTAGCTGTGAATCATAATGCTTTTAACATTCACAAATTCGCGAATCCCAAAGCCGCCGTGCTCTCGGCCATAACCGCTGTCTTTAACACCACCAAATGGTAGGTTTGGTTGTGCCAAACCATAGCCATTAATATTGATCATGCCGGTGTCAAAATACTTTTTGGCCAGTTCAATGGCTTTTTTCTCATCTTTTGAAAATATACCGCCGCCTAGTCCATAGCGCGAATCATTAGCGATACGCATAGCGTCGTCGTTATCTTTGGCTTTAATTAAAGATGCGACAGGACCAAATAGCTCATCGTCATACGCAGGCATACCTGGTGTAAGGTTTTCGAGCACAGTTGGTGGATAGTAATAACCTGTTTGTTGCGGTATTTCGCCACCTACAATTACTTTTGCACCCGCATTGACAGAGTCTTGCACTTGCTGATGAATTTTGTCGCGTAAATCTTCGCGTGCCATAGGACCCAGTTCAGTATCTTCATCCATTGGATCGCCCATTTTTACCGCCTTAAACTGCTGGCTTAGTGCTTCTTTAAAGTCATTGTAGAGTGAATCAACCACCACAAAGCGCTTGGCTGCAACACAGGTTTGGCCGTTGTTGATAATGCGTCCTTGTAAACATGCTTTAACTGCAAGGGCTAAATCAGCGTCGTCAAGTACAACAAAAGCATCGTTACTACCCAGTTCTAGCACGGTTTTTTTAACATGCTTAGCAGCTTGCTCTGCCACTTTTTTACCTGTGCCATCACTTCCAGTAAAGGTTACGCCACTAATCGCTGAGTGTGAAATAAGGGCGCTGGCAGTTTTACCATCAACCAGTAAGTTGCTAAAGCAGTGTTCAGGAAAGCCTGCTTGTAGAAATAATGTTTCAATTTTTTCAGCCATACCAAATACATTACCGGCGTGTTTTAATACCGTGGTATTACCCGCCATAATGTTTGCGGCACTGTATCTAATAACTTGATAAAGTGGGAAGTTCCATGGCTGAATACCCAGCAGCACACCGGTAGGGCGATAGCTTATGATTGCACGACCTCCTTGCATGTCGCGCTCCTCGTCGCTAAGCATATCGGCGCCATGCTCAGCGGTATAACGACAAATGTCAGCACAAAGCTGAACTTCTTGGAAGCCTTGCTCATAGACTTTACCCATTTCTTCGGTCATTAGTTTTGCTAAGGCTTCTTTTTGGCTTTCAAATAAAGAGGCTAATTTATTTAGATGTTGTGCGCGCTCGGTAAACGAGGTTAATCGCCATTTTAAGTATGTTTCATGAGATTTTTCGATCACTTGTTCTGCTTGAGCTTGAGAAAGCAGCGTATAGCTATTAATGACTTGCTCGGTTGCGGGATTGATCGTATCAACTGTGTTACTCATTTTACCTCCTAACAAATTATGTAATAGGATAGGTGCAAAACCAAAGCCAGTTAGTTTCTAGATATTAAAAAGTCATAACTATCTGTTAGTAATGGTTTTTTACATTACTTATGACTAAAATCTAGATGTTGTTTGCTTGTTGTTTTTGCTATGGTTCTGTAAATAGTGCAAGTTGTTGAAAAAGTTACAGGGAGAGTTCAAATGAAGCCATCATTGTTTAATACCGCTTTACCGATAATTCAGGCACCTATGGCGGGTGTTCAAAATGAGCAACTTGCTCTTGCTGTGAGTGAGGCTGGAGGGTTAGGCTCTTTGCCTTGCGCCATGTTATCACCAGCACAATTAATTGAGCAGCTAGAAGTACTTAGCCAAAAAACAACGAAACCTTTTAATCTTAACTTTTTTTGTCATAGGGTTGCTGATTACACGAACGAACAAAAGCAGCTATGGCATAATATGCTGGCACCTTATTTTGCAGAGTATAAAATTAACCCGCAAAGTTTAACTGCAGGGGCTTCCCGTCAACCTATAAATCAATCGGTTGTTGATATTATTGCCCCCTATAGGCCAGCAGTAGTTAGTTTTCATTTTGGTTTACCTAAGCAAGCTATTGTGGCGCAAATAAAAAGCTGGGGCACTAAAGTAATTTCAACGGCTACCACTTTAGATGAAGCTATTTGGCTTAGTGAAAATGGCGCTGATGGGATTATTGCTCAGGGTATAGAAGCTGGTGGCCATCGAGGGCACTTTTTATCAATGGATTTAAGCTTACAACAAACTACTGAGCAGTTAATTAAACGTTGTGTTGAGCATATATCACTGCCTATTATTGCTGCTGGTGGCATTGCTTCAGCCGATGATGTACAGCGGTTTAAAGCGTTAGGAGCGAGTGCTGTACAAGTAGGGAGCGCTTATTTACTATGTAAGGAGGCAACAACATCAGCTTTGCATCAACAGGCTATTTTAGATCAACAACAAGACGAGACTACACTGACTACATTGTTTTCTGGTAGAGCTGCTCGGGGTATTAAAAATCGAGTAATGCAAGAGCTAGGTGCTATACCAAAGGGCGTTCCTGCGTTTCCACATGCCAGCAGTGCAATAACAGCCTTAAGAACTCTAGCTGAAAAAAGTGCTAAAAGTGATTTTTCACCTTTATGGTGTGGCCAAAAATATATTCCTAGGGTGGGTGTATCAGCGGCTGATATTACACATGCTTTAATGAAAAAATGGTAATTTTTAATGTCTGATAATCCACTTTTATCGCTTGGCGACAGTTATGAAGCACTAGTAAACAAGTTTAAAGTGCAATTGGCTGGTAAGTATCCTCAGCAACTAATAGCGCCCAATACCGTATTAGTGCAACAAGGCGATCTGCAAAGTTATGGGTATTTAGTTGTGGACGGGGTTCTAGGCGCTATTCATGACGACATTGACGGCGTGCAAAAGTGTAAAGAGTTTTATTTTAAAAATGAATTTGCTTTGCTGTTTGCCAATTGGATGACCTCAACTCCTGCGTTTTATCAATTAAAAGTGATTAACGAAGCCAATGTAATTAAAGTACCACTAACACTATTTGAGCAAGCACAGTATCAACTGATTAAGCAGCAGCTTATTGCACAGCAACTTATTTTTAAAGAAGCCAAAGAAGCATTTTTATTACTCAATAGTCCCGAGCAACGTTACTGCTATTTACTCAAACATAAACCTCATTGGTTGGCGCAGTTAAGTTTAAGCCAAGTGGCAATGTATATAGGCATTTCGGCTATTTCGTTATCACGAATTCGTAAGCGACTTAACTTAAGTTAAGTGCTGTTTTCATAAAGCACTATACACTCCCCATTTTAAGCCTTAATACCTTGGAGTGTTATGTTTTTAATTACCCAATCGTTAGTAGCAGTCGCTACTTTACTCGACTTAGCTTCATTTCAGTTTAAATCCCGACGAATTATTTTAAGCTGTTTATTTACCTCAGTATTATTAACCTCTGCTCACTTTTTTATATTGGGCTATAACAGTGCCGGCTGCTTAATGTTTATTGCCGCGGTGCGTTATTTTTATTGTATTTACTTTAAGCATACTTGGGCTATGTGTGGGTTTATGGCAGTAAGCTGCTTAGCCGTTTATTTTACTTGGCAAGATTGGTTTAGTATTTTCGCATTGGTGGCGACATTAATACAAACTATCGCTTCATTTCAAAATCGAGATTTGCACTTAAGGTTATGTATGGTGGTGGGAACCTCTTTTTGGATAACACATAATATTTTTGCCGGCTCGCCAGTGGCAATAATCATGGAAAGCCTATTTTTGAGTAGTAACTTATTAGGACTATACCGCTTTTATGTGGGTAAAAAATCGCTGAGCGAACCGCAAACGCAACCCTAAACACTTAGGTAAAAAACTGTGCAGCAATGGCTTTTAGCAGATAGGTTTCGCGAATAATTGATAGCCCTTGCTTGTCACTGTTTGCAAGTGTACGTTCGTTATGGGCTATCGCTTGGAAAATATCAACCCATTTAGCCTGCATGCCATTTTGTTGTTCGTAGTGTTCAAGCTGTGCTTGGCCTAGTTGCTCATCAATTTGGCAGAGGTAGCAGTATGATTGTATATGAATAATATCAAAGTCATCTTTGTACCAAGGGCGGTACTCTTCGTAAAGCCCAAACTCGCTACATACTTTTATATTTTGTGCGCCAGTTTCTTCACTTAGTTCTCTGATCAACCCCTGCTCTATGCTTTCATGTGAGTCAATTCCACCGCCAGGTAAGCTAAAGTCGTCGTAGCGCTGAGTATACATAAGTAAAATTTGTTGTTGCTTAAATGCAATAGCGCGAGCGGTTGGGCGAGAAAATTGACGACCTTGCTCAATATTGATTGAGGGATGAATGTAGGTTTTTAATAAGCGCATAACAACTCCTTTAATAAAAATAAATTATATCAGTTGGTTATATTAATTGCTTTAATAGAGATTTAATAAGCCGCATAAAATAGCGCTATTTCAGCGCCTATACAGCTACTTATGATTAAACTAGTGGATTAAAAATAAAACAGCTGCATTTTGTACCTTAATTATGTATATCTTTCATTTACATTAAAGGGTAAGTAGAATGGTGAAAAAGCACAGGGATTATTCATGTTAAATATACTTTTAGTCGATGACGACGTCGAATTTAGTGATGTTATTTGCCATATTGTTGAGTTTCTTGGCCACAACATTAATACAGCAACCAGTTTAAAAGAAGCGCATCAATGGTTTGAAAATAACACCTTTGATCATGTGCTGCTCGATTTTATGTTACCTGATGGCAGTGGTTTACACTTGCTGGATCACTTAAAAATGATTGGTCAATCGCCTAAAGTCACCCTTATTTCAGGTCACCCTTCGGTTAAAGGTATTTTAGCTGAGATGTGTGAGCCTAATGTGTCGCATCTATTAAAACCGCTGCAACGCGAAGACTTAGAACTGGTTTTAAATGGCCCTAAAAAAACAGTAAAGAAAGCGAAAAGCGCCGCTATTACTCATCATTTTGACACGCTTATTGGCGAGTCTGCGCCCATGCAACAGCTTTATACTATGATAGAGCGTGTAGCTAAAACCAATGCTAATGTTATGCTTATGGGTGAAAGTGGCTCAGGTAAAGAGGTGGTAGCCCAAGCTATTCATAATGCTAGTAAATGCGAAGGTCCACTGGTGGCGAGTAACTGTGGGGCGCTTTCAAAAGAGCTTATTGGCAGTGAATTATTTGGCCACGAAAAAGGCGCATTTACCGGTGCCATTGCTCGTAAAGAGGGCGTGTTTGAACAAGCAGACGGCGGAACGTTATTTCTTGATGAAGTCACCGAAATGCCGATTGATATGCAGCCTAACTTACTGCGTGTACTTGAAACTAAAAAAGTAACACGAGTAGGCGGTAATCGTGAGTTACCAGTAAATTGCCGTGTTATTTCAGCGACTAACCGCTCCCTTACCGATTTAGCGCAGAATAATATTTTACGTGAAGATATTTACTTTAGACTGGCTGTTTTTCCAATTGATATACCGCCACTACGAGAGCGAAAAGAAGATATTCCATTACTCGCAAAAGCGTTTTTAGGTCAGTTGAACGATGAAAATGGTACAGCGTTTGCCTGGGCTAACGAACAGCTTAAAGAGCTACAAACATACGACTGGCCAGGTAACGTACGTGAACTTCGCCATGCTATTCATCGCGCTTTTATTATGAGCGACCCGCAAACAAGCACAATTAGTTTACCTGACAACTTAGAATCGCCTTTTTCAAGGGTTAATACTCAATCTGAGGACAAACAGGTATCAGCAGGGCAAACAATTGAAGAAGTTGAAAAAGAGCTTATTCATGCCACGCTCGATAAGGTACAAGGTAATAAAACATTAGCGGCACAAATGTTAGGCATTAGTACTAAAACCTTATACAACCGTTTAAATGCTTATGGTGGTATTGGCGAGTATAAATAACCAGCATGCAAATTTAATAACAACAAAACGAGGACTTTAATGGCATCACCACAACAGGCAAAACCTTTGAATGAGCTGGTACACGACGCACGTGCGCCGCTAAACCGTATTTCGATGAACGCTGAGCTAATTAAGCTAGTACTTGAAAACGATATGCCAAAAGATAAAGCACTCGCCGCACTGGATAAAATAATTGCTAATTGCCAAGCGTGCAGTGACAGTTTGCAGCTTATTTCAGAGTCGAAGTAACCCTAATTAATTCAGGACGATAAATGATTAAACGCAAACAGCAAGGTAAGGCAAATGTAGTATGGGCGTTATTTATTTCTATAGTGCTGTGTATTATTGTTGGTAATGCTTTTTTAGCCATTAATACTATTCAAGGATTATCGCGTACTCAGCAAAGTTTAGATAACACTAATATGTTAAGCACGGCGATAGAGCAATTGCATCTTTCGGTAGTGCAAGCCGAGTCGGGACAGCGAGGGTATTTATTAACCCAAACTGATGATTATTTAGTGCCTTATTACGATGCTGTTGCGCAAATAAAATCCCAAACCAGTCATGTGAATGCCTTGCATTCTGAAATTGATGGGCAGGCACAGCGTATTGCACAGTTGTTACTACTGGTTGAAGCTAAAATAGCTGAGCTGAAAAAAACGGTTGAATTAGCATTAAACGATAAGGAAAAGCGCGCACTTTTGAGGCTGAATACACATGAAGGGCGTGATCTTTACAGAGAGATTCGGGCGTTGGTTAATGATATTCAAGAGCGTGAATTGTTGTTTAAAGTTAGTCACTTTTCGAAATTAGAACAAATTAAGAAAGAAGCTAAAATCACTTTTGGTATTACTGCAGTTACCAGCGCATTATTGATTTTGGGTATGTTTTTATTGGCGAGGTTGAATTTAAAAAATGCGGCCGAGTATCGTGCCGAGCTTGAAATGCAAAATGAAACTTTAGCCAGTAAAGTGACTGAACGTACTCAAGAGCTTACTTTGTATTCTGATGAATTAAGTCGTAGTAACCGAGAGTTAGAGGAGTTTGCTTTTGTTGCCAGCCATGACTTGCAAGAGCCGCTAAGGAAAATTCAAGCATTTAGTGACCGGCTTGAAAGCATGTTTAAAGACGAATTAGGTGAAAAAGGCGCAGATTATATTGCCCGCATGAAAAATGCCGCACAAAGGATGTCTAATTTAATTAATGATTTATTAGAGTTCTCTCGAGTAACAACCCGAGGTAAAGATTTTACCGATACCGATTTAAACAGCATTCTGAATGATATAAAAGGTGATTTAGAAATAGCGATTAATGAGTGTAATGCACAGGTTGTTACGGTTGATATGCCCATTATTCAGGCAGATCCGAGTCAAATGCATCAGCTGTTTTTAAACTTAATTTCCAATGCAGTGAAGTTCAGAGCGCCTAACGTTGACCCGGTTGTTAATGTTGACTTTGAACGAGTGTGTGAGTTTAGTGAAGATCATAACAGTGAAATATGTTGGCATGTCATTACCGTAAAAGATAATGGTATCGGCTTCTCTGATGAGTACGCGGATAAAATATTTGTACCATTTCAACGTTTGCATGGCCGTTCAGAATATAAAGGAACGGGTATTGGTTTATCTGTATGTCGTCGAATTGTAGAACGACACGGCGGCTCTATTGCTGCGATAAGCACCCTAGGTGAGGGGGCAACTTTCATCATTAAATTACCTGTGGATGCAGAGTTATTCACATTACAAGGAGAGGCATAATATGCCATTAACAAACGTAAAACCGATTACCATTTTGATGGCAGACGATGATGAAGATGATCGTTTATTAACCCAAGATGCGCTTGCTGAAAGTCGCGTTTTAAATGAATTACATTTTGTTGAAGACGGTGTTGAACTTTTAGAGTACCTAGAGCGCAAAGGCAAGTTTGTAGATAAAAGCATCTCGCCAAGACCAGGCTTAATTTTACTTGATTTAAACATGCCGAGAATGGATGGTCGTGAAGCGCTTGAAGCTATTAAGGCAAATCCAAACCTAAAAGGCATTCCAGTGGTAATTTTAACCACATCTAAGCAAGAAGAAGACATGGTTAAAGGTTATAACCTAGGCGCTGCGTCTTACATAACTAAGCCGGTTACGTTTGACGGGTTAGTTGAGTTGATGAAAACGCTGGGTAAATACTGGGTTGAGTTTGTAGAGCTACCAAGCACGTTTAACGATTAAGCATATTATTAAAACAGGAGACGCTATGTTAGCAAAGGCAACGAAACTGCTATTGGTTGAAGACGATGAAGATGATTATATTTTAACTCGTGACTATTTAGAGCAGCTCAGTTCCCATGTGTTTGACATAGACTGGATAAGCTCTCCTGAGCAGGCGGTGGAAGTGTTGAGTAAAAATCAACATGATATTTGCTTGCTTGATTATCGCTTAGGGGCATCTGATGGCTTAAGTGTTTTAAAACAAGCGCTTAAAAATGGTTTTTGTGGGCCTATTATTATGCTTACAGGGCAGTCAAACGATGCCCTCGATTCAGCTGCGCTTGATGCCGGAGCTGTTGATTACTTAGTTAAAAACGAAATGAGTGGTAGCCGGTTTGCTCGCTCTATTCGCTACGCATTAGCGCGCCGTGATGTAGAAGATGAGCGAGTGGAACGCTTAAAAGCCGAGGCTGAAAACCGTTCAAAAGATCGCTTTTTAGCACATTTAAGCCACGAATTGCGAACACCGCTATCTTCTATTTTAGGTTATACCGAGTTGTTGATGCTCAGTGACTTTAACAAGCAGGCTGAAAACGAGCTCGGTGTGATTTATCGTAATGGTAAGCATTTATTAAGCTTACTAAATGATGTTTTAGATTTATCTAAAATTGCTGTCGATAAACTCGAACTGAGTTTAGGGGAGGTTAACCTTGATAGCTTAATGGCCGACGTATTTACATTAATGCGCGTATCGGCACTCGATAAAGGCTTATCACTAAAGTTTGAATCACTGGAGCCTTTACCACTAGTCATTCGTGTAGATGCCACTCGAGTTCGACAAATTCTTATTAACCTGATCAATAACGCGATTAAATTTACTGAGCAAGGCGAGATTGTGGTTAACGCGTGGACTGAAGTAGTCAATGAGCGTGAAATGCTATTTTTTAGTATTAAAGACTCAGGCTTAGGCATTGCTCCAGAAAAACAAGCTCTCATCTTTAAGCCTTTTGAGCAAATAGCTGATGTAGAGTCGCGTTCAGTCGGTGGTGCAGGCTTAGGTTTAGCTATTTG
Source organism: Pseudoalteromonas undina (assembly GCF_000238275.3). Taxonomy (NCBI): domain Bacteria; kingdom Pseudomonadati; phylum Pseudomonadota; class Gammaproteobacteria; order Alteromonadales; family Pseudoalteromonadaceae; genus Pseudoalteromonas; species Pseudoalteromonas undina. Next base: position 553,684 of record NZ_AHCF03000002.1, read on the forward strand.
TTCTGAACTACTTAGTCGTATGCAGGGGGATATTTCATTAGACTCTCACGTAGGTAAAGGGTCAACCTTTACCATTTCTTTATATCCTGGTGATATCAGACAGGTAGAGCGCAATTTATTAAAACTTGATTTAACCCCCAATATGCAGCAAAAAGTAGCACCCTGCCAAGTGAGCGGTAAGGTGTTGGTGGTTGATGATTTACGCGATTTACGTGTGTTAGTTGGTCACTTAATCGGTTCAGCAGGCGCTGCGGTCGATTATGCTGATAATGGTAAGCAAGCGCTTGAAAAAGTAAAAAAACAGCTAGCAGACGGGCACGCAACCTACGATATTATATTTTTAGATATCCACATGCCAGTAATGGGCGGAAAAGAAGCTGCTATTGAGCTTAGAAAGCTAGGTTTTAAAGGTTCAATCATAGCCTTAACTGCTGCGACTATGAAAGGCATTCATAGCGAACTCAATGCGTTAGGGTTTGACGATATGATTGCCAAACCTGTCGATTCCAACTTGCTTTATCAATGCTTAGAGTTAAGGCTCGGGCAAAAAGAACAATCAGCTACGCTGGTTCAGCCAGCACCTAAACCAAGTAATGATAAAAAGTGCTTTTTATTAGTAGAAGACGATGCTGATGCCGCGCAAATTACCCAGCTATTACTAGAAAGCTTGGATGTAGATACCGATATAGCAACAAGTGTTAAAGACTGTAAAGCAAGGCTTGAACATAACAGTAATTACGATAAAGTATTGCTCGATATGCATTTGCCAGATGGAACCGGTTTAGAGCTGGCAGGGTTTATTAAGCAGCATTACCCTGATATTAAGCGCGTCATTATTAGTGGTATGGAGCCTGATGCTGTGCATATCAGGCAACTAGAAATAGAGCAAGTATTGCTAAAACCAATAAATTTAGCATTGCTCAATCAGCTTGTTTAACACCCTTTTTGCTTCCCTTTATACTAAAGGTTTTAACCACAGATTGGCGTATAACTAGCTCGGGCTCAAATAACGTTTGAATGGGGTGTACGCTTTTTTGATACACATGGCTAAGTACCCACTGTGCAGCCACTTTTCCCATTTCATCTATAGGGTAATTTATAGTGCTCAACGGAGGGTAAACGTGACGGGTAAAAAACACGTTATCGTAGCCAATAATGGAAAGCTGCGAAGGTAGTTGTATACCATGCTCCCTAGCACTCACCATAGCACCGGTGGCCATTTCGTCATTGGCACACACCAAGGCGGTAAAGGCGGGGTTGTTTTTATACAGTGTAGCGAAGCCTTCGTAGCCACTTTCTTCTACAAAGTCACCTTCAAATAAATTATTTTCATCAAATTTAATGGCGAATTCATCAAGCGCTTGTTTATGCCCATTTAAGCGTTCTTGGGCATCTTTCTTCCAAAGTGGACCGCTAATATAGGCAATGTCTTTATGGCCCGATTCAATAATGTATTTAGTGGCTAAATAGCCGCCTTTAGTATTATCAAGAATAATACAGCGGTCGGCGAGCTCTTCAATATAGCGGTTTAGCAAAACAAACGGGGTTTTGCCTTTACTGAGTTTTATTAAGTATTCATCACTAATAGCTTCAACATGCAAAATAAGTGCGTCGCAGTTACGGCTAATTAAAAATTCGATGCCTTGTTGCTCTCGCTCTGCGTCACTGTGGCCTGCGGTAATAATAACGTGTTTACCTTGATTTCTTAGGGTGTTCTCTATACCGCTCATCATCGGCCCATAAAACGGCCCCTTAAGCTCTGAAACTAACAAGCCCGCACTATTCGAGCAATTAGAAGCCAGTGATTGCGCAATAGAGTTAGGGCGGTAGCCCAGCTCTTCCATGGCTAAGGTGACTTTTTTTCTGGTTGCATCACTTACGTTTGCATTGTTGTTCATTACTCTTGAAACAGTGGCAAGTGACACCCCTGCAAGCTTTGACACTTCATAAATGGTGGCCATACTATTCCTTGCTACAAATTGCTTTTCTGTGTTAAATCGGCAGTGATTTTTTTAATGGTTCTATTGTCTAGGCTGTATTTACTCATTATTAATGCCACAAGTACACTACCAATCGCAGGGTAAAGTGTGAATGAGGTTAAAATACCATTTTTAGTTGCCTCGCTTAATTCCACATTGGCTTGATATTGATAATAAGCAAGTAACCAACCGGCAATCGCTCCGCCTAATGCAAGCCCCAATTTGATAAAAAATACGATGCTTGCGTAAACTAAACCCGTGAGTCGAAGGCCATTTTGCCAGACTCCGTAATCAATAGTATCAGCCATTTTTGCCCATAATAAAGGCGTTGCCATTTGAGTGAAAAAACACCATAAAAAATACACTAAAAACGCTAGTAAAACGTGTTCATTAGGAACAAAAAAGGCAATGCAGCTCAATATGGCGGAAATATATTGCAGATAAACATAAGCCGCTTTCTTATCAAGGCGTTTACTTAAAGGTTGTGCGCAAGCGCAGCCTAAAATATTACCAATCATACCTAAGGTTACAAATTCGGTGATTAAATCTTCTTTGCCAAGAACATATTTTACATAGTAAATAGCCAACGTTGTGCGCAATACCATACTGGTTAATAATACCAGCGCTGCCATACACAAGATTTTAAACGGCTGATTTTGCCATAAAACGTGAAGTTGTGTTTTTAAAGATAATTTATGCGGTGGATTGCTCACTCGCTCTTTGGTGTAACGAAAACAAATTAAAAATAACACCACACCTAGGCAACTCATAACCAGCATAGTGAGTTGATAGCCCATTTCGTTATTACCATTGCCAAACCATTTTACTAAAGGCAAGGTGCAGCTTGTAACCAGTAAACCACCTAACATACCAAATACAAACCGGTATGATTGAATGGAGACACGTTCGTTGGGATTGCCACTTAATACGCCGCCAAGTGCCGAATAAGGAATATTAATTGCGGTGTAAACTAACATTAGCAGGGTGTAGGTAACGAAGGCGTAAATAATTTTGTTGGTGTCATCCATCTCAGGGGTAGTAAAAGTAATCACGCTTATAACGGCAAAAGGGATGGCAAGCCAAAGTAGGTAGGGTCGGTAGCTACCGTATTTAGTATGAGTGGCATCAGTGAGTGCGCCCATTATTGGATCAGTTACTGCATCAATAACTCTAACTACTAAAAAAAGGGTGCCCACAACAGCAGGCGAAATACCAAAAATATCAGTGTAGAAAAAAGTTAAAAACAGCATCACGGTTTGAAAAATAATATTACTGGCCGTGTCACCTAGGCCGTAAGCTATTTTTTCTTTTTTACTCAGCATAAAAGCCACTCGTTATTATTTTTGGCGCTGTTTAAGAAAATCACGATACGCAATTGCGCTTTGTTTTAAGGTACGTTGTTGAGTTTGGTAGTCAACATAGACTAGCCCAAAGCGTTTTTCATAACCATAGGCCCATTCAAAATTATCCATTAAACTCCATGCAAAGTAGCCTTGTACATTAACGCCTTGCTCAACTGCATTATGAACGGCATTAAGATGGGTATGGTAATAATTGATACGTTGTATGTCATCTACTTTACCATTTATTAATATATCAGCCATCGCTGCACCGTTCTCTGTTATATATACCTTAGGTAAAGTGTAACGATCATTTAGTGAAAGCAGTAATTCGCACAATCCCTGCGGGTATATTTCCCAGCCCATATCGGTGGTGGCAACATTCTCTAAAGAAACTTCTCTAAACCAATGATCTGGGGTATTTTTGTAATGAATACGAGTATAGTAATTAACCCCTAAAAAATCGATCTTTTGGCTAATAATTGCCATATCTCCATCACTAATATGGGGCTTTGCATCATTTGCAAGCTCATTAATCACTTCAGGGTAACAGCCCTCTAGTACTGCCCGTATATACCATTGGTTATGATAGTCATCAGCTAATTTAGCAGCGCGTTCATCAGCAGTGGTAAGCGGATAGGATGGGCTAAAGTTAAGTACTATACCGGCTTCTATCGTGGGGCAATTCTTACGTATCACTTGCATTGCGAGTCCATGGGCAAGCAGTAAGTGGTGCGCTGCTTGGCGTCCTGCTTTTTGACTTTTTATGCCTGGTGCATGTACCCCTATTTCATAGCCTAGGTAGGCACTACAAAAAGGCTCATTTAAGGTCGCATAAGAGTCAACTAAGCCCTTTAGTTGTTGAGTTACTATGTGAGTGTAATGAGCAAATTGATACGCGGTATTGCGATTTAGCCAACCACCGTTGTCTTCTAAATGCTGTGGTAAATCCCAATGATATAAAGTGACATAAGTTTTAATGTTACGCGCTTTTAAAGCTTGTAATAGCGATTTATAAAACGACATTCCTTGAATATTCAAGCTGCCATCTTGGTGTAAAACGCGTGGCCAAGAAATCGAAAGACGATAAGCGTCTACAGCTAAATCAGCAATCATTTGTACATCTTGTTGCCAATATTCTATGTGTTTACATGCTTGGTTGCCGTTACTGTTATCTGCAATGGTGTTTGGTTTGTTACAAAAAGTATCCCAAATACAGGGGAGGCGGGTATCGTAACTTCCCTCTATTTGAAAAGAGGCTGTAGCAACCCCAAAAATAAACGGCGGCTTTAAGAGGGCTGACGTGCCTGGTAAGGAGATTGTTTTAAACACAATGAGATACGTCCTTAAGCTTGCAAATAATAATGAGCTTTACAGTAGAGCTAAGCAATATAAATTGCATAATACAACAATGTAAGCGCTTACAATATTTTTGTAAATAAATTGATAAATTTTCTCTATATGCTATAAATGTAAGCGCTTACATTTGGTGTTGCAACTATTATCTGCATTTTAAGTTTTACTAAACGCAATAAAATAGAGGTAACAATCTGATAATTAAAAAATAATTAGAGATTATACTATGGCACATATCACACAGCCACTACCGGCAGCAGAAAACAGCCAAAAACCAGGGTCTACACACACCTTTGCGTTAACATCGCTTACGACCTTGTTTTTTATGTGGGGTTTTCTTACTTGCCTAAACGATATTTTAATTCCGTATTTAAAGGGAATGTTCTCCCTCAATTACACCCAAGCAATGTTGGTACAATTTTGTTTTTTTGGTGCCTACTTTGTTATGTCAATTCCTGCAGGGAAGCTGGTCAGTAAAATAGGTTACCAATTTGGTATTGTTGTTGGTTTGGTTGTTGCTGCGATAGGGTGTGCACTATTTTACCCCGCTGCAGAGGCACATGTTTACGAACTATTTTTACTTGCTTTGTTTGTACTTGCTTCAGGGATCACCATTTTACAAGTCTCTGCCAACCCTTATGTAAGCGTATTAGGGCCTGCAAAAACAGCGTCTTCGCGTTTAACTATGACTCAAGCTTTTAACTCTTTAGGTACAACTGTTGCGCCATTGTTTGGTAGTTGGTTAATTTTGTCAGAAATTAGTCAAGCTACAGCAGAACAAGTTAAGTTTCCTTATTTAATGCTCAGTGCAAGTTTATTAACATTGGCGATTATTTTTGCTTTTTTAAAGCTACCTAAACTAGGTAAAGCGATTGACAGTGAAGCAGAAAACCAAGGTGACACTGAGTTTGTTGATTTAGGCAGTGTATGGAAATATCGTCACCTTATTTTAGGCGCGATTGGTATTTTTGTTTACGTAGGGGCTGAAGTGGCAATAGGTAGTTTTTTAGTTGGCTTTTTAACCCTTGATCATATTGCAGGCTTACCAGAGCAACAAGCAGCACATTACATTAGCTATTATTTTGCAGGTGCAATGATAGGGCGATTTGCTGGTGCTGCGATTATGCAAAAATTAAACGCAGCCAAAGTATTAGCTTGTCATGGTATTTTAGCAGGCTTACTTGTGTTAATTGCTATGACGGGTCAGGGGTCACTGGCTATGTGGGCTATTTTATTAGTTGGATTATGTAACTCAATTATGTTTCCTACTATTTTTAGTTTAGCACTGCAGGGGCTTGGTAAATACACCTCACAGGGGTCGGGTATCTTATGTTTAGCGATTGTTGGCGGTGCTATTATTCCGTTATTACAAGGTATGCTGGCTGATAACATCGGTGTGCAATTAGCTCTTATTCTGCCCATTGGCTGCTATTTATATATTACTTATTTCGCGCTGTTTGGTGCAAAAAAAACAACGTCAACTCCTCTTTGAGTTTTAGGTGAATGCTATGATTATTAAACGCACTTTTTCAATCACTGCGCTGATGCTAGCAGCAATAACCAGCAGCGGTTGTTCGCAACCCTCTAACAGTGCTAGTGATGTTACAAGCCAAAAAGAAATTTGGCCAACAATAGAAACCGGTATTAAAAGCGATGCTCAAATGGAGCAAAAAATCGCTGATATGCTAAAGAATATGACGCTAGAGCAAAAAATAGCGCAAATGATCCAACCTGAAATTCGTAATATCACGGTTGAAGATATGCGTAAGTATGGTTTTGGTTCTTACTTAAATGGCGGTGGTTCTTTTCCAAATAACAATAAACATGCAACCCCTGAAGATTGGGTTGATTTAGCCGAAGAAATGTACCAAGCATCTATTGATGATTCTTTAGATGGCAGCACAATCCCTACAATGTGGGGCACTGATGCGGTACATGGACACAACAATGTTATTGGCGCGACCTTATTTCCGCATAATATTGGTTTAGGTGCTGCAAACAACCCTGCACTTATTGAAAAAATAGCCGCCGCTACTGCGCGAGAAGTAATGGTTACCGGTATAGATTGGGTATTTGCACCTACTGTTGCGGTGGTTCGTGATGACCGCTGGGGCCGTACTTACGAAGGGTACTCTGAGGACCCTGAAATAGTGAAAGCGTATTCCGCTTCTATCGTTAAAGGGTTGCAAGGCGCTGTTGATGAAGACTTTTTGTCAGACACGCGAGTAGTTAGCACCGTTAAGCACTTTTTAGGTGATGGTGGCACTGTCAATGGCGACGATCAAGGTAATAATATCGCCTCTGAAGAAGAGTTATTTGCGCTTCATGCACAAGGTTATGTAGGTGGTTTGAGTGCAGGTGCGCAAACGGTTATGGCTTCGTTTAACAGCTGGCATGGCGATAAAATACACGGTAACAAATACTTATTAACCGATGTATTAAAAGAAAAAATGGGTTTTGATGGCTTTGTTGTTGGCGATTGGAATGGTCATGGACAAGTTAAAGGCTGTTCAAATAGTAACTGTGCTCAAGCTGCTAATGCAGGCTTAGACGTGTACATGGCGCCTGATGAGTGGAAACCGCTATTTAGCAACTTGGTTAACCAAGCTAATAGCGGTGAAATCCCACTAAGCAGAATTAACGATGCGGTAACGCGTATCCTACGCGTTAAAATGCGTGCAGGGTTATTTGATAAACCAAGCCCCGCGAAGCGTCCTCTTTCTGGAAAAACTGAAATTATTGGTAGTAGCGATCACCGTGCAGTGGCTAAACAAGCTGTACGCGAATCTCTAGTATTACTTAAAAATAAGCAGCAGTTACTGCCATTATCGCCTAAGACCAACGTATTAGTCGCAGGCATAGGGGCTGATAACATCGGCATGCAGTCGGGTGGTTGGAGCGTTACGTGGCAAGGAACAGGCAATACCAACAGTGACTTCCCTGGCGGCAGCTCTATTTACGCAGGTATTAAAGATACTGTAGAGCAAGCTGGTGGCAGTGCAATGCTGAGTGTTGAAGGGGAATACAAAGCACGCCCAGATGTAGCCATTGTGGTGTTTGGTGAGCAACCATATGCAGAGGGTAATGGTGATGTTGATAACCTAGAATACCAGCGCGGTAATAAAAGCGACTTAGCGCTACTGAGAAAGTTTAAAGATGCAGGAATCCCTGTTGTATCATTATTTATTAGCGGTCGCCCAATGTGGGTTAATGCTGAGCTAAATGCCAGTGATGCGTTTGTTGCTATTTGGCTTCCAGGCAGTGAAGGTGATGCAATTAGTGATGTATTGTTTAAAAATGCAGACGGTTCAATTAACCACGACTTTAAAGGAAAGTTATCGTTTTCATGGCCGAATAACCCAATCGACAATGAAAACCGCAACGATGAAGCTTATAGCCCATTACTTCCTTATGGTTTTGGCTTAACCTACGGTGATAGCAACGTACTTAAAGATGACTTGGTAGAGCAAACTCAACAGACTGAACAATTGGACGACTTAGTGTTGTTTGAACGTGCTATAAAAGCACCATGGTCGTTGGTATTAAAAAGTGGCGAGCAACAAAAAACGGTGGCGAGCAGTCGCGAGTCATTAGGTGCGGTGAGCATCCAAACATTTGATAAAGAGGTGCAAGAAGATGCACGCGCTATTCGTTTTAATGGCCAAGCGATGGCTGGGGTTAATTTAGCCGCGGCATTCCCATCTGACTTACGCTCATACGTTGAAAACAATGGCCAATTGCAAATGCAAATTAAAGTAGATAAAGCGGCATCAAGCCCGCTGTGGATTGCTATGGGCTGTGGCGAAAGTTGTCAGGGTAAGTTTGATATTACCGATAACCTTGAGCAATCAGGTCAATGGCAAACATTAAACATCAACTTAAGTTGTTTTGCAGAGCAGGGTGTTGATTTAGCACAAGTGTTCATCCCTTGGCAGTTAAGTACGCAAGGTGATTGGCATGTATCTATAGCTAAGCTGGCTATTACAGCGAATACTGCCGAGCAAAGTAGTGTTACTTGTAAGTAGTCAATAATCTATTAATAAGCAGGTACTGAGAGTACCTGCTTATTATTTTAAACGCTTAGTACAAAAACCTACCAAATTAGTCCCTCCTTACTTTTATTCCATTCTATGTGATTGATTATATTCAGCTCAGTAATAGTCACAAAAACATGATAAAACTGCATTCGCTTTTGCATTAATAATTTGAGAGTATGCCAAAATATTAAATGCATTATGTAATTAACAGGTGAGAGAATGAATCAAATAAAGCTGGCTTCGCAGAGCATACAACCTTTAAAAATAGTCTGTGTGGGGCGCAATTACAGTGCGCATATTGCTGAATTAAACAACGAACACCCTGAGCAAATGGTAATTTTTAATAAGCCTAATAGCGCGATCACTAATACCTTACTCTCTTCCCATAACGGTGATACGTTACATTATGAAACTGAATTATGCTTTGTGATAAAAAATAAGCAGCTTGCAGGCGTAGGGATTGGACTCGATTTGACTAAGCGAGCTTTGCAAAGCAGTTTAAAAGAAAAGGGCTTGCCGTGGGAGCGTGCTAAAGCATTCGATGGGTCAGTATTATTTAGTGATTTTATTGAGTTAACGCCAGAAATGACATCATTTATGTTTGAATTACATATTGATGGTAAAGTAATTCAGCACGGGGAAACCCAGCTAATGTTGCACCAACCTGCGCAAATTCTGGCAGAGGTAAATGAGTTTATGGGTTTGGAAGAGGGCGATATTATTATGACCGGCACGCCTGCTGGCGTAGGGATGGTTAGTACTGGACGAGAGTTCAACGTTGCTCTTTATTCTGGTCAGCAGTGTTTATTGGAGCATCATTGGTCTGTGAGTCAAAGTTAATTATGTGTTGATAATATTGTTTATCAAAATTATCGATATGTTCACTTAGCCAGTGTCGCTGGCTTAGTTGATGAGCCGCTGATTCTAGTATGGTACTTTCTAATGCCGCATTAATTTTCTTAATTGCCTGATTAGCAAAATCATTAGGCGCATTAGTCGCACAGCCTACAGCTCCTTTGATTAATGAGCGCGTATTTTGAGCTATGGGTATACTAACGATTTTTATAGGGTGTTGTTGCTGGTTAAAGTAACTGGCCATAAAAGGATAATCGAGCGAGTAGTCTAAAAAGCCATGCCTCAACCTATCGATCACAACGCCACTCTCATTATCACTACTTAAGCTCAAGGACACATTATGATGGCTCAAAGAGTTTTCAATAATCATATTTATGTGTGGTGAAAAACGTCGTGCTGCGGCTTGTCCATAGGTAAATCGTTCATCGCTAAGTAAACTAATTAAATTTATAGGATTACCATGTGCTTTAGTAAGTGTTTCTGCTTTTTGATTAGTTGTAATAATACTAAACTCAGGGTAGATAGAGGTAGGACGTGAGTATGTATAGACTTCGTTGGTGCTCTTTTTATGGATTACGCATGGAAAGCAGACATTTTTGCCTTCTTTGATATATTTATTAATTCGTTTTTGTGGAACAAATAATCGAGTATGTTTTACATCCTTTATACTACTGATTAGTTGCTTAGTTAAATTATCACACAAGCCCATTTGAGTATTCTCTGAGTCTAAGTGAAAAGGTGGTGTGTTGCTTTGTAGCCATAAAATTTCAGTAAGCTGATTTTTAGATTGGCTAATACTGTTACTCGAGAATATTAAAAATAGCAGGCAGAAATAACGAGCTGTATCCATAAAAAGCTGATAATTCTTTATTAAAAGACTGTATTTAATTATACCTTAGCGCTTAAAAAATAAACATAAAGAATAGCAAAGAATCAACATTATTGAATAACATTTACTCTTTGCTTAATTTCATTAGTATGGCATTGGGTTATTTCTGAATATGGTATCAATCGCTAGAAGTACATCGTCGCTAAGAGTTAGCTCAAATGCATCAATGTCTTCTTTTAATTGCGCCATAGTAGTGGCACCAATAATAGATGAGGTAACGCCATCCACTTGATTACACCACGCTAGCGCTAATTGTGCTGGTGTTATGTTGTGTTCATGGGCAAGTTCAACATACTCTTTGGTCGCCTTTTGTGATTGTGGCGTATCTCTAAAAATACCGTTACGCTGCATAAATGTCCAGCGAGAGCCTTCAGGGCGTGCTCCATTTAGATATTTACCCGTTAATAGTCCAGCAGCTAAAGGTGACCAAGGTAAGTAAGCAATATCTTCATGCACACATTGCTCTATTAAATAAGGCCAATCTTTCGCATGCGCTAAACTAAACTCATTTTGAATAGACACCATTTTTGGTAAATTGTGCTCTTTGGCTAAATTTAAAAATTGGCTAATCCCCCACGGGGTGTCGTCAGAAAGTCCACAGTGTTTAATTTTACCCGCTTTAACACACGCATCTAAACCCTCTAAAATATCAAGCATGTCAGCGGTGTGCTGTTTTGCATCGACCTCAGTAAATTTAAGCATGCCAGGCCATTGCCTTGCAAAATGAGGAGTGCGGCGATTTGGCCAATGTAATTGGTATAAGTCAATATAGTCGGTTTGTAGGCGTTTTAGAGACTGATCAACTGCATCAATAACAGCTTGGCGAGTAATATCACCACCATCACGGATCCATGAAAGCCCATTACCGGCAATTTTAGTTGCAATAACAATGTCTTTTCGTTTCTGTGAATTACGTGCAACCCAATTCCCTATAATTTCCTCAGTTTTACCATAAGTATCGGGAGAGGGAGGAACTGCGTACATTTCTGCCGTATCAATAAAGTTAACACCACGGTCAAGAGCATAGGCTATTTGCTCATCAGCATCATGCTGGGTGTTTTGTACTCCCCAAGTCATACTACCTAAACAGACCCTAGAAACACTAATATCACTACTGCCTAATTGACTATATTGCATTACTAATCCTAATTATTCGTTTTCAGAGTTTGCTTTTAAAGCCGATAACAAAGGTTCTGTGATCGTGGCTTTTTGCTCTGTTTTAAAGTCAAACATCACCACTTTTGACATGCCAGTGGTCGTTATCGCATTTTGCGCATGGCTAAATACACTGTAATTCATTATAAATCTGTCTGACTTAATATCACTAATAGTAATACCTACGCTTAATGTGTCAGGAAACGTCACAGGGCGTTTGTAGCGAATATTATTTTCACTGATCACAGGGCCAGTGGCTTTAGCATTGATAGTATCAAATAAATTTAATTTATTTAAAAAGTCGATTCTGGCTATTTCAAAATAACGAAGATAAACACAGTTATTAACATGCTGTAGGGCATCCATATCGCCCCACGCTACAGTAATGTCGGTATGAATAGGGTGTTGTTGTTTAAACGTTTCCATGTATTTATAGCTCTTGGTTTTAAAGTATTTAGATTAGCAACATGGTCGGATGAGCTCAAGGGAATTATAGTTGGCAAAAATTCTAGGGCTAAAATTGTACCTCTTTGAATTCATGACTATAGTAACTAGTAACACACAAGGAGATAACTATGCAGAATATAATTAATTGGTTATTGGCATGCACCGTTTTTATAGCGTCGTTTACTTGTTACGCTATGGGTAATGAGGCAGGAGCAATTATTTTGATTTTATTAGGCTTTTCTTTAGAAATTTTATTTTGGATGTATTGTTTTAATAAGCCCAAGAAAAATAGGCGCTCTTTTTAAATAACAACAAGCTTGCTAATTAGCAGCGATTCCACAATAATGACTGTATAAATGAACAGTTGTTATTGTGTGATGAAAAAGTTTATTCATATAGATATGGACTGCTTTTATGCAGCCGTTGAAATGCGCGACAACCCCAAGCTTGCAAGTGTACCGCTGGCAATTGGCGGTAACAGTCGCCGTGGAGTGCTCTCTACCGCTAACTATCTTGCTAGAGAGTATGGGGTGCGCTCTGCCATGTCTAACTATCATGCCAAACAGCTTTGCCCCGATTTAGTTATTGTGCCGGGTAGAATGGCTGTTTATAAACAAGTATCAACTCAAATCCGCGCTATATTTAACCGCTATACTGATCTTGTTGAGCCTCTTTCACTTGATGAAGCGTACCTAGATGTTACCGACAGTACTGCATTTAAAGGCAGTGCAACGTTAATTGCTGAGCAGATCCGCACCGATATTTTTAATACCACAGGGCTGACCGCTTCTGCGGGGATTGCGCCAATTAAATTTATAGCCAAAATTGCTAGCGATGAAAATAAACCCAATGGCCAATTTGTAGTATTGCCTGAGCAAGTTGACTCGTTTTTAGCCCAATTACCACTAGGTAAAATTCCAGGAGTGGGTAAGGTAACCTTGGAGAAGCTTAATTTAAAAGGGTTGTACACGGGCCAAGATGTTCGCGAAAAAGGGGCTAATTGGATGCAGCAACATGTGGGGAATTTTGGCGTGTCGTTATATCAAAAATGTATGGGGGAGCATATAGGGCGGGTTTCAACTGAGCGGATTCGTAAGTCATTGAGCGTGGAGCATACTTATGAATACAACAAAAATAGTCTTGATGAGTGCTTGGAGCAATTACCGCAGCTGTTAGGTGAGCTCGAGGTTAGATTAAACAAACAGCAGCTACAAAATAAAATTAACAAGTTAAGTGTTAAAGTTAAATTTGCTAATTTTGTTGTGACCTCAGCAGATCAAGCGAATCATCAATTAAACACGGCTATTTTTAAAGAGTTACTCGCCAAAGCCTATCAACGCGGATTACAACAACCTGTGCGTTTATTAGGAATTGGTGTTGGTATTAAAAACCAACCAGAGCATAATTTACAGCTGAGTATTTTAGACGTGTAAAAGGTGTAACTCTAGGTTGCCAGTAAGTATGCAGATTACCGCAGTTTACTGGTTATAAATTGCTAAATAAATAATAATAGGGGCTACGTTTTCTAACAGGATCCTTTTTTATGGCATATCCAAAAGCAGTGCTGGCTCAGCCAGTTAGTGCAAGCCTAGATTGTGCATCACACGATGCACTAATTATTATCAGCGATGACTTTTCTCACATACCAAATACGCCTCTGCGCGATGCAATTTTAAATCAAGCTCAAGTAGACTCTCGCATAGGTAATCAAGTTACCTTGCTAGTAATTGCCGGTAAACGTGTTGTATTAGCCCCAACAGGCCCTTTAAATAGAGATTATGATGATGTACGTCGCTATTTTGATGCGGCTAAATTAGCCATTAACGAGGCTAAAGCGTCAGGCAGTGTTAACCCCGCTATTTACTTACCTGCTTTAAATACCGACAGCCGTTACCAACACGCGCTGGAAGTGGCCTATTTAGGCGCATGCCAAGCATTATGGCAGCCTCTTGAAGCACGTGAATTTCATGGTCATGGTATTGAGCCAATTACTCAAATCGGTTTAATTGATGCCAATGAGCAAACGATTAAAGCAGTCAATGCATTAGCAGCTGGACAATATGCTGCACGTGATTTATGTGGTACCGAGCCTGAACGTATGGCACCACCACGCTTTGCTGATTACTGTAGCGAACTATTTAATAATAGCGCAGTGAGCGTTGATGTGATTGATGACTTGGCTGCCATTGATAAACACTATCCGATGCTAAGTACTGTTGCTCGTGCATCTTATGCAGTAGAGCGTCATCATCCACGCGTTGTTAAACTTGAATATGTACCAGAGGGTGAAGTAACACGCACACTGATGTTTGTTGGTAAAGGCTTAGTTTATGACACAGGCGGTGCAGATTTAAAAGTAGGCGGCTACATGGCAGGTATGAGCCGAGATAAAGGCGGTGCGGCTTCTGTGGCTGGATTTATGAAAGCAGTTGCTGATTACCAACCTAAAGGCGTTAAAGTGATTGCCTTTTTAGCAGTGGTACGTAACTCAATTGGTTCAGATTGTTTTGTTCCTGATGAAATTATTACTAGCCGTGAAGGTGTGCGAGTGCGCATTGGTAATACTGATGCCGAAGGGCGTCTAGCGATGGGTGATTTACTTAGTGAAATGAAAGATTTGGCTGTAAACGAAATAAACCCAACGCTGTTTACTGTGGCTACTTTAACAGGGCATGCTGCACGTGCGATGGGACCATATGGTGCTTATGTAGAAAATGGGCCAGCACGTAGTGCTAATATTTCACGTCAATTAGCTGATTGTGGTGATTTATGGGCTGACGGTGCAGAAGTATCCCGTTCACGTCGTGAAGATTATGACTTTATAAAGCCACGTACTTTAGCCGATGACGTACTCTCTAGTAATAATGCAGCTTCTGCTGTTACAGCGCGCGGCCATCAATTTCCTATGGCATTTTTAGCTGTGGTAGGCGGATTAGATAAACATGGCAGTGAATCAGCACTACCACTTCCTTATGTGCATATGGATATTGCCGGTAGTGGCGTTGAAGGCGGCGATTGGCAACATGGTAAACCAACTGCGGCGTCAGTAAGCAGTTTATTTGCCCGCTACTGTTTATAATTCTCTATATAAACATGTCTAAAAAGCCCTGAAAATCAGGGCTTTTTTAATTGAGTTAACTAAGCTTAAAGCGCGATACCACGCTAGATAATTCAACACTGCTTTGTTTGAGTTTGTCGCTGGCAAGGGTTAAATCCTTTGTATTACCTAATGATTGCTCCGTTGATTGCGAAAGATCGTTAATTCTTAAGTTCACTTCATCTGCGGCCGATGTTTGCTGCTCTGTTGCTCTTGCAATTTGGCCGTTCATATCGGTGATCACCGATACTAACCTGTCTATTTCATCCAGTGATGTATTTGCTGAAGAGGCTTGTTCAACCGTAGAAATAGAAATTTCTTGGCTAGATTTTACCGCCTCAACTGCGGCTTTAGCGCCTTCTTGCAGTTTAGCTATCATGGCTTGAATTTCATCAGTGCTTTTACCCGTTCGACTTGCTAAGGTTCTTACTTCATCGGCTACGACGGCAAAGCCTCTACCATGTTCACCTGCCCGTGCAGCCTCAATGGCTGCATTGAGTGCCAACAGGTTAGTTTGCTCTGCAATACTTCTTATTACATCAAGCACCGAACCAATATTATTACTCTCTTGAGCAAGATCAGCGGTTACTTTGCTTACGGTTTCTATATTACTCGAGAGGGTTTCAATGGCGGTAATCGTTTTAGATACCACATTTTTACCCGTTGATGCATTACTAGCAGTATCATTTGCGGCTTGTTCAGCGGCTTCGGCATTACGGCTAACATCATGAATTTGATGAGTCATTTCCTCCATTGCAGCGGCTACTTGGGTGCTACTGTCGTTTTGAAGCTCAATAAACGACTGGCTGGTTTTGCTAGAATCATCTACAGCATGGGCATGCTCGTTTACATCGTTTGCGCTTTTGGCAACTAGTACTAAAGACTCTCTAATTTTAGAGACAAATAAATTAAATGACCGCGAAAGTTGAGATATTTCATCATTACCATTTTCGTTGAGAGTACGAGTTAAATCCCCCTCACCTTGAGAGATATCTTTCATCATCTGCGCTGCTAAACGAGTCGGCGTTAAAATGCTTCGGCCAATAAAGTAGCTAAATAACACCACCACAATAATCATAATAACAACGTTGATAATGATGATAGTGCGCTGCTGCGAAAAGGCACTGTCTATGGTATCAAGATAAACTCCCGAGCCGATTATCCATTGCCACTGTTCAAAACCTTTAACAAACGCAATTTTATCTACGGGGTTGTCATTACCGGGCTTTGGCCATTTATAAGGCACATAACCTTCGCCGGATTGTTTTACAACGCTAACCATCTCAACAAATAACGGGGTGCCATCAGGGTCTTTATTATTAGTTAAATCTTTTCCCTCAAGAGCTGGTTTTATTGGGTGCATTACCATCGCCGGCTGGTAATTATTGATCCAAAAATAGTTAGTGTCATCGTAGCGCAATGAGCGGATTGAGGCGATTGCTTGAGACTGTGCTTGTTGGCGAGTAAGAGTTTGGTTTTGTTCAAGGGCTGCATAGTGCTTAATAGTACTATATGCAGTTTCTACCACATTTTTAGTTTTAAGGTATTGCTCGTTTTTGAGCGCTTGGTATTGGTTACTCAAGCTCGAAATACTCAATACAATTAAACCAAATATTACAATCCCTACTAAAATGGCTAGACGTTGAAATATAGTAAAACGACGGAGATTTAGCATAAACATGTTCCTGTATAAGAGCATTACTTCTCTTTAATAAGCATAGTTAAAATATAGGCTAATAGAGCTTTATTTTCATAATATTGAATTTTTATATTTAGTTGTTAGCGGTTAATTTAAATACAATACAAGTTGCGCGCTCAGGCTTAGATTTTTAGTTACTCTATGCTTAAATGGATTTGATTATTGTTTGTTGACGTTTCAATATATCTTATTTGCATAAAAAAAGGCTGATACTTGTATTAGCCTTTAGTCGAATAATTAACCTAACGTTAGTTAATTTGTATTAAAATTACGGTTAAAGAAGTTAGTAATAGTTTGATGTAAATGAGTTTGAACTTGTTTACCGCGAAGACTATGTTTTGAGCCTGGGTAAGTCATCATTTCAAACTGTTGATTGTTATCTTGCAGCTGTTTAAACAATTTTGTTGCATGGGTAAACAACACGTTGTCATCGGCCATACCATGGTAAATCATTAATGGGCCTTCAAGGCCTTCAGCATATGGGAAAACAGCACTGTCGGTATAACCTTGCGCATTTGTATCAGGGTGACCCAAGTAACGCTCGGTGTAGTGAGTATCGTATAAGGCCCAGTCAGTTACAGGTGCGCCTGAAACACCAGCACTAAAGTAATCGCCTGCTTTAAACATGGTCATTAGCGCCATATAACCACCGTAGCTGTGACCATAAATACCAATGCGTGCAGGGTCTACGTAATCAAGTGTACGTAAAAACTCAACGCCTTTAATCTGATCAGCTACTTCAACAACACCTAAATTTTTATATATTGCATCTTCAAACTTTTTACCACGATTATAAGAGCCGCGGTTATCTAGTTGAAAAATAACATAACCTTGTTGCGCCATATATTGAAAGTATAAGTTTTTACTACGCCAGCTATTAGTTACTCGCTGAGCATGAGGGCCGCCATACACGTTAACAATAACTGGATGCTTTTTACCCTTAGCCATGTTTGTAGGTTTAAATAAACGGTAATGCATAACTTGGCCGTCTTCAGCGGTAATAGTACCGTACTCAGGCTGTGCTAAATCGGTTAAAAAGGGAGTTAGTGGGTGAGAGTCGTCTAGTTTATTCTCTTCAAGCCACGTAATAAACTCTCCATTGATTTTGCGCAGCGCTGCTGAATTTGGCTTATTCACCGATGAACTAGTGTCAATGAAGGTTTTGTTATCTTTTGCCAATACAACATTGTGGTATTGGCCTTTTTCAGTAATACGCTTAATTGCTCCTTTTTTAAATAAAGGTGCACTGTATAAGTGGCTTTCAAGCGCAGTATCTTTACGCGCTGCAAAGTAAACTATACCATTTTTTTCATCTACGCCTTTTAAGCTATCAACAACCCAGTCACCAGTAGTTATTTGACGAATAAGTTGGCCATTATTAGCATACAAATAAAGGTGCTTAAATCCATCTCGCTCCGAGGCCCACACAAAATGTTTTTTATCTTTTAAAAACTCAAGATCAAAATGTAGGTTTATCCAAGTATCGCTTTTTTCAGTTAATGCGACGGTTTGCTGTTTCGTTTTACTGTTGTAAAAGCGTAATTCTAAATTGTGCTGAGAACGCTTTTGCCACTGGTAAGACAGGGTGTTGCTATCGTTTAACCATTTAGCACGAGCGATATAAATATCTTTATTTTCACCTAAGTCAATCCAGTCAACCATTTGGTCATTAAGCTTTACAACGCCAAGTTGAATGTCAACATTGTTAGTGCCAGTAAATGGGTAGCGCTGATTAAATAGCTTTACTTCATCAGCATAAATTTCGTTACGAATCGCTTCTTGAACAGGGCTTTCATCAACGCGAGTAAAGGCGATTTTAGATTCATCATTTGCCCACCAATAACCGGTCATGCGGCTCATTTCTTCTTGCGCCACAAATTCGGCCATACCGTTTTTAATAACGCCACCGCCATCTTTACTTAATTGAATTTCTTTACCAGATGCCAGTTCTAATGCGAAGAGGTTTTGCTCACGAACAAACGACACAAAATTACCTTTTGGAGAAAAGCGCGCATCGGTTTCAAATGCTTCAGTGTTAGTCAGCTTTTTACTATTTTTTGTTTTTAAGTCGAAGTAATAAAGGTCGCCATTAAGAGGGAATAATAACGCTTTACCATCTTTTGACCATTTGTATTCAAGAATACCTTTACCAAAAATACGCTGGCGTTCACGGCGTGCTTTTTCTTCATCTGACAGGTTTTCTGGGCCTGAAAATAATTGCGCTGAATCAACGAGCAATCGATTGGTGTTATCTTTTAAATTATATTCCCATAAATCATAGCGGTTATAGTCATCTGCTTTACCTTGTAAGTAGGTAACACGGCTACCATCGGGAGAAAACTTAAGTTGTACCGGAGATTTGCCAGCTAGGCTTGGATCATCAAATATACGCTCAAGCGTTAACGGCTTTGCTTGAACGCTTAATGCGCCCGCCATCAGGGGGATTGCCAGTGAGAGGTGTTTTAGTTTTTTTAACACAGGATTGCCTTTACTTACATAAAATTATCCCCGATGGTAAAGCACAAGCGTGTGCAACTGCAACTAAATGCTATAAAGTGTGAAGTAAAATAACCTAAGGATTTAACATGCGCGAAACATCATTTACCTTAGCCCCAGAGCTGACAAGAGATTGTATTGAACTGGCCGATTGGCCTCTTTGTAAGGTATTACTACTAAATGACAGCCAATACCCATGGTTTATATTAGTTCCTAGAATAGCGGGTTTAAAAGAGATAATAGATTTAACCGAGCAGCAACAAATTACTTATTTACAGGAGTCGGCTAAGCTCAGTCATTTATTAATTGAGGTGTTTAATCCTGATAAGTTAAATGTGGCCGCGCTTGGCAATATGGTACCGCAATTACATATTCATCATATAGCGCGTTTTAAAACAGATATTGCATGGCCTGCGCCGGTATGGGGCAAGTTCCCAAGTGTCCCTTATACTAATGAGCAGATAGAGCAATTAAAAACGCATTTTTAAAATCAGAATGGGTTACTTTGAGGAGATAGTATGAAATTAATAAAACAACTCTGCACTAGTGTATTTATAGCAGCCATTGCTGTTTCAACAGTAATAGCGAGCGAGCAGCCGGTAGCTACGGATGTGGTAAATAACGTTAGCATTAAAAACTTTGCAGCACATAACAACCTGGTTTTTTCAGCAGCGCAACCGACTAAAGAGCAGTTTAAGCAATTATCGCAAGCCAAGGTAAAGCATGTTATTAATTTACGTGCAGCAGATGAGCAAGACTGGGATGAAGGCGCGTTAGTCAACTCTTTAGGAATGAGCTACCACGCAATTGAGATTGCGGGTGCAAAAGACGTAAACACTGATAATGCAAAGCAGTTAGCCAATCTTTTAGAGCAACTTAAAGGTGAGTCGGTGGTTGTTCATTGTGCAAGTAGCAACCGTGTTGGCGCGTTAATGGCTATTTCAGCCCACCAGCAAGGTACAGATATAGAGTCTGCGATTGAAATCGGTAAGCAGTGGGGAATGGCAAGCCTTGAGCCGGTTGTACGCAAAGTGGTGAATGACAAATAAGCATACTGATAAGTAATAAAAAAGCGTTACAATGTAACGCTTTTTTATTTAATTAGCTTTTGTTAATCAAGGCCAAGCACATCTTTACCTTGTTTAAAGGTCACATCTACAGGGATGTTCGCTTTGCTTAACTTTTCTAAGTCTTTAGCAAGTTCCGCTTTAATATCGCCATGAGTGGCAATGAGTTGATCTACTTTTTCGTAATCACCGTCACCTTGTAGAGTTAAAATAAGGCGCGATAATTTTGCCATGGCATCACCCATTTTATCCATGTTGATGCTGTATAGCCCATCTTCATTTTTGGAAAAAGCACCTTCTTGAGCAAAAAAGTTAAAGCGGATCATGTTTGCTTTACCATGTGCACTTGAGGCACCGAAACGTACTGAGCGGAAAATACCCGCCATAAAGGTGGTGTAGTAATCTTCTAAAGTCCCTTCAGTGATCTCACCTTTTTTAAGTAACTGTTCAACCATGTATAAACCAAGAATATCGGCTTTACCTTCTTCTAAAGCACTAGCGTGTTCTTGAAGTGATTGGCGAACGGTACCTTTACCCGTTAAGGTGTTTTTAATCCCTAAACCGTGAGCCACTTCATGGAACATGGTATTGGCAAAAAATGCATCAAAGGTAATGTGTTTGCGTTGCTCTGGCACAATTAACTGCTCTGAGATAGGCACTAAAATTTTATCAAACTTCGCACGCATTGCGTTTTTAAGCTGTAAACGACGTGTGCCTTTTTCTAATTGCACCTGCTCATCATTGGGCAAGTTAATTGCAATGGTTTTACTGCCAGCATTTGAGTGCCCAGCATAATAAACAACATCATAGGCATTTAAGTCAGCATCTGATCCTGGTACTTCTTGCTTGTACTTGCTATCAACAGGTAAGCCTTTTTGCAGCTCAGGTAAAAAGGCAGCAAATTTAGCCAGGCGTTCGCTCCATTTTAAATCTTTAATTAGTACATACGATTCATAGGCAGCACGGTAACCAAATAATTGGTCTTCGTAGTTTTCAATTGGGCCAATAACCACATCAATTGGATTATTTTTCATATCCATCCAAGCGAAGTCAGAGGCTTGGAAGTCATCGCTTTGTATTGCGTCAGCTCGTAAGTTTAGGTAGTTGGCGAATTCTTTGTCGTCGGCTAGCTTGCTGGCTTCTCTAAGTAACTCAGCAGCTTGAGCAAGCTCTGAGGCATATTCTTCTGAATAAGGAGTGCTGTATAAGTTGCCTAGTTCATCACGTTTAATCAGTGAGTAAAGCCCTGTTTTATCTTTTACATCAGCGTTATTAAGCTCTTCTTTGGTGATGTCGGCTGGGTAAAAGCCTGCACCAAGCGGCTTTTCTTTATAGCCTGATAAGAATACTTCATCGCCGTTTAAGCGATCCCATGGGCCATAGTTAATATCAGCAAACTGACGTACTTTTTCATCATCTAGTTGTGCTAAAAAGTCTTGCTTATCTTTACCAAATGCTTGCTTCCAGAATAAATCATCCATAATTTTTGAAGCATCAATAAGTTTAGCTACCATAGCTTTTTGATTGTCAGACAAGTGTGATAAGTCACTTTGTAAACTAAAGTCTGTATATATGTCTAAGCGTTGACGGTCAATATTAACAAGCGCTGGCCCAGAAGGCGTTTGAGAAGCCGTTGGCGCTGAGCTTTGCGGCGTATTACTTGAAGACGGTGCTTGCTCAGAGCAGGCACTAAGAAAAACGATGCCAGAGAGCAGTATTGCTTGGCTAATTTTATTTAAGATCATTATATTGCCTTTAAAAAGTCTATTTTATAACTTGTATACTGTAAGTTAAGGTACTGAAGCGTGTTAATGTGCCTTAGCATGTTTGCATTAAAGCAAAACCCACTAGCAAATAGCAAGTATTAGGCGTTAGTGCGCATAAATCAGTGAGGCACTAGTAAATAATCAATAATTATCTACAATTTTTTCTACTTTGGGTATATGTTTAGTACTGCTAAGCTTTGAAATAATTAATAATATAAGACTTGCTGTAAAGTGTAGGTCTTTAAGCAAAGGGATATTTTATGTCTACAGAAAATGCCTTACTCACAATTTTGGTTGACAGAATTAACAACGACACACTGGTGTTACCTACGTTACCAGAGGTAGCGATTAAGGTTCGTCAAGCCGCTGACAATCCAGATGTAAATTTGATGCAAATGTCAGATGCAATAGCACATGACCCTGCACTGTCTGCGCGAATGATTAAAGTAGCAAATAGTGCCATTATGGGTCGTGCTGTAAAGGTGTCTAACTTACATCAAGCAGTGACACGTATTGGCTTAAGGCAAATAAAAAATATAGCTACAGCCATGGCAATGGAGCAGCTGTTTGTATCTAATAATGAGCTAATAAAGGGATACATGGGCAAGGCGTGGCAAAAAACGCTGCATGTGGCCTCGCATTCTATTTCATTGATGGAGTTTTACTTAAAAAGAAATACTCACACTTCGCTTAACCGTGATGCCATTACACTAGCTTCATTGGTTTATAATATTGGGGTGTTACCGATTTTAACTGAGGCTGAGCGACACCCAGAAGTGTTTGCCAATCCGAGTTTTTTAGCGCATGCAATTCAACGTTTAAGCGGTAAAATTGGTGGCTCAATAATGAAAGCATGGGAATTCCCTGATGTGTTTGTAGAGGTTGCACAGCACTGGGCTGATGTTAACTATCGCTCTACTGAAGTGAGTTATATCGACTTTATTCGCATTGGTGCAATCCTTGAGGGAACCCTACAAGTATCAGATAAATCTGCGGCGCTACAAACCTATATTGATAAAGGCATTTTTCCTTCATTAGAAATGTTAGAGAGTGAGGAATACTTGCATATGGTTGAAGACGTAAAAGAAATGTTTAGCTAAATTTTTGAACAATAAAAAGCACGATTAGTATCGTGCTTTTTATTTGTTTAATAAAGCTTTTACGCTAAATCGTCTGCATCACCTAAGCCTTGAGTAAGCTCTTCAAGAAGCTGTTTTATTTCCTCAGATGCAAGAATAAAGTCAGCGTCTAGTTTAACCGCCATATCTTCTTTAGGAATATCGGCATTTTCTTCTTTAAGTGTTTCGCTATAGCTTAAACGTTTAATTGAACCATCGTTTTGTAGCATAAACTTAACGCGCTCTTGCCAATCCAAGGCAAGCTTAGTCACGCGTTTACCACTTTCAAGGTGTGATTTTACTTCGTCACACGCTAAGTCATGGCCTTTAAGCTTAACTTGGGCTCCACTGTCATCCGCTTCTTCAAGCTCAGCATCTGAGCCAATCGCAAAGCCCTCAGGTGTACTAAAGTTAGTAAGCCAGTCAGTTAAAAATACATCTAAATCATAGTTAGCAAACGCAGGAACAACCGGTAATGTGCCTAACGATTTACGTAGTAACGCCAGAAGCTCTTCAGCTTTATTAAAGCTTGCGCTATTAACTACAACCCAACCATTTTCCTGGTCTATGAACGCAAACTGTAAGCTCGACTTTTTAAATGCTTGTGGCAGTAGCGTGTGCAAGATGTTTTCTTTTAATTCATCTTTTTCTTTTTTCTTTACTGGTCGATTTTCTTCAGCTTCAATCTGATCAACCTTCTCTGCAACAAGCTCATTTATTACAGATGCCGGTAACACTTTCTCTTCACGCTTGGCGCAGACTAAAATGCTTTTTTGTGAAAAGTGAGACAAAGTTTCACCATGTTTACCAAATGCTTTTGTCCAGCCAAATGTTGCCAACTCTTGGCCAGTACATGGACGAAATAGATCTTGTTCTAACGCCTTGTCAAAGTCTTCTTGAGTGTACGAAACGTCTTGTTTAAAGCGATAGCATATAAGGTTACTAAACCACATAGGGAAATGATCCATTTAAAAAATTTGTGCAATCATAGCAATAAAAGCCGCTTCTAGAAACGGCTAATCGAGTTTAAAAAGTGGCAGGGGGGATGACATATTTTTAGGGAACGAAATTCGGTAATGTAACCCTTGGTTAGGTCCGCTACTGACTTCAATTTTGCCATTGAGTGTTTGTTTTACAAGGTTAAAAATAATGTGAGCACCTAAGCCGCTGCCACCTTCATCACGCTTTGTGGTGAAGAATGGGTCAAATAAACGCTTAAGTTGAGCTGGTTTTAAACCGATACCATTATCTTGATAATTAATAATTAAGTCGTTTTCATCGGTATTTACATCTATGGTGATTTGACCACTATTTATATTTTCAAAGCCATGCACTAATGAATTCATAATTAAGTTAGTAAATATTTGGCTGATCACCCCAGCAGGTAAATTAATAATTAAATCATCCGGGCAGTGCAGGCGAATACTGTGGGATGTTTTTTTAATTTGCGGATGTAAAGAACGTATAACTTCATTGATGTAATCTTTAAAGTTAATGGTTCTTAGCGCCTCACTGGCTTGATCAACAGCAATTTGTTTAAAGCTGGTGATTAAGTCTGAGGCACGCTCTAAATTGTGAGAGAGTAGCTGAGCGCTTTGTGCTGCATCATTAATAAAGCCTTCCAGTGCCGAGGAAGATAGCGATTTATTTTTAAATGCAGTTTCTATTTCAGTTAAGCGCTCTTGCAAAAATGAGGTCGCGGTTACGCCAATACCAATAGGGGTATTAATTTCATGAGTGATACCAGCGACTAAACCACCTAATACCGCCATTTTTTCTGAGCCAACAAGTTGCTCTTGCGCAAAGCTTAGTTCATCGAGTGAGTTTTGTAGTTGGGTTTGTTTACTTAGCAGCTCTTGCTCTGTTTGCTTTCGTAGGTCAACTTCTTCTGTTAATACTGCTTTTTGGCGTTCGAGTTCATATTTTTGTTGCTGCAGATCGATCATAGCTTGGCTTAGGTTTGATGTTTTTCGCGCAACATCTTGTTCAAGCTGTAAGTTTTGTTGATCTAGTTTTTGATTACTTTCGATTAGGTCATGCTGGGTTTGTTTTAACTCTTTTTTATACTCAACAACTTTAGAGATCAAATTGTTAAAAGAGCGTTCCATTACTTTCAGCTCGTTATTTTCATCAGTGACAATTTTAACGTGCTGGCCATCGAGCTCTTCTAATTCAAGATATTCAATTTGCTCAGTAAGCTGTGTGAGCGGCTCAGTTAGCAGCTTTCTAAATGCGATTAAAAACAAGATGATTAAAAAAGTGGTTTTAATCATGGCGTTGCCAATTAAAAAGTAAATAGAGAGCATGATGCGACTAAAGATCACGTCGCGGCTAGAAAATAAAGTCACATCGCCTACCTGAGTGGCACGGCCTGAAAATTCAAAAATAAGCGGAAATGTATAGCCAAACAAGCCTGCTTTAGTATCCTCTACCATGACGTCTTCTTGGACAAGTTGCTGGCTGTAAAGGTTATGAATGTTTAGTGCACGGCCTAATTGAGAAATAATAGCGCCGTTATCATCACGGATAATAACTCCTTCAACCATAGGTATATCAAGTAATCCTTCTGCGGTTGTTGTGGTTTGCTTTATATTTAGCTCCCAAATTGCTCGGGTTAAACTTCTACCAAATGTTTTTTGCAGTGTGCCGAGCTCATCGCGTATGTAATCTTTGGTATTAACATACTCTGCGAAGATTTGTCCGCAGGTCACCACAAAAGTCAGTATAAAATAAACTGATAAAACTCGTGTGAGTAACTTTGTTGAGAGACTTTTTTGCGGCATGAGGGACTTGTATTTCCTTTAGTTATTCAGCTGTTAATGTACGCTTATAAACATTAGTTAATAAATCATTAAAAATAAACATATATTTTATTATATTGTTATTTTAGGCTCTTAAATAAGGATTCCCTCATGAACTTAACAATAAAGCGTAGTGTGTTAGCCTGCTTGTTTGTAAATTAGGTAGAGTTATTTTGCTAATTTGTATTGTGCATTCATGCATTTTATTGATAACGTTAGTAAAAGATACAGTAAATAACCTGCTCGCTAGTTATGTTGGTTATACTCTTTACTTTTTGCTGACTGAGCAAGCAAATTGATTTTAGCGTGGGTTTAGGTGTTTTATATGAGTTTAATTAAATAGTCATTATGGTGCGTTTTTCTATTTTAGTCTGTGATGACTCAACCGTTGCTCGTAAACAAGTGGTCCGCTGTTTAAATGAGTGCATAGATGCCGATATTCAACAGGCAAAAAATGGTAAGGAAGCCTTGGAGCAGTTGCATCATGGGCAGTTTGATCTTCTATGCCTCGATTTAACCATGCCTGAAGTGGATGGTATTGAAGTACTTGAGCAAGTTAAAGCAAATAAAATAGAAACTTATGTATTGGTAATTTCTGCTGACATTCAACAAAAAATGCGAGAGCGGGTAGCGCAACTTGGTGCAATTGATTTCATTCATAAACCTATTAATAAAATACAACTTAACGACGTTTTGCATAAGTTTGGCATTTATTAATAAAATTCATGATGAAAAAGACTGTTTTATCTTCTAATTTAGGGTTGACAGAATAGCCTTTGTTAAGGCAGTCTTAAGCTTATGAAAACATTTAGTCTTGTAACGACCATTATTATTACAACCACCATTCTTACTGGATAGTGGCATAGGTCGGTGCAACAAATTTAAAGGCCTGTGTTCACTTAGAACACAGGCCTTTTTTCGTTTTATGGAATGAGGAAACATAAAAAATGCGCGTTTTAAAATTTGGTGGCTCATCGCTCGCTGACTTTGCCTGCTTAGAGCAAGTAGCTGCTCTAGCTAAGGCACAATTAAAAGATGAAATGTTACTGGTGCTTTCAGCGCCTGGCGGTATGACAGATTCGCTTGTTGCGTTGGCTAGTGCCGCAGAGCAGGGGCAGGATTTCAACCCGTTGTGGGATGCACTTGTTACCCGCTGCAATGCTTTAAAAGCGGCTGTAGAGGAAAGACAAGGAACAGTTCAAAACTGGCCGGACTTTAACGAATTGAAAAATAAGCTTGATGGGGTTGCACTAATTAAGTGTTGCCCAGATAAAATCAGGGCTTTTATTATTAGCTTTGGTGAACGTGTTAGCGTATCGCTAATGCAAAGCCTACTAGCCGATCATAACGCGCATTATTTACAAGCAACAGACTGTATTGTTTCAACGGGTGGACACATAGACGCTGAAGCCGATTTAGTCGCCAGTAAAGCCCGTTTTCAAGCGGTACTAAAAGAGTCGCCAGCAACGGTTTACATTATGCCTGGCTTTACTGCAAGTAATAATAAAGGTGAGCTCACAACACTTGGTCGAAATGGCTCTGATTATTCAGCGGCGATTGCTGCAGCGTGTTTAGAGGCGCAAGTGTGCCAAATATGGACTGACGTTGATGGTGTATACAGCGCCGATCCGCGTTATATCAAAAAAGCCACTAAGGTTGATTTCCTATCTTACAAAGAGGCGATGGAGCTTTCTTATTTTGGCGCTAAAGTGTTGCACCCTAAAACTATCCTACCGTGTGCAAAAGCTGGAGTGCCATGCGAAATTAAAAACACTCATAACCCAGATGCGCAAGGCTCACTAATTAGTAACGATACGGTATCTGATGAACCAGTAAAAGCACTCTCAAGCCTACAAAACTTAGCTATGTTGACCGTTTCGGGCCCTGGTATGAAGGGCAAAGTGGGCATGGCATCGAAAGTATTTAATGCATTAGCGCATGATAACGTGTCAATCGTACTGATCACTCAATCATCATGTGAATTTAGCATCAGTTTTTGTGTTCATGAAAGTGATTTAAATCTAGCGTTGAATGCGTTGCAAGTGGCCTTTGACTTAGAGTCAAAAGCAGGCTTAATTGAGCCGGTAAATGTGCAACGTAATTTAGCAATTGTAACGCTAGTGGGCGATAACATGCGCGCACATAAAGGCTTAGCTGCTAAGTTTTTTGCATCGCTTGCTCAAGCACAAGTAAACATTGTTGCCATAGCGCAAGATTCAACTGAAAGCGCTATTTCTGCGGTTATTGATGGTGAGTTGTGTAATGACGCGGTTAAAATCTGTCATGAAAACTTTTTCACTCATGTGCCTTCAATCGATGTGTTTTTATTGGGGTGTGGCTTAGTCGGTCAAGAGCTAATAAACCAGCTTGAACGTCAACAAGCATGGCTTGAAAAGCGTAATATTAAATTAAACCTATACGGTGTGGCTAATTCTCGTCAATTACACCTTGATGGTGAAGGCATTGCTTTTGATGATTGGCAACAAAAACTAACGCAATCAGAGCAAGCATTTGATTTAAAATTAGTAGAACAGTTTGTTAAGCAAAATCACTTGGTTAACCCTGTGCTAGTTGATTGTACTTCATCAGATGCCTTGGCTTCGCAATACGTCGATTTTTTAAATGCGGGTTTCCACGTTGTGGCCGCTAACAAAAAAGCGACGACTAGTTCATATACTTATTACCAAGACTTAATTGCAGCAACGCATAAAAATAACCGTAAATTTTTATACGAAACTAACGTAGGTGCGGGTTTGCCTGTAATTGATAACTTGCAATCACTCTTTGGTGCTGGCGATGAATTACTTGAATTTAGTGGTATTTTATCTGGCTCACTTTCGTACATGTTTGGTGCCCTTGAAGATGGTTTATCACTCTCTGAAGCAACAATTAAAGCGAAAGAAAGTGGCTTTACTGAACCCGATCCTCGCGATGACTTATCGGGAACAGACGTAGCACGTAAACTACTTATCATTGCCCGCGAAGCAGGTATGAAATTGGAGCTTAGCGACATAGAAGTGGAGTCTGTACTACCACAAGGCTTCGCCCAAGGTGACAATGTTGATGAGTTTATGGCAAAGCTACCAAGTCTGGATGCTGACTTTAACGACCGTATTCAAAGTGCAGCGAGTGAAGGTAAAGTACTTCGCTATGTAGGCACAATTAAAAATGGACACTGTAAAGTAGGTATTGAAGCGGTAGATTCATCACACGCATTAAGTGTAATTCGTGATGGTGAAAATGCGCTGGCTATTTTAAGCCAATACTATCAGCCAAGTCCGTTTGTTATCCGTGGTTATGGCGCAGGCTCTGCAGTAACTGCTGCGGGTGTATTTGCCGATATTCTTAAAACACTATCACGCTAGGGGGCGGTTATGATTGAAGTTTATGCGCCAGCCTCTATTGGTAATTTTACGGTTGGTTTTGACTCCCTCGGTGCGGCGTTAGCCCCGATTGATGGCAGCTTGCTGGGGGATGTGGTTACTATATGTGAAGCGCCTCGTGATGAGTTTATTTGTAGTGGCGAATACGCCCATAAACTCCCAAGCGATGCGAATGAAAACTTAGCGTATCAATGTTTAGTGCATTTTCGTACACATGTAGCACCGAATATGCCAGCCGTAAAATTAGAGTTGAAGAAAAACCTGCCTATAGGGTCTGGGTTAGGCTCAAGTGCTTGCTCTGTTGTTGCGGCATTTGCAGCGCTGGATAAGTTTGCTCAAACTAATTTAAGCCAAGTTGAGTTAATAGAGCTAATGGCCGATTTTGAAGGCTTGGTAAGCGGTGGACGTCATTATGACAATATCACTCCTTGTTATCTTGGTGGCTTACAATTAACGGGCGACTTAATTCCAAATAAATCAATAGCGTTACCTGTTGATGAAAACTGGTATTACGTTGCCGCATTTCCTGGCTTTTCGCTCAATACCGCAAAGGCACGCTCTGTTTTACCAAAAGAGCTAAGTATGCATGCGGGGGTTGAGTTTGCGCAGCGATTATCGGCTTTTAGCAGTTTATTACTGACTTCACGTTTTGATGAGGCGCTTTGTATTATGCAAGACAATATTGCTGAACCACATCGTGCGCCACTAATAAATGGTTTTGATCAAGCCAAACTTAGTTTGCCAGAACTCGGTGCTGAAGTGGTGAGTATTTCAGGCGCAGGGCCGACCTTGTTTAGTGTATGTAAAACGCTTGAAGCGGCAGAGCAATGCGCGCAGTGGCTAGAGGAAAATTACATCAACGAGCAAGGTTTTTGCCATATTTGTAAATTAGATAACGACGGCACGCGTCAATTAAATGTTTTATAGGATCAAGAGTCATGCAATTACATAATTTAAAAGAATATTCACAAAAAGTGTCGTTTGTTGAAGCTGTAAAAACAGGACTGGGGCGTAATCAAGGGGTGTTTTTTCCTGAGTCGTTAGCGCCATTAAGTGATGTTGATGCATTACTCGATATGGACTTTGTTACTCGCAGCGGCAAAATTTTATCGCACCTTATTGGTGATGAGCTACCAAGTGATACTGTTGCCCAGATGGTTAAGAATGCGTTTAACTTTCCGGTTAAGCTGGTGGAAGTTGAAGACAATACCTATTGCTTAGAGTTATTCCATGGCCCAACACTGGCGTTTAAAGATTTTGGTGGCCGCTTTATGGCGGAGTGTTTAGCGCAGTTTAACCATGGTGAAAAAGTGACAATATTGACAGCAACGTCGGGTGATACCGGTGCCGCTGTCGCGCATGCTTTTTATAATAAGCCAAATATTGATGTGGTTATTTTATACCCTAAGGGCAAAATTTCACTCGCTCAGCAAAAGCTATTTACTACACTCGGTGACAATATTCATTGTTACGCGATAGAAGGCAGTTTTGATGATTGCCAAGAGTTGGTTAAAAAATCATTTTTAGATGAAGAGTTAAAAGCAAAACTTGGTTTAAATTCAGCAAATTCAATCAATATTAGCCGCTTAGTTGCGCAAGTTTGTTATTACTTTGAGGCAATAGCACAGCTGCCAAAAGAAAAGCGTGCTACAGCGCATATTTCAGTACCCAGTGGTAATTTTGGTAATGTGTGTGCGGCTATGATTGGCGCTGTTATTGGTATGCCAGTAGGTAAACTCAGTGCGACTACAAACCAAAATGATACTGTGCCACGTTATATGCTTGATAAGCAGTGGACGCCCAGCGCCACTATTGAGTCACTGTCTAATGCTATGGATGTCAGTAAACCTAATAACTGGCCACGTGTGCAATCAATGTTAGATAATAACTGGTTTAGTTATGACAATTTTTATTCTGTTAGTGTGGATGAGCAAAGCACAAAATCAGTGATGAAAAAAATTCAACAGCTTGGCTATATTGCAGAGCCTCATACCGCGATTGCCTACCAAGGGCTTGTTGAAAATAAAGCAACAGATGCTGCAGGTATCTTTTTAGCGACTGCACACCCAGCTAAATTTAAAGAAAGCGTTGAAGAGGTGCTAAATACCGAAATAGCCATGCCAAAACCGCTAGCAGATGCGCTTGCAAAACCGTGTTTAGCCATTGATATGCACAATGATTACGACGATTTACGCAGCGAGTTATTTGCTAAGCTTGGTTAAAATCACACGTTTAGAAAAAGCGGCTTAGGCCGCTTTTTTGTTTGTTTATGTGTCGCTTTAGGCATAACGCATAAGCTAAATAAATGTAATAAATAAAATTCATTTAAAATTGTTATTAGTTTATAAAAAAATATCATCATCAAAATGCTGTGAAATAGTTTCAATCCCTGTTTAAATATCCTCAACTTAAGAGCGTAGGCAAAGAGTCGTTTTAAGCGTACAATAAAGCCTGTAAAAAATACCCATACACGTTGCCCAGGAGACCCCAATGTTAGAACGTAGCATGAATATTTCGGACTTTGATCCAGAGTTATTTGACGCGATGAGCAAAGAAACATCACGTCAAGAAGAGCACATTGAGTTAATTGCATCTGAAAACTACTGTAGCCCACGCGTACTAGAAGCGCAGGGTTCTCAACTTACTAACAAATATGCTGAAGGCTACCCGGGCAAACGTTACTACGGTGGCTGTGAGCACGTTGATGTGGTTGAGCAGTTAGCGATTGACCGCGCAAATGAATTATTTGGTACAGATTACGCAAACGTGCAACCACATGCGGGTTCACAAGCGAATGCCGCTGTTTTCCAAGCACTATTAAGCCCACTTGATACTGTTTTAGGTATGAGCCTAGCGCACGGTGGTCACTTAACACACGGCTCACACGTAAACTTCTCAGGTAAAACATACAACGCAATTCAGTATGGCCTTAACGAAGAAACTGGCGAAATTGATTACGCACAAGTTGAAGCGTTAGCACTTGAGCACAAACCAAAAATGATCATTGCTGGTTTTTCTGCATACTCAGGTATTGTTGATTGGGCTAAATTCCGTGAAATTGCAGACAAAGTAGGCGCATACTTATTTGTTGATATGGCGCACGTTGCAGGTTTAATTGCTGCGGGTGTTTACCCAAGCCCTGTGCCATTTGCTCACGTTGTAACAACCACAACACACAAAACATTAGCCGGCCCTCGCGGTGGTTTAATCATTTCTGCGTGTGGCGATGAAGATATTTACAAAAAGCTAAACAGCGCTGTTTTCCCAGGTGGCCAAGGTGGTCCTTTATGTCATGTTATTGCTGCTAAAGCGGTGGCATTTAAAGAAGCACTTCAACCTGAATTTAAAACATACCAAACTCAAGTTGTTAAAAATGCTCAAGCAATGGTTGCAGTATTACAAGAGCGCGGCTACAAAGTAGTATCAGGTAAAACTGACAACCACTTATTCTTACTTGATTTAATCGATAAAGATATCACAGGTAAAGATGCAGATGCTGCCCTAGGTAATGCGAATATCACGGTTAACAAAAACTCAGTACCGAACGATCCTCGTTCACCATTTGTTACTTCTGGTTTGCGTATTGGTTCACCAGCAATCACTCGTCGTGGCTTTAAAGAAGCTGAGTCAAAAGAGTTAGCTGGCTGGATCTGTGACGTGCTAGACAACATCGAAGATGAGTCAGTACAAGCGCAAGTAAAAGAAAAAGTGAAAGCAATTTGTGCAAAATTACCTGTTTACGCTTAATCCAAGAGTAAAACAGTAATTTAGATCACAACTGCACACATTTTTGTTATGATAATGGCCGCTATTATAGCGGCCATTTTTTGTTTTTAAAACGGAAACACACAGTTATGCATTGCCCATTTTGCACCGCCAAAGATACTAAAGTTATTGATTCTCGCCTGGTCGGCGGGGGACACCAAGTACGTAGACGTCGTGAATGTAATGAGTGCCACGAACGGTTTACCACCTTTGAAGGGGCTGAATTAGTCATGCCGCGAGTGATTAAGCAAGATGGCAGTCGTGAACCGTTTAATGAAGATAAGTTACTAAATGGCTTAACTCGCGCTCTTGAAAAACGCCCCGTAAGTACCGAACAAGTTGATGAAGTCGTTAATATAATTAAATCCCAGCTGCGAGCCACCGGCGAGCGTGAAGTGTCTAGCCATTTGGTGGGTGAGTGTATTATGGAAGCGCTGAAAAAATTAGATAAAGTAGCCTATGTAAGATTTGCCTCAGTATATCGCTCGTTTGAAGATATACGTGAGTTTGGTGAAGAAATAGCTCGCTTAGGAGAGTAGTAATGACCATGCAAAGCTCGTTTTCAGAGGATGATAAACGTTATATGGCACGTGCCATTGAGCTGGCAAAAAAAGGGCGCTTTACCACCACTCCTAATCCTAATGTAGGCTGTGTACTCGTAAAAAATAATAAAGTAATAGGTGAAGGGTTTCATCAGTTAGCGGGTCAAGGTCACGCAGAGGTAAACGCACTGACTATGGCTGGCGAAAATGCAAAAGGCGCAACCGCTTATGTAACACTTGAGCCTTGCAGTCATTATGGTCGAACACCGCCATGTGCTGAAGGGCTAAAAGCAGCAGGTGTAAAAAAAGTGGTTGCTGCTATGGTTGACAGCAACCCGCAAGTTGCAGGCAAAGGCCTGAAAATTTTAGCGGATGCTGGTATAGAAGTCGCTTACGGATTACTTGAAGAGCAAGCTCGCGCATTAAACCTTGGGTTTTTTAAGCGCATGGAGCAGGGATTACCCTTTGTAACCTGCAAAATGGCCGCCAGTATTGATGGTAAAACAGCGCTTAAAAATGGCCAAAGTAAATGGATAACTGGGCCCGCTGCGCGCCAAGATGTGCAGCTTTATCGTGCTCAGAGTTGTGCAATTTTAACTGGTGCTGATACAGTCTTGATGGATGATGCAAAACTAAATGTACGCCCAGAAGAACTTCCGCACTCTTTACCGACCAATTTACCACTGCGCCAACCTGTTCGCGTTATTATTGATTCCCAAAACAGACTTACCCCTGAACTTGCCTTATTTTCAATTCAAAGTGAGGTGATAATATTCACCACTCGGGTTGATAAATCGCATCAGTGGCCTCATTTTGTTAAACAGATCGAAGTCCCCGAAAAGAACAATAAAGTAGACTTACAAGCAGCGCTGCAAAAGCTAGCGCAATTACAGTTTAATAATGTGTGGTTAGAAGCGGGTGCCACATTGGCCGGAAAAATGGCTGAACTTGATTTAATTGATGAGTTTGTTTTTTATATTGCCCCTAAGTTAATGGGTAGCGATGCAAGAAGTTTACTGAATTTCCCAGAGTTAATGAGTATGCAAAATACCATTAATTTAACTTTTAATGAGTGTGTGCCAATTGGTGATGATTTACGTATCACAGCACACAAAAAAGCTCATTAATCATTTTATATAAAGAGTAGCACTATGTTTACTGGAATAGTTGAAGCGACAGGTAAAATTGCGTTATTACAAAAAAAACAAGGTGATTTAGCTATTCGTATTCAAAGTAAAAACCTTGATATGAGTGATGTTAAGTTAGGTGACAGTATTGCAACCAACGGTGTATGCCTCACTGTTGTTGATAAGCATATAGATGGCTTTAGTGCTGACTTATCAAATGAAACGATTAGCTTAACGGGGTTTGCACATTACGCTTTAGGGCAAACAGTTAACTTAGAAAAGGCGATGCAACCTGTATCGCGCCTCGGGGGGCATTTAGTGTCTGGTCATGTTGATGGTATTGCCACTATCACAGCAATAAATACCAATGCACGAGCAACCGAATATTGGTTAGCCACCGACGAAAATTTAATGAAATACATTCCTTATAAAGGGTCTGTGTGTATTGATGGTATTAGCTTAACGGTCAATGCAGTTGAAGGTAATAAATTTAAACTAACGATTGTGCCACACACCAGCGGGCAAACGACCATAGCCGATTTTCAAGTCGGTACCAAAGTGAATCTAGAGGTCGACCAAATAGCACGTTATTTAGAGCGCCTTGTAAAGGGAGCTGAGCATCCTACTGGTTCAGATATTTCGATGAGCTTACTCGCTAAAGCGGGCTTTATAAAATAACGATATTGACAACTTATACGAGCAACTTATGAATTTAAACAGCGCACAAGAAATAATAGATGACATTAAAGCCGGTAAAATGGTTATTTTAATGGACGATGAAGACAGAGAAAATGAAGGCGATTTAATTATTGCTGCTGAGCACATAAGTGCAGAAGCAATTAACTTTATGGCGACTCATGGCCGTGGGTTAATTTGTTTAACCATGACCCAAGAGCGTTGCTCGCAACTTGATTTACCGCTGATGGTTAAAAATAACGGTGCTGCATTCTCGACCAACTTTACTATGTCTATTGAAGCATCAAAAGGGGTTACGACGGGGATTTCTGCAGCGGATCGTGCTCGCACTGTTCAAGCTGCAATTGCTAAAGGCGCAGTGCCAAGTGATATTGTACAGCCTGGGCATATTTTCCCTATTATGGCGCAACCTGGCGGCGTATTAACGCGCGCAGGGCACACTGAAGCTGGCTGTGATTTAGCGCGTTTAGCGGGACTTGAGCCGTCATCAGTGATTGTAGAAATTCTAAATGAAGATGGCACCATGGCGCGCCGCCCTGATTTAGAAGTATTTGCTAAGCAACATGATATTAAAATTGGCACCATTGCTGATTTAATCGAATACCGTAACTTAAATGAAACCACTATTGAGCAAGTTGCAAAATGTAAATTGCCAACTGAGCATGGCGAATTTGACTTAGTAACTTACAAAGACACCATTGACGGGCAGCTGCACTATGCATTGCTTAAAGGTGAAATAAAACAACAAGAACCAACGTTAGTGCGAGTGCACTTACAAAGTACCTTTAACGATATTTTACTCTCTGATCGTAATGCTGATCGTAGTTGGGGATTATCGCAAGCAATGGCGTATATAGCTGAGCATAATGGCGCTTTAGTCATCTTAGGTAAGCAAGAAAGCACTGACGAATTAGAAGCGACTGTTAAAGCATTCGCTGCAGCTGATGCTGGCGAGAGTGTAACGCCACGCAAATTCCAAGGTACTTCACGTACCGTAGGTGTAGGCTCGCAAATTTTGGCTGATTTAGGTATCCAAAAAATGCGTTTGATGAGTTTACCGAAAAAATATCATGCATTATCAGGCTTCCATTTAGAAGTTGTTGATTACGTAGAGCCACAATAATTACACGCTAGGCTATTATTTTATTTATGTGGTATAATGCGCAGCAATTTTTGCGCAACCGAAATCGCTTAAACTTATTTTTAGGGTTATCAAATGAAAATTATTGAAGGTAATAAATACGCTCCAGGCAAAAAGTTTGCCATTGTCATTTCCCGTTTCAATGACTTTATTGGTAGTAGCTTGCTTGCAGGTGCTGTTGATGAGCTAAAACGTACTGGTGGAGTATCAGAAGATGATATTACCGTAATTTACGTACCAGGTGCGGTTGAATTACCTTTAGCAGCGAAACGCGTTGCAGCAAAAAAAGAATATGATGCAATTATCGCCTTAGGTGTAGTGATCAGAGGGGGCACGCCTCACTTTGATCTCGTCGCTGGCGAGTCAAATAAAGGGCTTGCACAAGTATCACTTGAGTACGATATCCCGGTTGCATTTGGCGTATTAACCACTGAAAGCATTGAGCAAGCAATTGAGCGCGCAGGTACCAAAATGGGTAACAAAGGCGGCGAAGCTGCTTTAGGTGCGCTTGAAATGGTTAATGTGTTAGATAAAATTTAAGTTTAAGGAATTTTTGTGAAACCAGCAGCAAGACGTAAAGCACGTATCTTAGCACTTCAAGCCGTGTATTCATGGCAATTAAGCGGCAATGCAATTGCCGATATCGAACAACAAATGTTGATCGAAAACGATGTGACTAAAATTGATGTTGAATATTTTAAAGATTTAGCGCGTGGAGTTGCAGTAAACCACAAGCAACTAGACGAAGCTGTATCGCCTCATTTAACTCGTCCATTTGATGAATTAGACGAAGTTGAACGTGCAATCTTACGTTTAAGCAGCTACGAGCTTAAATTTCGTGAAGACGTTCCTTACAAAGTGGCTATCAATGAAAGTATTGAATTAGCTAAAATGTTTGGCGCTGAAGATAGCCATAAATTTGTAAACGGTGTACTTGATAAAGCTGTAAAACAGTTACGCAAGTAATAACAACTTTAGCTGATTTTTATTATCAGATGAGTTGTTATAAATAACCGTTAAAAAGGAGAGCCGGCATAGGCCGGCTTTTTTGTGTATGAAGGAATTTGAATTAATTAATCGTTACTTTAAAGGTCGTGGCATTACTCGTCGCGATGTTAATTTAGGGATTGGAGATGACTGTGCGCTTGTCACAGTTCCAGCGAACTGTCAGCTTGCTGTAACCACAGATACCTTAGTTGCTGGGGTGCATTTTTTTCATGATATCTCCCCTCGCGCATTAGGGCATCGAGCTCTTGCTGTTAATTTAAGTGATTTAGCTGCCATGGGCGCAGAGCCTACCTGGGTATCGGTTGCACTTACGTTACCTAGTATCGATCCACAATGGATTGCTGAGCTGACTGATGGCATGCATGAAATTGCTGAGTACTTTAATGTTCAGATCATTGGTGGTGATACCACTCAAGGTCCACTTAGTATTACTATTTGTGCAAAAGGTACAGTTCCTGAAGGCACAGCATTACGTAGAAGTGGTGCAAAAGTGGGTGATTGGATTTTTGTAACCGGTCCGCTTGGTGATGCTGGGTTGGCGATTGAATCGAAAAAACAAGGCTTATCGATTGCACCTGAACACTTAAAAGATATTAATAAACGTTTAAATTTCCCCACGCCACGTGTAGCTGCTGGGCAAGCGTTACGAGGCTTGGCATCGTCGGCCATTGATATTTCCGATGGGTTACTAGCCGACTTAGGGCATGTGCTAAATTTATCACAAGTTAGTGCCACCATTAATATTGAAAATGTCCCCACCTCAGATGCCATGCAAGCGAGTCTTGATTTTGAGCAGCGACTTCCTTTTGTTCTTAACTATGGCGATGATTACGAGTTACTGTATACCGTTGCTGATAGTAACAAGAGTATGCTAGATATTAAGCTGCGCCAATACGGTGTAGAGGCAAGCTGTATCGGGCAAATAAAAAGTGGTGACGGCAATATAGAGTTATTACACCAAGGTGAGAAGTTTGCTTTTGAACATAAAGGTTTTGAGCACTTTTCCAAGGAGCAGGTTTGAATAAAAACCGATTATTTAATTTAAAACGCCCACATCAATTTTTTGGTTTGGGTTTTGGTACTGGGCTTGCACCAAAAGCACCTGGTACATTTGGCACATTGGCAGCATTACCGTTTATTTTTATTACCATGCATTTTCCGCTATGGTTACAAATTGTATTTGCAGTAGTCATAAGTATCTTTGGTATTTGGGCATGTGGAAAAACAGCCGATGACCTTCAAGTACATGATCATCCCTCAATTGTTTGGGACGAAGTTGCTGGTTACTATATTACTATGATTGGCGCAGCACTTAACTGGCAAACATTACTGGTTGGCTTTTTACTGTTTCGCTTTTTTGATATAGCAAAGCCAGGGCCGATTCGCATACTCGATAAACGTGCCCATGGTGGGTTTGGTATTATGGCCGATGATGTACTTGCAGGTATTTTTTCGCTTATTTGTTTGCAAGCATTGATAAAAGTAGGTTTACTACCCTTTTAATTTATTATTTGTTTAACTAGGTGGCAGCACTATGATGCGATTTTTATTGGTTTGTGTACTTATGCTATGTGCCATGCCAAGTACGGCTTCAATTACTGATTACGTAGTTAAACAATGGAATATCAAAGACGGCTTACCCTCACAATCCCTAAAAAGTGTAGTACAAGATAACCAAGGCTATATGTGGCTTGGCACTCAATTTGGATTAAGCCGTTTTGATGGCAATACCTTCACTAATTATAATACCCAAAATAGTTTATTTTTACCCAGCAATGGTATTAATAAGTTATTGATCGATGGCGAAGGATTATTGTGGGTAGGCACTAAGAATGGCCTTGTGGTTATCGATCCTGAAAAGCTAACCGCACAAGAGTTTAATATTAAAGGCCCTGTAAGAGATATTCTTGAAGATTCTCAAGGCAGTATCTGGATAGCAGCTAATGGGCTCTATTATATAGACAGAGGCCAAATAGAACTCCGCGACCAACTAAATAATCCTAGTCCTATTGTAAACGCCACAGCTATCACCCAAATTGTGGGATCGGTCAGTAAAATGGCGCTTTCACCTGAGGGAATTTGGCTGGTTAACGACCGTAATTTATTACGTTTAACGCAAAGCTCGTCTGACTTTTCTAAATTACGCTTAGAACTAACCGCTAAAGTGGCTTTACCCGATCGTTTAGCGCAAACCATTGTTCACGATCTATCGTTTTTAAATGGTAATTTGTACCTAGCTTCTGAGTTAGGGGCTTACTTTTTAGATTTAGATGACGAGCTACGTCCGTTTCCACTGCCCAATGCTAATAACTCAGCTGTGTATAAGTTTATGAGCGATGGTAATGGCGGCTTGTGGATATCAACCTATGGACGTTTATTGTTCAGGGCTAAATCTAATGATTGGCAGTGGGTTGAACCCAGCCAATTAGATCAGAGCATTTGGTTTGCCGATATATTTAGAGATGATGAAAATAACATATGGCTAGCGAGTTTTAGTGAAGGGTTATGGCTTGCTCACGAAGGGCGAATAGAGCGCCATTCAGCCATTTCTAAAATGACCGAAGCGGTGATGGCGATTAGTAAATCACCTGATGGTAAATTATGGATTGCTAATAAAAGTGGCATTGGTTATTTTGATGCCGATAAAACCTTTATCAATGTTATCAATAGTGCCAAGTATGGAAATGCCTCGGTACATGACCTGCAATTTGATGGCGATCGCCTTTATGTTGCTACTGGCAGAGGCTTGTTTTTCTATGAGTCGAACACCTTATATAGTTTCCCTGCTCGTGCGTTGAGCGATAACCCTGTTTTTGCAATTAGCACTTCAACTAAAGGCGGCTTTTGGGTAGGCACCGGACGGGGGTTATATCGTCTAAATTATAATGGCTTAAACCCTTTTGCGTACAATGCGTTCTTAGGTAGTAAGTTTGTTACTTATGTTCTAGATAAACCAAATTTTGGGGTGATTGGTACCAGTAAAGGCGCGTATTACTTTACTGAACGCGGGATAGAAAAAATAGGTGACCAAACCACCTTAGAAAGTGCGTACGTTACTAGCATTTTACACATTAAAGGCGTAGGTATTTTAATTGGTTCGTTGAATGATGGTTTGTTTTATCGCAGTGGACAAGGGCAATGGCAGCAACTAGACGCCGCCAATGGACTGCCATATGGTTCTATATTCAGCTTAGAATACGATGACACCTCAAAGCGAATTTGGGTAAGCACCATGAAAGGGGTTTACCGTATGCCTGTTGAGCAATTTAAAGCCAACATCGAAAGCCTAAAAGTAGAAGAAGTGATCTCTTCATTTGACCGTCAGCTCGATGGTA
Organism: Pseudoalteromonas undina; assembly: GCF_000238275.3. Taxonomy (NCBI): domain Bacteria; kingdom Pseudomonadati; phylum Pseudomonadota; class Gammaproteobacteria; order Alteromonadales; family Pseudoalteromonadaceae; genus Pseudoalteromonas; species Pseudoalteromonas undina. The sequence continues at coordinate 594,783 of NZ_AHCF03000002.1, forward strand.
AAGCCAGCCAATGCTGTAATGGTTTAGGCCATGATGCCGTAGTTGATATGGATAACTCTATTTGGTATCCCAGTTTGCAAGGCGTTGTAGAAATTCCTAAAGACGTAGAGTTATTTGGATTACGCTCACTTAAACCAACTATAGAAACCTTAACGACGCCATCACGAAAGCTCGCAGCTGCTGCGTTAGGTGAAAAACCAGTTCTTGAGACCGATGAGCGTGATGTGACACTTACCTATACCGCGATTGATTATTACGCTCCGGCAAGTATTGAGTTTAGATATAAACTCAATGGACTTGATAACGATTGGCGCTATGCAAATACCCGCAGAGAAGCAATTTATACAAATTTACCCGCCGGTATGTTTTTATTTGAATTAGAAACTAAACGCCAAGGTGAGGATTGGGGTAAAGCGCAATCAGCAGAATATGCGTTTGTGGTACCGGAACGTTTTGGTGAAACTATCTACTTTAGGTTACTGATCACCAGTGGTTTCGTACTGCTGTTTTATTTAGTGTTTTGGGTCTTTAAAGTTCAAGAGCGACGCAAGCAACAGGTACTCGAAGGGCTTATTACTGAACGAACCCTAGAGCTTCGCCAAGCGAATGATAAATTAAACCAAGTAAATTCTCAGCTTAAACTTGTTAGTCACTCTGATGAGCTAACTGGGCTGAGAAGTCGTCGTTTCTTGTTTGATCAACTACCAAAAGATATTGAGCATTTTCAGCGGAACTCGCAGTCATTGCAGGCTCAAGGTAAATCTTTGGTGTTGTTAATTATTAATCTAGATAACTTTAGCCGCATTAACGATGCTTATGGTCCTATTGCTGGAGATAGTTGTTTACAACAAGTAGCGGCGTTACTTAACTCGCGTACTCAAGGTTCTGATTATGTTGCCCGTTGGAGTGGTGATGAGTTTTTACTGTTGTTGCGCGATTTTAAGTGTAATTTAATCGACAGCTATGTATCTGAATTATGCCAAGCTATTGCCGATTATACTTTCCAGCTTCCTAACGGTGAAACAACCAATATAACAGCGTCAGTGGGTTGGTCTTTCTATCCGCTACCCCTGTTAGGTGGGCAAGTTATTAGCTGGGAAACATCGATTAATTTAGCTGACATCGCGTTACATCAAGTTAAAAAACGCGGCGGCGATGGCGTCGCTAATATTACTTTTGACGAGCAATTAGACGCATTTGAGTTTGAGCAAAACCCCAATGTTGAACAGCAAATTGGTTTGTTACAAAGTAATGGCTTAGCCGATATTAAGGTATGGATGCGCTAGAGATTATAAGTGAGCAATAAAAAAGGAGCCAAAGGCTCCTTTTTTATTAAACACTATAAGTATTAGCTCATAAATGCTTTAATTGAAGTTAATATACCTTGTCCACCTAACCCCATTTCATCATGCATTTGCTGTTGTGTACCGTGTTTAATAAATTCATCCGGTATACCTAAGTTAAGTATTTTTACAGCCGCTTTTTGGGTAGCTAAATACTCATTAACCGCCGAACCTGCACCACCAGAAATTGCATTATCTTCAAGTGTTACAATGATATCGTGGTTAGCGACAAGTTCATCAATTAACCCGGTATCAAGTGGTTTGATAAATCGCATATTAACTAAAGTGGCATTGAGCTCATCAGTGGCTAATTGGGCGTTTTCAAGCAAGGTACCAAATGACAATATAGCTACTTTAGCACCTTGTTTAATTACGTTAGCTTTACCAATTTCGAGCTGTTGCATAGCGCTTTGAATTTCTGCTGTGCCCGCACTGCCACGCGGGTAGCGCACAGCGACTGGGCAATTGGCTTGATAGCCAGTGTATAGCATTTGACGGCATTCGTTAGTATCGCTAGGTGCCATAATAACCATGTTAGGAATACAGCGCATAAAGCTTAGGTCATAGGCGCCTTGGTGAGTTTCACCATCGGCTCCGACAATACCTGCGCGGTCAATAGCAAATAATACCGGTAGGTTTTGCAATGCAACGTCGTGAATTAATTGGTCATACGCACGTTGTAAAAAGCTAGAGTAGATAGCCACAACGGGTTTTAACCCTTCACAAGCAAAACCTGCAGCAAGGGTTACAGCGTGTTGCTCAGCAATTGCCACATCAAAATATTGTTCAGGGTGTTCTTTAGAAAAACGCACCATCCCCGAACCTTCACGCATCGCAGGGGTAATTGCCATCAATTTGCTGTCTTGCTCTGCCATATCGCAAAGCCAATCACCAAATACATTTGAGAAAGTGGCCGCACTTGGCTTAGATTTTGGTAAACTTGAAGTTGCAGGATCAAATTTTGGTACACCATGATAACCAATCGGATCGGCTTCTGCGGGCTTGTAACCTTTGCCTTTTTGGGTTTTTATATGTAAAAGTTGTGGGCCTTTTAAGTTACGCATGTTACGCAGCGTATCAACCAGCATGTTCACATCATGGCCATCAATTGGACCAATGTAATTTAGGCCTAATTCTTCAAAAAAAGTACCCGGGATCATCATCCCTTTAATGTGTTCTTCCATACGGCTGGCAAGTTCTTTTACCGGCGGTACACCAGAAAGAAGCTTTTTACTGCCTTCGCGGATGTTGGTATAAAAGCTACCTGATAAAATACGCGCAAAATGATTGGTTAACGCGCCGACGTTTTCAGAAATCGACATTTCGTTATCGTTCAAAATAATCAACATATCTGATTTAACATCACCTAAGTGGTTCATCGCCTCAAAGGCCATACCTGCGGTAATTGCGCCATCGCCTATCACCGCCACGGTTTTACGACCTTTGCCTTCTTTTTGCGCAGCAATAGACATACCCAGCGCCGCTGAAATAGAGGTACTTGAATGGCCAACACTAAACGTATCGTATTCACTTTCGTCTCTAAATGGAAATGGGTGCAATCCATCTTTTTGACGAATGGTGTGCATTTGGTCACGACGTCCCGTCAGTATTTTATGTGGGTAGGCTTGATGACCTACATCCCAAACTAAACGGTCGTCGGGAGTGTTGTACACATAATGTAATGCAACGGTAAGTTCTACGGTTCCTAAACCAGACGCTAAATGGCCGCTACTTTGCGATACTGAATTGAGTAAGTAATCACGCAATTCATGGCTAAATGCAGGAAGCTTATCTTGTGCTAAGTCTCGCAAGTGGGCTGGTTCGTTCACCAAATTAAGTAATGGATACTTGCTGCTATCAAGTGTCATGGTTTTTTATATATCCTTCGCTAATATTAACTTCCCTCAAAAAAGCTAAGTTTAAGAGGCGACTTAATATTTAGTAATAATTTTGTTCTAAGAGTTAATACGTTTTAGCCATGTTTAATGGTCACGTTCAATTAAATAGTTTGCCAGTGCCGCTAAGTCGCTTGTGTCTGCGTCAATATTGGCTAACGCCTCATGGGCTTGCTGTATCAAATTTAGTGCTTTTTGCTTAGCACCTAGCATACCTAATAAAGCGGGATATGTCGCTTTATTCGCAGCAATATCTGACCCTTGAGGCTTACCTAAAGTCAGTGTGTCGCCCTCAACATCTAAAATATCGTCATGAACCTGAAAGGCCAGTCCGATAGCATACCCAAAAGTAGATAAGTTATCTAAAGTGTGTTGGCTAATATTAGGGGCACAAAGTGCGCCCAAAGTAATCGCACAATTTATTAATGCGCCTGTTTTAAGTTTATGAATACGTTCTAATTCATCAACCGTAATAACTTTATCTGTTGCTGCAATATCGCGGCCTTGTCCGGCAACCATTCCTTGCAAGCCTGAAGCATGTGCTAATTCTGCAATCATTTTTAACTGAGCTTCTGTTGAGCATTTAAATGTGTGCTTAGCAATAAGCTCAAACGCTAAGGTTTGCAGTGCGTCACCTGCTAAAATAGCTTGTGCTTCACCATAGACAATATGACATGTAGGACGGCCACGACGTAAATCATCGTCATCCATAGCGGGTAAATCGTCATGCACTAATGAATAACTATGAATGCATTCTATCGCTGCTGCCAGCACATCTAAATCACGTTTTTCAGCACCGAGCATTTTGCCTGTGGTATAAACCAAAAAAGGGCGTAATCTCTTCCCGCCATTCATTAGACTATAATGTGTGGCTTCTTTTATAGTGTTGTCGCTTTCAAGAGGTTGTTCGAAATAAAGGTTGAGTGTATTGGCTACATCATCTTGAGCGAGCTTTATTTGTTCTTTTATGCTCACAATTATTCCAAATCGTTATCAAATTGAGTAAGCGGTGCTTTTTCGTCATTACCCATTAATATCGACACCTTTTGCTCGGCTTGTTGAAGTTTACCGGAAGACGCACTGGCTAATGCAATGCCGCGCTCAAATTGCTTTAAAGACTGTTCAAGCGATAAATCACCTTGTTCCATTTCACTGACAATTGTTGTTAATTCTTCTAGTGCTTGTTCGAAACTTAAATTTTCAGGTTTTTTAGTCGCCATCTTTATTTTCAACTTACATAATAAATTTAGACGCCAATTTTAGGGGGAATGCTAAACTAGGTCAAAGAATGTTATGTTTTTTTGATAGATAAATGCTGTTAATTGGGTTTTACTGCGCTTCAGCGTTATTTTTTAAATTATAAATTCTGATTAGTTAGATTGATTCCCTATGTTGATCTAAAATAGGACTAATCGTAATTTTATCGTTTATCATAAAAATCACTTAAGTATTTCAGTATCTTGCCGATATACATTTAATAACAACGCTTGCGAAGAAAAAATATAAAACCTTTGGAGGGAATGTGGATTTAGCAACCATTATTGGGATCCTTGGCGCAATTGGCTTAATTGTCATGTCCATGTTTATGAGTAGTAGCGGTGAAGTCGGTATGTTTTACAATACCCCTTCAGTGGTTATTGTATTTGGTGGCTCCCTTTTTATCGTTTTATCCAATTTTACTATGTCGCAATTTTTAGGCATTGGTAAGGTTTGTGCTAAAGCGTTTATGTTTAAAATTGAACCCCCTGAAGCGTTAATTGAAAAGGCGGTTGAGCTAGCAGATTCTGCCCGAAAAGGCGGGTTTCTAGCATTGGAAGAGGCTGAAATTCCAAATCCATTTATGCGCAAAGGCGTTGATATGCTCGTGGATGGACATGATGCGGATGTAGTGCGTGCAACATTACAAAAAGATATTTCCCTGACGACGACTCGTCATGAAATGGGCGCAAGCTTATTTAAGTCGCTAGGTGATATTGCTCCCGCAATGGGGATGATTGGTACATTAATCGGCTTGGTGGCTATGTTATCAAATATGGATGATCCAAAAGCAATCGGCCCAGCCATGGCGGTAGCCTTGTTAACAACGTTGTATGGGGCATTTTTGGCGAATGTTGTCGCCATTCCTATTCAGGTCAAACTTGAATTGCGTAAAGATGAAGAAGCAATGAACCAGCGACTTATTTTGGATGCGGTATTAGGCATCCAAGATGGCCAAAATCCTAAAGTAATTGAAGGGATCTTGAAAAATTATTTGGCTGAGTCTAAACGCGCGGTAAACACTGAGGAATAGTTATGTCTGATGAAGAGTGTAAATGCCCACCCCCAGGGTTACCTGCATGGATGGGGACATTTGCCGATTTAATGTCGCTATTAATGTGCTTTTTTGTACTCTTACTCGCGTTTTCTGAAATGGATGTGCTTAAATTTAAGCAAATTGCAGGTTCTATGAAGTTTGCTTTTGGTGTACAAAATAAAATTGAAGTTAAAGATATTCCAAAAGGCACCTCAGTTATTGCGATGGAGTTTACTCCAGGTAAACCTGAGCCAACCCCCATTGAAACTATTCAGCAACAAACAGTTGAAATGACTCAGCAAATGCTAGAGTTTCAGGCGGGCGATGAAAGCTCAGCTGGCGGACGGCAAGAACAACGCGGCGAAAAACGAGGTGGTGAGTCTAGCAGCACCTCTGAGGAAGTTGCTTCAGCGCCTTCAGTTTCTGCTGCCGATCAAGAGCAAATAAATGACTTAGTTAAAAAAATTGCACAACAGCTTGAAAAGCAAATTATTGATGGAGCTATTGAGCTTGAGTCATTAGGTCAGCAAATCATTATTCGTATTAGAGAAAATGGTTCGTTTCCATCGGGCAGTGCGTTTTTACAACCCCAGTTTAAACCTATCATTCAGGATATTGGCCGGTTATTAAAAGATGTGCCAGGTGAAATCACCGTCTCCGGTCACACTGATGACTTTCAAGTTTCTAATGAACTTTATATTAATAACTGGGATTTATCCTCTAAACGAGCTGTTGCGGTAGCAAGTGAACTGCAAAAAGTTGCTGGTTTTGATAAGACCCGAATGATGGTCGTTGGGCGTGCAGAAACCAGACCTTTAGTGCCGAATGATTCCCGAGAAGATCGAAGACGTAACCGCCGGGTAGAAATATCAATTTTACAAGGCAAGGCGAAAGAATCAGATCCTATTGATATTAGATAGAATTTATTGGTTTTGTCCCCTTTTTTAGCATAGAATGCATTTCTCTTAACAGATGTAATTAAAAGTGGAGTGAGCATGTTAAATAAATTTTGTAGTATGCCTGGTAATGGCGATGGTACAGACGAAGATAAAAAAGTTAAGTAAGGTTTTTTAGTTTGCCTGAATGGTTTTTGTACTTCGTCAGTATATTAAGTAAAAGCTGGGTTCTTATTCTGACCCCAGCTATTTTGTTGTTTTTTATCCTTAAGGATTATTTAGCCTTAAGGTTTGCTGCTATTACCGCTGCTTTTTTCTTATTTGGTACTATAACTTACTCAAGTTTAATGGCGTTTGATGATGGTATTTATGTATACCGTTATCTTGTATGGGCATTAACAGATATTACTTGGATGGCACTGATTGCTTATTTGGGTTTGAAAGATAAAGTGCATTTGTGGCAATGTGTACTTGGCCAACTTGTGGTTATTGCTGCCCCTATTCTGCAATTATTTCGTTTAGTAGATCGCCACCTTTGGGATTTGTCGTATAGTACTGTTATGTATCAAACGTTTATGCCCTTAATAAATATCGCTACTGTTGTTATATGTTATCTACCGCTTTTATATATTTTTGTTAATAAGCGAAATAAAGCTTTAAGCTTATAACGACAAAAATACCCCTCGTTTAAAATGATATGCTAGACTACTGTTTATATAAACAGTGTTAGAGCTAGATTATGAAACTTTATATTGCTGAAAAACCCTCTTTGGGTCGCGCTATTGCAGACGCACTTCCTAAACCGCATAAAAAGCATGATGGTTATATTGAAGTGGCAAATGGTGATTGCGTATCTTGGTGCATAGGTCATTTGCTCGAGCAAGCAGAACCCGATGACTATGATGAGCGTTTTAAAAAGTGGCAGTTTGAACATTTACCTATTGTGCCTGAGCATTGGCAACTTAAAGCAAAGCCTAAAACTCGTAAACAACTCACTATTTTAAAAAAGCTAATCAAACAAGCAACAATACTTGTACATGCTGGCGATCCTGACCGTGAAGGCCAGTTATTAGTTGATGAAGTTATAGAACAAGCAAAAATCAACCAAGCAAAAAAACAAAATATTCAGCGTTTATTGATCAGTGACTTAAACTTAACGGCAGTTAAAAAGTCACTAAATAGTATGCGTGCTAACCGTGACTTTATTCCTTTGAGCGTTTCTGCTCTGGCGCGGTCTCGTGCTGATTGGTTGTTTGGCATGAACTTGACGCGTGCATACACATTAGCGGGGCAAAAAGCGGGATTTGGTAATGTATTGTCGGTTGGGCGAGTGCAAACACCCATTTTGGGCCTAGTAGTTAATCGCGATAACGAGATAGCAAATTTTGTATCAAAACCATTTTATGAAGTACTTACTCACCTTGATACACCTAAGGAGCAATCATTTACTGCTAAGTGGATACCAAGTAAAGCGTGTGAACCTTATCAAGATGAAGAGGGCAGAGTGCTTAACAAAGCTTTAGCTGAAAATGTAACTTCACGTATCGCTAATCAACCAGCAAGCGTAACCGCTCTTGAGCAAAAGCAAAAAAAACAAACAGCGCCGCTTCCCTATAATTTGTCTGCTTTACAAATAGATGCCGCTAAAGCGTTCGGAATGCCAGCGCAAAAAGTGCTCGATACTTGCCAGGTTTTATATGAACGTCATAAGTTAATTACTTACCCACGCTCAGATAATCGTTATTTACCAAAAGATCATCACCAAGATGCAGCTGCGATACTAAAAGCGATTGCAGTAAATGGAGGCCAAAAAGCAGAATTTGTTAATGGAGCAGATGCAAAAAAACGAAGTAAATGTTTTAACGATACAAAAGTAGCAGCTCATCACGCGATTGTACCAACAGCTAAACAGTTAAAAACTGTGAGTTTAGCAAGTGATGAAGAAAAAATTTATCAGTTAATAAGTCGACACTATTTAATTCAGTTTTATCCCGATTACATTTATAACGAAACCAAGGTAGAGGTAACTATAGCGGGTGGTTTATTCAAAGCTAATGCAAAACAAGATGTAGACTTGGGTTTTAAATTGCTTATGGGTAAGTCAGAACTTAAAGAAGAAGCAACGTTGCCTTATTTGGAAAAAGGCATGGTACTTACCTGTACTAAAGGTGAGGTGGTGCAGAAGCATACAACTCCTCCTGCTCATTTTACCGATGCAACCTTACTTGCTGCTATGACGGGAATTAGCCGTTATGTAAAAGACTCGCAAATCAAAAAAATATTAAAAGAGACAGATGGCCTTGGTACTGAAGCCACTCGCGCAGGTATCATTGAACTATTATTTAAACGTCGCTTTTTAAAACGTGAAGGAAAAGCAATTAAAGCAACTGAAACAGGTCTGGCACTAATTAGTGTATTACCTGAGGGGTTATCAAGCCCCGATTTAACTGCAAAATGGGAGTCGAGTTTAGGAGATATCGCTCAGCAAGCAATGAGTTATCAGCAATTTATACAGCCTTTGCTAGCTGATTTAACTAATTTTGTAAGCCAAGCAACTAACTGCGATAGTAATGTATTTGCACATTTGCCAAAAACATCGCCTAAGAAGCGTTTTGCTAAACGTACAAAGAAAGCGCCGTATAAAAAGTCGAGTTACAAAAAAAGCCCTGCGGTAAATTAAACTCAGGGCTTGAAAATAACCTTGAAGATTATTGATTGAATAATGCCGCAGCGGCATTGCTCATTGCAGTTATTCCTGTTTGAAGCGCTACTTTATAATCGGGAGCAAATTTACTTGAATGTAATGAAGGGAGTGTTTCGTTATTTTTCATCGCATTTGTATATTGCTGTTGGTTAACTCCGCCTAACCAAAATAAAGTAATGGGGATGTTTTCATCTGTTCTACCATATAGTCCAAAGTCTTCACCAGCCATAACAGCTTTAGTTTCAAGTACATTTTTTACACCAATTGCATCAGCAATGGCACTCCTAACTATATTTGTTTGCTCCGGATTATTGTAAGTAGATGGAATCGATTCACTTTCATGAACATACACTTCTGGGTAGAGCGCTTTTTCTAGACCTGCACTTTGTGCAATACCTGCAGTAATACGTTTAATCGCAGCAATTTGCGCGTTTCTAACTTCCGGGTTATAGCTACGCAGAGTAAGTTGTAGCTTTACTTCATCAGAAATTACATTGTGTTTTGAGCCGCCATGGATAGATCCAACAGTGATCACTGATGGTTCAAGAGGAGATAACTCCCGACTCGTAATTGTTTGTAATGCTAAAATGGTGCGAGCAGCAATAATAACAGGGTCAACAGTCGTATGTGGATAGGCTCCATGGCCTCCTTTACCTTTTATGGAAATATCAACTGAGTCGACGCTTGCCATAGTGTACTCATTTTTCAGAGCAACTTTTCCTGCCGGTACGCTGGCACTAACATGTAAAGCAATAATATGATCAGGTTTTGCGTATTTACTAAATAACCCTTCACTTAGCATTGCTTTTGCACCACCCCCAACTTCTTCAGCTGGTTGCGCAACCATCATTAAAGTACCTTGCCACGACTGTTTATTTTTAATTAGTTGTTGCGCGGTGCCTATAAATGAACTCATATGAATATCATGACCACAACCATGCATAACACCGACTTTGCTACCTTGTTCATTTACTGTGGTAACAGTTGATGCGTATGCTTTTCCTGTTTGTTCTGTGATTGGTAAGCCATCAGTATCAGTTCGAATCATAACGGTGGGGCCTTGGCCATTTCTATATATACCTACAACGCCATAACCGCCAACGCTATTGGTTACATCAAACCCAAGCTTTTGAAGCTGCGAAGCTATTTTTTTACCTGTTTGTTGCTCATGATAAGACAGTTCAGGTGACTGGTGTAAATCTAGATAAAGCTTTTCTATTGCTGGCATACTTTTATTAAGATCCAACTTGAGTGTTTGCGCACTTAATAATGGGCTAACTAATAAACACAGTGCACTCGCATATACTAATTTCATATTTCCCTCGCTACCTTATAATGTATTTAAATGATTTAAATATATGGCTTGTAATTATTATCTTCATCACCATATAAAAACCTAAATAGATGAACATGGCAATAACTCAATGAGCAATAAAGTTAATCTTAACGCACAAAACCTTCAGCAAGTATTAGGTGAAACATCACAACAAAAGTTAGTACTACTGAACTTTTTTTCGCCACAAAGCCCAGAATGTATTAGCCAAGCAGCTATTTTAGATAAGCTAGCCGCCGAATATAATAACTATATAGTTGTTGCAAACTTAGATTGTGATGCAGAGCAAGCTTTGGCCTCGCAACTTGCCCAGCAAGTCGGTTTACAAACTTTGCCTACCTTAGTGTTATTAAAAGACTCAGCTCCAGTTGATGTATTAGCGGGTGCACAAACAGAAAGCCAAGTACGTGATGCCCTATCTAAACACTTACCTGCACAACAAGACCTTTTATTAGAGCAAGCCAAGCAAGCACTGGTTAATAGTGATTTAAATGCCGCGTTTAATTATGCTAAGCAAGCGTATGAATTAGATAGTAGTAATGCGAGAATTAAATTAGTGCTTGCAGATATATGTATACAGATTCACAAACTCGATGAAGCCGCAGCATTAATAGAAACAATAGACGCACAAGATCAAGATGCATACTTTAATAACATTAAAGCTAAATGTGAGGCTGCACTAGAGGCAACTGATTCACCTGAAATAAAAGCATTGCAAGAAAGGGTAGCCAAGCATCCTAATGAGCTTGAATTACAAATGGAGCTAAGTAACCTACTCAATGAAGCAGGAAGGAAAGAAGAAGCATTAGAAGCACTCTTTACTATTCTTAAGAAAGATCTGAATTTTGATGAGGCTAAGCCAAACTTCTTGGCTGTTATTGCGTCTTTACCAGATGGCGATGCGCTAGCTGCTAAATATCGTCGCAAGCTTTATAGCATTTTGTATTAACGATTAAGATAAACTCTCTATAAAAAGCACCTATGTTAAGGTGCTTTTTTGTTTCTGCGTTAGGATAGTAGGGTAAAAGCAAGGTTATCCACAGGGTTTTGTGAGTATCTTGTGTGCCTAGGTGGGGTATCTTTGGGGTAAAAATTAAATGCAAAAAAGCGTTTAAAAACGCTTGCGTTAAAATCGATTAGCCCTATAATGCGACCCCACTGAGACAGGGAACGCCAACGCATAGCGAGGCACGAGCTACTCAGTGAGTCGAGTAAAACTTAGTTCTGAAAACTTTCGAGTTTAACAAAATTAAGTGTTGACAAAAAAATAGGAAAGCGTAATATGCGCAGCCCTAGCGAGATAAAGTTTAACGCTTTAATCGCAACGTTCTTTAACAATATAAAGCAATCATCTGTGTGGGCACTCGTACAGATTGAGTTCTAACAGCCAAGCTTAGTTTACTAAGTGAGGCAAACAAATTTAGAGTCTCAATTGAAACTGAGTGACCAACAGCAATAACTACTTAGGTAGGAATTGCAGCACAGTCAATTCAATATCGAAAGATATTAAATAAATTCAGAATTCATTGAGCTGTCGAAAGACATAAAACTTTTTAATTGAAGAGTTTGATCATGGCTCAGATTGAACGCTGGCGGCAGGCCTAACACATGCAAGTCGAGCGGTAACAGAGAGTAGCTTGCTACTTTGCTGACGAGCGGCGGACGGGTGAGTAATGCTTGGGAACATGCCTTGAGGTGGGGGACAACAGTTGGAAACGACTGCTAATACCGCATAATGTCTACGGACCAAAGGGGGCTTCGGCTCTCGCCTTTAGATTGGCCCAAGTGGGATTAGCTAGTTGGTGAGGTAATGGCTCACCAAGGCGACGATCCCTAGCTGGTTTGAGAGGATGATCAGCCACACTGGGACTGAGACACGGCCCAGACTCCTACGGGAGGCAGCAGTGGGGAATATTGCACAATGGGCGCAAGCCTGATGCAGCCATGCCGCGTGTGTGAAGAAGGCCTTCGGGTTGTAAAGCACTTTCAGTCAGGAGGAAAGGTTAGTAGTTAATACCTGCTAGCTGTGACGTTACTGACAGAAGAAGCACCGGCTAACTCCGTGCCAGCAGCCGCGGTAATACGGAGGGTGCGAGCGTTAATCGGAATTACTGGGCGTAAAGCGTACGCAGGCGGTTTGTTAAGCGAGATGTGAAAGCCCCGGGCTCAACCTGGGAACTGCATTTCGAACTGGCAAACTAGAGTGTGATAGAGGGTGGTAGAATTTCAGGTGTAGCGGTGAAATGCGTAGAGATCTGAAGGAATACCGATGGCGAAGGCAGCCACCTGGGTCAACACTGACGCTCATGTACGAAAGCGTGGGGAGCAAACAGGATTAGATACCCTGGTAGTCCACGCCGTAAACGATGTCTACTAGAAGCTCGGAACCTCGGTTCTGTTTTTCAAAGCTAACGCATTAAGTAGACCGCCTGGGGAGTACGGCCGCAAGGTTAAAACTCAAATGAATTGACGGGGGCCCGCACAAGCGGTGGAGCATGTGGTTTAATTCGATGCAACGCGAAGAACCTTACCTACACTTGACATACAGAGAACTTACCAGAGATGGTTTGGTGCCTTCGGGAACTCTGATACAGGTGCTGCATGGCTGTCGTCAGCTCGTGTTGTGAGATGTTGGGTTAAGTCCCGCAACGAGCGCAACCCCTATCCTTAGTTGCTAGCAGGTAATGCTGAGAACTCTAAGGAGACTGCCGGTGATAAACCGGAGGAAGGTGGGGACGACGTCAAGTCATCATGGCCCTTACGTGTAGGGCTACACACGTGCTACAATGGCGCATACAGAGTGCTGCGAACTCGCGAGAGTAAGCGAATCACTTAAAGTGCGTCGTAGTCCGGATTGGAGTCTGCAACTCGACTCCATGAAGTCGGAATCGCTAGTAATCGCGTATCAGAATGACGCGGTGAATACGTTCCCGGGCCTTGTACACACCGCCCGTCACACCATGGGAGTGGGTTGCTCCAGAAGTAGATAGTCTAACCCTCGGGAGGACGTTTACCACGGAGTGATTCATGACTGGGGTGAAGTCGTAACAAGGTAGCCCTAGGGGAACCTGGGGCTGGATCACCTCCTTATACGATTTAGAACTTATTTGTTCGTAGTGTCCACACAGATGATTGTTAATTGTAAAGAGAACAACACTTATTGTTTGGGTCTGTAGCTCAGCTGGTTAGAGCGCACCCCTGATAAGGGTGAGGTCGGTAGTTCAAATCTACTCAGACCCACCACTTCTTCTTAATACTTCGTTGTAAGCTTCGTTGTTTAGTAAACTAAACGGCCTCAACTTACGCTTTGTCTTAAAAAGAAGTCGGTATACAAACAGTAAGACCAGCATATGTGGGGCTATAGCTCAGCTGGGAGAGCGCCTGCCTTGCACGCAGGAGGTCAGCAGTTCGATCCTGCTTAGCTCCACCACTTTACTTCTTAAAAATAAATATTCTTTTATCGGGTAGCACAATCACCTGAGAATAGAGTGTGTTTAATTTTGAGAAGTTTTTGATTCTCTGCTCTTTAAAAATTTGGAAAAGCTGATAATAAAATTCGTATGAATAACATTGTTATTTGTACAGAGTTTTCAAAAGTAAAAAAGAATGATAGCAGTATCATTCAGTGCCAATTTAATCCTCGGATTAATTGGTATCTACTTTAGTATTCAATATTAACTTCTGGCGAAGTTAAACTGTCACAAAACAAAGACCCGTTTGGGTTGTATGGTTAAGTGACTAAGCGTACACGGTGGATGCCTTGGCAGTTGGAGGCGATGAAGGACGTATTAACTTGCGATAAGCCTAGTCAAGCTAGTAAAAAGCACTTGAGACTAGGATTTCCGAATGGGGAAACCCACCTGCTTGCAGGTATCGTTAACTGAATACATAGGTTAACGAGGCGAACGCGGAGAACTGAAACATCTAAGTACCCGTAGGAAAAGAAATCAACCGAGATTCCGATAGTAGCGGCGAGCGAAATCGGAACAGCCCTTAAGCTTATTATGTGTTAATGGAAGGCTCTGGAAAGTGCCACGATACAGGGTGATAGTCCCGTACATGAAAACGCATTTTAAGTGAAATCGAGTAGGTCGGAGCACGTGAAACTTTGACTGAATATAGGTGGACCATCATCTAAGGCTAAATACTCCCAACTGACCGATAGTGAACCAGTACCGTGAGGGAAAGGCGAAAAGAACCCCTGTGAGGGGAGTGAAATAGAACCTGAAACCGTGTACGTACAAGCAGTAGGAGCCCTTCGAGGGTGACTGCGTACCTTTTGTATAATGGGTCAGCGACTTATATTTTGTAGCGAGGTTAACCGATTAGGGTAGCCGTAGGGAAACCGAGTCTTAACTGGGCGAATAGTTGCAAGGTATAGACCCGAAACCCGGTGATCTAGCCATGGGCAGGTTGAAGGTTGAGTAACATCAACTGGAGGACCGAACCCACTAACGTTGAAAAGTTAGGGGATGACCTGTGGTTAGGAGTGAAAGGCTAATCAAACCGGGAGATAGCTGGTTCTCCCCGAAATCTATTTAGGTAGAGCCTCGGACGAATACTTACGGGGGTAGAGCACTGTTAAGGCTAGGGGGTCATCCCGACTTACCAACCCTTTGCAAACTCCGAATACCGTAAAGTAATATCCGGGAGACACACGGCGGGTGCTAACGTCCGTCGTGAAGAGGGAAACAACCCAGACCGCCAGCTAAGGTCCCAAAGTCATAGTTAAGTGGGAAACGATGTGGAAAGGCCCAGACAGCCAGGAGGTTGGCTTAGAAGCAGCCATCCTTTAAAGAAAGCGTAATAGCTCACTGGTCGAGTCGGTCTGCGCGGAAGATGTAACGGGGCTAAACTATGCACCGAAGCTGCGGATTCAGAATTTATTCTGAGTGGTAGGGGAGCGTTCTGTAAGCGGTTGAAGGTGTACCGGGAGGTATGCTGGACGTATCAGAAGTGCGAATGCTGACATGAGTAACGATAATGCGGGTGAAAAACCCGCACGCCGGAAGACCAAGGGTTCCTATCCCATGTTAATCAGGGTAGGGTAAGTCGACCCCTAAGGCGAGGCCGAAAGGCGTAGTCGATGGGAAACGGATTAATATTTCCGTACTTGGTATAATTGCGATGGGGGGACGGAGCAGGCTAAGCAAGCATGGCGATGGTAGTCCATGTGAAAGTGTGTAGGCTAGCGACTTAGGTAAATCCGGGTTGCTGTTAGGCTGAGACACGAGACGAGTCACTACGGTGATGAAGTTGCTGATGCCATACTTCCAGGAAAAGCCTCTAAGCTTCAGATTATACCGAATCGTACCCCAAACCGACACAGGTGGTCAGGTAGAGAATACTAAGGCGCTTGAGAGAACTCGGGTGAAGGAACTAGGCAAAATCGTACCGTAACTTCGGGAGAAGGTACGCTCCGATTGGTGATGAGACTTGCTCTCTAAGCTGATTGGAGCCGCAGTGACCAGGTGGCTGGGACTGTTTATTAAAAACACAGCACTGTGCAAAATCGCAAGATGACGTATACGGTGTGACACCTGCCCGGTGCCGGAAGGTTAATTGATGGGGTTATCTTCGGAGAAGCTCTTGATCGAAGCCCCGGTAAACGGCGGCCGTAACTATAACGGTCCTAAGGTAGCGAAATTCCTTGTCGGGTAAGTTCCGACCTGCACGAATGGTGTAACCATGGCCACGCTGTCTCCACCCGAGACTCAGTGAAATTGAAATCGCAGTGAAGATGCTGTGTACCCGCGGCTAGACGGAAAGACCCCGTGAACCTTTACTACAGCTTGGCACTGAACATTGAACCTACATGTGTAGGATAGGTGGGAGACTTGAAGCAGAGACGCTAGTTTTGGTGGAGTCGTCCTTGAAATACCACCCTTGTAGTTTTGATGTTCTAACGTTGGCCCCTGAATCGGGGTTACGGACAGTGCCTGGTGGGTAGTTTGACTGGGGCGGTCTCCTCCCAAAGAGTAACGGAGGAGCACGAAGGTTGGCTAAGTACGGTCGGACATCGTACGGTTAGTGTAATGGTAGAAGCCAGCTTAACTGCGAGACAGACACGTCGAGCAGGTACGAAAGTAGGTCATAGTGATCCGGTGGTTCTGAATGGAAGGGCCATCGCTCAACGGATAAAAGGTACTCCGGGGATAACAGGCTGATACCGCCCAAGAGTTCATATCGACGGCGGTGTTTGGCACCTCGATGTCGGCTCATCACATCCTGGGGCTGAAGTCGGTCCCAAGGGTATGGCTGTTCGCCATTTAAAGTGGTACGCGAGCTGGGTTTAGAACGTCGTGAGACAGTTCGGTCCCTATCTGCCGTGGGCGTTTGAGAATTGAGAGGGGTTGCTCCTAGTACGAGAGGACCGGAGTGAACGAACCGCTGGTGTTCGGGTTGTCATGCCAATGGCATTGCCCGGTAGCTACGTTCGGAACTGATAAGCGCTGAAAGCATCTAAGCGCGAAGCAGGCCTCGAGATGAGTTCTCACTAGACTTTTAAAGTCTCTGAAGGGCCGTTGAAGACTACAACGTTGATAGGCAAGATGTGGAAGTGGTGTGAGCCATTAAGCTAACTTGTACTAATTACCCGTGAGGCTTAACCATACAACGCCAAACGCGTTTTATGTGATAGTGAAACAAGCGAAGAAGTTAATAGACTAAAGTAGATACTTGAAGACTTTATTATCAGAAATTCCAAATTTTAGTTAGTACGTAGCGATACGGACTGACACCAAATTTGCTTGGTGACAATAGCGTTTTGGACCCACCTGACCCCATGCCGAACTCAGTAGTGAAACGAAACAGCGCCGATGATAGTGTAGCATTTGTTATGTGAAAGTAGGACATTACCAGGCTCCAAATAAGAGAAAGCCCGATTCGAAAGAGTCGGGCTTTTTTACGTCTGCAGGAAAGTGAAAGTATTAGCCGTCAGCCGTCAGCTGCACAGCGTTAACCTGACCATCGTAGCGTGGGTTGAGTATCACGAAGCCCATGGGCAAAATAGCGTAACGTTAACCTCAGAGCCAATGAAACCCATTAAAAAAATTAAATGTACCTTGCTATGTGGCTCTCTAGCGCTGTAGGCACTACGATATTTTACTGCGCGGTCACTACGAAGTAGCACACTTACTCCAAAAGCAAGCAAGACTCGAATGACTTGAGCCTTCTTGTGATCGTAGGAGTTTACCAGTAATAGCTAGTGTTGTTTGATGTGCTCTAACAGGGTAAAGAGTGAGGTATTGGACAGATATACCCTACAGTATTGTTTCATTGCTGATGACAACCCGTAACTGTACTAATGTGACATAGTTTAATAGCGTTTAATTTGAGATATACAAACTAGTAACTGCTACTTTAAAGCTTAATAGGCACTCGGTGAGCCTTTATTAAGAAATGCACAAAACATAGGGAAACGTTTTAGCTAATAGGTGGCTTATCAGCAATTATTAAAGTAACTACGTTGCTGAAGTAAAATAGATAGGATCAAAAACGCCAACTCAAGGTTGGCGTTTTAATTATCAGGCTAAAGGTGATTTTTAAACTTTAGGGCCTGCGTTTTTAATTTCGTCAGATACGTCGTATTTAGCAAAATTTTCTGTGAAATCAGATGCTAGCTTAGCCGCATACTCTGCGTATTTAGCTTTGTCTTCCCAGGTATTGATTGGGTTAAGAAGCTTGCTATCTACGCCCGGTACTGCAACTGGTACGTCTAGGTTTAGCACGTCAATGTGTTGGGTTTCTACACCGGCTAATTTTCCAGATACGATTGCATCCACAACAGCTCGTGTTGTTGGAATATCAAAACGCTTACCAATACCGTAAGGGCCACCTGTCCATCCAGTGTTAACTAGGTAAACTTTAGCGCCGAATTCACGTACACGCTTCATTAGAAGCTCTGCGTATACACCTGCAGGACGTGGGAAGAAAGGAGCACCAAAACAGGTTGAGAATGTTGATTCAATATCGCTAGTAGAACCAATTTCTGTAGAGCCTACTTTTGCTGTGTAGCCACTTAGGAAGTGAAATGCTGCAGCTTCTTCGGTTAGTACAGATACCGGCGGTAGTACACCACTCACATCACATGTTAGGAAAACAACAGCCTTAGGCTCACCTGCGCGGTTTTCAACTTTACGTTTTTCAACGTGCTCTAGTGGGTAAGCTGCACGGCTATTTTGAGTTAGGCTGGTATCGTTGAAATCAGGCACACGGTTTTCATCAAGTACCACATTCTCTAAAATTGTACCGAATCGAATAGCATCCCAGATAACAGGTTCGTTCTTTTGAGAAAGGTCGATACATTTAGCGTAACAACCACCTTCGATATTAAATACACTACCTGGTGCCCAGCCGTGCTCGTCATCACCGATTAAGAAGCGAGTTGGATCTGCTGATAATGTTGTTTTACCTGTACCAGATAAACCAAAGAATAATGCGGTATCTCCTGCTTCACCTACGTTAGCAGAACAGTGCATTGGTAATACACCTTTCGCTGGTAGTAGGAAGTTTTGCACAGAGAACATCGATTTTTTCATTTCACCCGCGTAGCGCATGCCAGCAAGTAACACTTTACGTTGTGCAAAGTTAATAATAACTGTGCCATCGCTATTGGTACCATCGCGCTCTGGATCACATACAAACGAAGGTACGTTCATTACTTGCCACTGAGGAAAGTCGGCTTTGTTGTATGATTGTGGTTGGATGAACATATTTTTAGCGAAGATATGGTGCCAAGCAGTTTCTGTTGTTACAACCACTGGAAGGTAGTGCTCTGGATCAGCGCCTACTTCAAGGTGAGAGATAAAGTGGTCGTTGCTTTGCACATGTGCTTCTACACGTGCCCATAAGGCGTCAAACTTATCTGCATCGAATGGGCGATTTACATTACCCCATTGGATTTCATTTTCAGTACTTGATTCTTGAACAATAAAACGATCTTTTGGAGAACGACCGGTACGACGACCAGTGTTAGCTACAAAAGCACCATTGGCGGCTAAAGTCCCTTCGCCACGGCTGATAGCGTGTTCGACAAGTTCAGCTGCAGTTAGATCGACAAAACGGGTAGCGCTTGAAGTCATGTTTATACCTAAATTGTGTGAGATTGAACGGGATAGCTCTGGGTCTTAGTAACCTTTAAGCTGCAAATATAGTAACAGATGGATTAAGGATATTCGAGCTTATAAACGCCGTAAAAACATATAAATTAAGGAAAAAACATGAATAATTTCAATGATACCGGTGTCATGAAAAATGCTCAGCTTGTGATACCGGTGTCATTTTTTGGGCACAAAAAAGCCATAAATAATTATGGCTATTTTATAGTGTGTTTTAAAAAGCTAGATTAATTAAATATACTTTTTATATCTTGTTCGTTAAATACATAATCTTTTAAACAGTAATGACAGCTAATTTTAATCTCACCATTTTTTTCGACATCATCCAAAAGCGTTTGTTGACCAACATTAACTAAAGCTGTCATCGTTTTTTCGCGATTACAGCCACATTTAAATTGAATTGGTTGAGGGTCAAATACGCGTGGGTTATCTTCATGATAAAGGCGCGTTAGAATAGTGTTGGCATCAAGCTCTAGTAGCTCCTCATCTTTAATAGTATTGCTGAGTGCTTCTAAGTGAGCAAAATCTTCAATCGATTTTTGTTTATCTACAGGTAGCACTTGTAAAAATAGCCCACATGCTTTGGCGCAGCCTTCTTCAGTATCGGTTGCAAACCAAAGGCGCGTCTTTAATTGCTCAGACTGCTCAAAATAGCTTTCTATACATTCACTTAATGTATCATGCTCTAAAGGTACTATACCTTGGTAACGCTCACCTTGAGTTGGAGTAATCGTGATAACCATGTAGCCTTGGCCAATGAGCTCTTTTACCGTTGAGCCAGTAACTTCATGTTGTAATCGCGCAATACCACGCATATTTTGTTGATCATCACCATTGATCACCGCATATTTTACGGGGCCATCACCTTGTAGTTGAACTGCAATTTCGCCTTCAAACTTTAACGTTGCTGTTAATAAACAGGTTGCAACAAGCAGCTCACCTAATAATGCTTTAACGGGCTCTGGATAATTGTGTTTCGCAATCATTTCATTGTAAGCGTTGTCTATTTGTACGAGTTCGCCACGAACATCGAGGTTGTCAAATAAATAGCGGTGAAGTAAATCTTGTTGCATGAGCGGCTATACCTAACTTGATTTCATTTTTAAAAGTTCGCGCCTTTGCTTTTTATCTGGTTTTTTATCCGGATGAGGAGCAAAGAAACTGTTATTTTTGCGTGCAATACTATTTTCTTCACGCTTAGCAATACTAGCATCAGATTCTTGATACATGGTCTGTGCAATGGGGGCGCTTTGGCGCTTTTCAAGTATATTTAATACTGTGATGGTTTTTTCATCAACGCCTTGAGCTAGCTTTATAACTGCGCCAATTTCTACAATTTTACTAGCCTTACTGCGTTGCCCATTATAATGTACTTTGCCGCCTTGTACCATTTCTCGAGCTATTGCACGCGTTTTATAAAATCGAGCCGCCCATAACCATTTGTCCAACCTCACTTTAAGTGCGTCAGCGTTTTCTGAGCTGTCATTGAGTTTAGTTTTCTTTGTCATAAAACATCCCTAGTAAATTTACTGCCTAGGTAAATTATCACGAAACCGTTACCGCATGTAGCTATTGCTTGATAGCTGATACGATAAATAAATTAATCTGTTTACAAAGTTTAATATTAGCGTGCTTGTTGAATGAAAAATGAAAAGGTACTATGGCTGAGTGATTTCGTTATAAATTAAAATAAGAACACTACCTATGGAACAGCACGTTCAACAATTTAAGCAGTTATTAAACCGTTTACCGCATGCGAAATTAAGCGCAATGGTTATGGTTTTAGTTGTTGTTTATATTGCATTTTTATTATCAAAACTGATGTGGCTATTATGGCCGCAGCCAGTAACATCTCCTCTTGCCCCTATCAGCTATTCTAACCAAGCTGTGGGTGGCAATAACCAGTCTGTAGATTCGATCATTGAGCAATTTTTATTTGGTAAAGTAAATGTAACAAAAAACACCAATACTGCTTCGCAAACTAAAGTCATTAATAATGCCCCTGAAACGCGTCTTAGTATTAATTTAACCGGTATCGTTGCTGTTAGTAATGATGATAAGGCGGGAATGGCTATTATTGAGTCGCAAGGTCGCCAGACGAGTTATTTAGTAGAGGATGTGGTGCAAGGTACACGTGCAAAAGTATCGCAAATACTCCCAGATCGTGTGATTCTAGATGTAAGTGGTCGCTTTGAAACCTTAATGCTTGATGGGCTCGACTTTACTAAAACAGTGTCTATGCCGGTACTCGCTGCGCGAGATGAGTCTGAAATGGGGCCTTTAGCGCCTTCAGCACAAAGCGATGAACAAATTGATGCCACTGCCAACCTTGAGGTGAAAGAAGCATTAATAGAAACTCGCGAAGAGCTTTTAGAAGAACCTGGCAAGCTATTTGATTATATACGTGTTTCTCAAGCGATGAATGATGGGGAACTTATAGGTTATCGTTTGAGTCCAGGTAAAGAGCCCGAACTATTTAAACAAATGGGATTACAAAATAACGATTTAGCCGTGGCAATTAACGGTTATCAATTAACAGATTTAAAACAGGCAATGGCAGCAATGAATGAGCTGCGAAACAGTACAGATGCAACTATCACAATAGAGCGTGATGGTGAGCAAATAGATGTACTATTTAGTCTGCAATAACTTAGCTTTGGAGTTTTAACATAATGGTTCAGGTGCTACACCTCAAAAAAATTAAAAAAGGGTTAGCTAAGTATGCAGCACTTTTTTTAGCGGCAAGTCTTTCTATGTCGGTTGCTGCTGTTGAATACGCTGCTAACTTTAAGGGCACAGATATTAATGAGTTTATTAATATTGTTGGCAAAAACCTTAATAAAACCATCATTATTGATCCTAACGTGCGTGGCAAAGTAAATGTACGTAGTTACGAATTAATGGATGAGGCACTTTACTATCAATTCTTTTTAAATGTTTTAGAAGTTTACGGTTATTCAGCCGTCGAAATGGATAACAACATAATAAAGATAGAAAAAAGCTCAGATGCTAAAAAATCAAACGTGCCATTAATTACTGCTGATAGCCAAGCGCTTGGCGATATGATGATTACACGGGTTGTGCGAGTTAAAAATGTAAGCGTACAAGAGTTAGGCCCTTTAGTTCGCCAATTTAGCGACCAAAAAGACGGCGGTCACGTTGCTAACTTTAATGCGGCCAACGTAATGATGCTAACTGGTCATGCAGCCTCGGTTAACCGCTTAGTAGAAATTATTCGCTCTGTTGACCAAGCGGGTGATAAGCGAGTCGATATCGTTAAGCTTAAGTTCGCAACGGCTGATGATGTTGTCTCTGTAGTAGAGAATATATACAAAGACAGTGGTAAGGGTAGCGTACCTGAGTTTTTAATTCCTAAAGTGGTGGCTGATGGTCGTACTAATAGTGTGATTGTTAGTGGTGAAGGCCAAGCACGGACACGGGCCATTGAGCTCATTAAACGTTTAGATGGCGAACTGGAAAGCCAAGGTAATACTAAAGTGTTTTACCTCAACTACGCAAAGGCCGAAGATTTAGTAAAAGTACTCCAAGGTGTGAGCAAATCGCTAGCAGAGGACACGCAAGGTGGAGCTACTAAATCACGTAGTAGTAATAAAAACGACACTAGCATTGAAGCTCACCCAGATTCAAATTCATTAGTCATTACCGCCCAGCCAGATACTATGCGTTCACTAGAATCTGTTATTGAGCGCTTAGATATTCGCCGCGCACAAGTACTAGTGGAAGCCATTATTATTGAAGTAATGGAAGGCGATGGCGTTAACTTTGGCCTGCAATGGATTTCAGAAGAAGGCGGCATGCTGCAATTTAACAACGGTACAACAGTACCTGTTGGCTCTTTAGCCGTAGCGGCTGAGCAAGCCCGTGATAAAACGGTGACTAAAAACATTATTGGTACTGAATCAGGTACTGTCACCAAATATGATGAAACAACTGAAGGCGATTACGGCCCGCTTGCGTCATTACTTGGTGGTATTAATGGGTTAGCTATGGGTGTAATTAAAAATGACTGGGGTGCAATCGTACAAGCAGTATCTACCGATACTAATTCTAATATCCTAGCGACTCCATCTATTACCACTATGGATAACGAAGAGGCGTCTATTTTAGTTGGTCAAGAAGTGCCTATTATTACCGGTTCACAAACAGGTAGTAACAATGAAAATCCATTTCAAACGGTTGAGCGTCAAGAAGTGGGTATAAAACTTAAAGTGACACCACAAATTAACGATGGTTCTGCAGTGCAATTAACCATTGAGCAAGAAGTTTCCAGTGTAAGTGGTGCAACGGCAGTTGATATTTCAGTCAATAAACGCGCAATTAAAACAACCGTGATGGCCGATGATGGCGGCATGGTGGTATTAGGCGGCTTGATAGATGAAGATGTGCAAGAAAGCGTGTCAAAAGTACCATTACTAGGCGACATCCCTATTTTAGGGCACTTATTTAAGTCAACTAATACAACGAAGCGTAAGCGTAATCTTATTGTATTTATAAGACCGACCATTATTCGCGATGGCGTTAGCATGAATAAACTTAGCTTTAATAAATATAACTTTATTCGCGGCGAGCAATTTAAAAAACGTGAAGATGGTATTAATTTGATGCCAAAGTCAGACACGCCTATTTTACCTGAGTGGAATGACGAACTAGTGCTACCTCCTACGTACGAAGAGCATTTACGCAAACAAAATGCACAAGAGCGTAATGATGACTAATGCGATAGAAGATATTAATCAAGATGTTGTTCATCCAATTACTCACAGTAATGATGAACAGCTTGCTCAAGATGACTTAATTGAACTGCCTGCAAAACGTTTGCCGTTTTCATATGCCAGACGAGTGGGTGCGTTACTTAGTAAACATAAGGATAACCGAGTTGTTTACTACCGTGGCGAGTTGGATGTTGATGTATTATTAGAAGTGCGCCGTATTGCAGGACATGGCTTTACACTTGAGCAACTAGAAGATGATAAGTTTGAGCTATTACTAGAAGCATCGTATCAACGTGATAGCTCAGAAACTCAGCAAATGATGGAAGACATTGGTAATGAGGTTGATTTATTCTCACTAGCTGATGAGCTACCTCAAACTGAAGACTTACTTGCCGGTGACGACGATGCGCCAATTATAAAGCTGATTAATGCCATGCTCAGTGAGGCAATTAAAGAAGGTGCCTCTGATATCCACATTGAAACATTTGAGCAAGAGCTGGTTATTCGTTTTCGAGTGGATGGCGTACTCAAAGAAGTTCTAAAGCCTAATCGTAAACTAGCCTCTTTGCTGGTATCGCGTATTAAAGTAATGGCCAAACTCGATATTGCAGAAAAACGCATACCGCAAGATGGCCGTATTAGTTTACGTATAGCTGGGCGCGCTGTAGATGTGCGTGTGTCGACTATGCCATCGAGCTTTGGTGAGCGCGTGGTACTGCGTTTGCTTGATAAAAACAATGCACGTTTAAACTTAGAAGACTTAGGTATGACAGCTCGAAACCGAGAGCTGTTTGCCGACTTAATTAGCAAGCCTCACGGTATAATCTTAGTAACAGGCCCTACAGGCTCTGGTAAAAGTACCACCCTATATGCAGGTATGAGCCAAATTAACTCGCGGGATCGCAATATTTTAACGGTTGAAGATCCAATCGAGTATGAAATTCCTGGCATTGGCCAAACACAGGTTAATACCAAGGTTGATATGACCTTTGCCCGTGGTCTGCGCGCCATTTTACGTCAAGATCCTGATGTAGTTATGGTCGGTGAAATACGAGATTTAGAAACAGCCCAAATTGGTGTGCAAGCATCACTTACTGGCCACTTAGTTATGTCTACGTTACATACTAATACCGCCTCAGGTGCAATCACTCGTATGGAAGATATGGGCGTTGAGCCGTTTTTATTATCGTCTTCATTACTGGGGGTGTTATCCCAGCGCTTAGTACGTACTCTATGTAATAGCTGTAAAGAAGGTCACGTTGCAGATGAGCGTGAATGTGAATTACTCGGCGTACCGTTTGACAATGCACCGACGATTTACCGCGCGGTAGGATGTGAAGAGTGTAACTTTAATGGCTACCGAGGTCGTACTGGTATTCACGAGTTATTAGTTGTCGACGAAACCATTCGTGAAATGATCCACAGCGGTAAAGGTGAGCAAAGCGTAGAGAAATACATTCGTAAGCACAGCCCAAGCATTCGTCAAGATGGCTGCAGCCGTGTTCTTGCAGGTAAAACAACGCTTGAAGAAGTACTGCGCGTAACGCGTGAGGAAGGCTAGCTATGGCAGCGTTTGAATACCGCGCATTAGATGGCCGGGGAAAAGAAAAAAAAGGTATTTTAGAAGCCGATACAGCTAAGCAAGTTCGTCAGCTTCTGCGCGATCAAAAGCTCACACCACTTGAGGTGGTGCCTGCTGCGCAAGATGACAAACAAGTTAAAGGTCAAAAAGCTCCTTTACTCGGTTCTTTATTTAAACCAACCATATCAACTGCCGATCTCGCTTTGATCACTCGTCAGCTTGCAACCTTAATTCAGTCTGCCCTTCCTGTAGAAGGGGCGGTGATGGCGGTTGCTGAGCAGTGTGAAAAACCACGCTTAAAACGTATGTTAATGTCGGTGCGCTCTAAAGTAGTGGAAGGTTATACCCTGGCTGACGGTATGAGTGAGTTTCCGCATGTATTTGACGATTTATACCGCGCTATGGTGGCGGCAGGTGAAAAGTCAGGTCACTTAGATCAAGTGCTCAACAGGCTAGCTGATTATACTGAGCAGCGCCAACATATGCGCAGTCAAATTACGCAGGCTATGGTGTATCCGATTATTTTGGTGGTGTTTGCTATTGGTATTGTTTCGGTGTTATTAGGTACCGTAGTACCTAAAATATTAAAAACGTTCGAAAAAACCAAACAAGTTTTACCTTGGACTACCGAGTGGGTTATGGCAGGTAGTCATTTTGTGCAAAATTACTGGTTTATAAGTTTACTGGTGATCACCGCTACCGCGGTTGGAATCAAGTATGCGCTTAAAAAACCTAAGGTACGGTTTTGGTGGGATGCAAAAGTATTACATATGCCAGGCATAGGTAAAGTTGCTAGAGGGATTAACACAGCGCGCTTTGCTCGTACTTTAAGTATTTTATCGTCAAGTTCAGTACCGCTACTAGAAGGAATGCGTATTTCTGGTGGGGTATTAGTTAACGAAAAAATCAAACAAGCTGTGGCTGATGCCGCAGAAAGAGTAAGTGAAGGGGCAAGCCTACGTGCTTCACTGCAGCAAACTAAGTTGTTTCCACCAATGATGCTGCATATGATAGCCAGTGGTGAAAAGTCTGGTGAACTTGAGCAAATGTTAGAGCGAGCCGCTAACAATCAAGATCGCGAGTTTGAAAGTATGGTCAATGTGTCATTAAAATTATTAGAACCCGCAATGATTGCCTCTATGGCAGTCATTGTACTGTTTATAGTAATGGCAATTTTGCAGCCAATTATGGCAATGAATAAGGCTGTTGGCCTTTAATTATTTTTTTATATTAATGATTTACTTAAATCATTTTTGTTTAGTGTTTTTAGAATAACGAGGTAATAACGTGAATAAACAATCAGGTTTTTCTTTATTAGAAGTGATGGTGGTATTGGTTATCATCGGGATGATCATGTCGATTGTGGCACCTAATATTATGGGTCAGCAAGAAGAAGCGGCTATTGATAAAGCGCATTTAGATATTCAGCAGTTAGAAGATGCCGTTAGCCTTTACAAGTTAAAAAATAAAAGCTACCCGAGTACAGAGCAAGGGCTTGAGGCGTTGGTAACTAAAACCAGCATTGAGCCTATCCCAAAGCGTTTTCCTGATGGCGGTTTTATTAGTAAATTGCCAGAAGATCCATGGGGCAACCCTTACCAACTTATTTACCCAGGTGAAGTAGGTAAAATTGATATTTTTTCAATGGGGCCTGATGGCGAACCGGCTACTGAGGATGATATTGGTAACTGGGGTGAAGATAAGCAGTAATGGGCATTAACTTAATCATACGCTTAAACTTAGTTGATTGGGGTTTACCATGCGGGTAAACCTTAAGCACCTGAGTGCGAAGCAATATGGTTTTAGTTTAATAGAAATTTTAGTGGTATTGGTGATCATCGCCTTTGCCACCAAAATGGTGGTATACAGCTTAGATGGCGGCGCAGAGGAAGAGCTAGATAAGCAAGCAAGTAGGCTGCATACCACCATTAATGCCGCATCGGAATTTGCCGTACTTAATCAGGTAGAGTTAGGTTTATTAGTTGATCAAAATACGCTTGAGTTTTTAGTGTTTGATGGCGAAAAGTGGACCAGCTTTGAGCGGGAAGAGTTATTTAAACCAATTGAGTTTGACCAGCAATTTAAAGTAACACTTAATCTAGAAGACTTACCTTGGGCACAAGATAACTTATTAGAGCAGTCTAACTGGCGTGAGTTAATGAGTGGCGATAATGAAGATAGTTTATTAGAACTTAAAAAATTAAAAGTTCCTCAAGTACTTCTTTTATCCTCTGCTGATGTAAGTGCATTTCAGCTTATGCTTGAGTTAAAAGATCAGGCGGAGCCGGTATATTTTATTGAAGGTAAATTTGCAGCGCCAGTTGATTTTCGTCGAGAGCCCCAATAATGAAAAAATACCAAGGTTTTACCTTATTAGAAGTCTTAGTTGCGCTAAGTATTTGTGCTATGGCGGGTATTGCTGCAATGCAAGCAACTGGTGAGCATATTCATCACTTATCGAGTATTGAAGAGCAAACGTATGGCTCATGGGTAGCCGAGAATGTATTGGTAGAACAACGAACGAAAGGCGAGAAATGGCAAGGTAAAAATGGTACCCGCGGCACTGAGATGATGGCGGGGATTGAATGGTTTTGGCGCCAAGATGTTGTGCCCACTGCTGATAAGAGCTTTGTAAAGGTCACTATTAATGTGTTTACAGATGATAAGTATGAAAATTCAATTTATGAGTTAAGTACTTACTTAAATAAAGGTAAGCCATAAGTGAAGCAGCGCGGTTTTACATTATTAGAAGTGATGGTGGCACTAGGGGTGTTGGCGTTTGTTATTATGGCCACCCACCAAATACTTGATACCACCACGCGTGCCAAAGAAGCATCAGATGAAAAAATTGCTGAGCTAAATGGGTTACAAACAGCCTTCAGGCTAATGGATCAAGACTTTAGCCAAATGACTAAACGCCAAGTGCGTAATGAAGCAGGGGATTTTCAAGAGAGTTACTTACTTGCAGGGCGCTACATTTTAGAAAGCCAGCTTGATGGCATTGCCTTTGTGCGTGATGGTTGGATGAATCCCATTAATTTGCTTCCTCGCTCAGAGCTGCAAGCTGTTGGTTATCGAGTAATTGATGACAACTTAGAACGAGTATATCGCATTTATGTTGATCAACTTGATAATATGGAGCCTCGTAGCCAAGTTGTTTTAGCTGACGTAGAAGAGCTTAAGTTTGAGTTTTTAGATGGTAACGCAGAGTGGCAAGAAAACTGGCAAATTAAGGCGTTACCTAAAGCGGTAGCTGTAACGTTAAAGCAAATGAACGCAGAACCAATTAGGCGCGTTTTTTTAGTGCCAGGACTCGGTAAAGAGTTACCTAAACCAGTTAATGATGGTACTAACCAATCGCAACCAAATGGCCGAGGAACGCCTTGATGAATCAAAAAACATCACGCGGCGCGGCGTTAGTTATTGTGTTATTTATTGTCGCGCTGGCTGCTATTTTAGCCGTAGAAATGAGTGCGAACTTAATGTTACAGGTTCAAAGAAGTACTAACTTGCAGAGTCAGCAACAGGCTAAATGGTATGCTTATGGCGCTGAAGAATTAGCTATTAAAGGCTTAATTCAAAGTAAAAAAGACGATCCAGAAAAAACCACCTTAGCGCAGCCGTGGGCAAAGCAAGGTGATGTTAAGTATCCAGTTGATAACGGCACGTTAAGCGGTCAGTTAACTGATTTACAAGCCTGTTTAAACTTAAATGCGCTTGGTGCTGAGCCTGACCCAAACAGTACTAATAAAACGAACCCTGCGCATAAAGCGTTGTTTGCCATATTAGAAAATATAGAAGACTTACCCAGTGATGAGTCTGAAGAAGGTATGGCTGATAGTGTTTTTGACTGGTTAGATAAAAATAGTATTACGTATCGCTCAGGAGCTGAAGAAGGCGAGTATTTATCGCGTCAGTTTCCGTATATGACAGCAAATAGCCTATTTGCTTCGGTATCTGAACTGCGTTTAATTAAAGGCTTTAACCCTTTAGTGATGGAAAAGGTGCTGCCTTTTGTCTGTGTGATCCCAGGTAGTACGTTACTTTCAATTAATGTTAATACAGTCACTGAAGAGCAAGCTTTATTGCTCAGTGGCCTAATAGACGAACTGAGTGTTTCGGGTGCTCAAGCGGTAATTGCAGCGCGACCTGAAAATGGCTTTGATAATATTGAAGAGTTTTTTGAGTCTGTTAAACAACAAGGCGGCAAAAATATCAAAGCAGTAGAAAAGCTTTTTAGTTTAAAAAGTGAATATTTTAAATTACAAACGCAGGCAAAATTTGTTGATTTGCGTTTTTCGATGACCACATTACTGTATGCCAGCAATGGCGAGGTAACGATACTGGCGCGAAAATTTGGAGGCGTACAGTGACAGAGATACTGTTGATCCGCACGGGTCAAACCGAGCAAGATTTACTTAACTGGTTAATATACTCACCACAAGAACAAGAAATAATAGCAAGTGGCGAGCTACAAAATGCCAATCAGTTAAGTGAACTAACTGAAAAAGCATTAACCCGAGAACTTGTGGTACTTTTACCATGTGACCAAGTGCAATTAAAAACCGTGACACTGCCAACAAAGTGGAGCCGTAAATTAGAGCAAGCATTGCCCTATATGCTCGAAGAAGATATTGCCTGTGATATAGACGACATTTATATCGCGCTTGGAGAGCCAACTATGGTTGATGAGCAGCATGCCATTAAGATTGCGCTAACGAACCGTGATTGGTTTGAGCACTGGTTAGAAGTATTTGAACAACATCAACTCACCCCGTATCAAATTGCACCGGATGCATTACTATTACCAAGCGCTGAAGAGTCATGTGTTACTGCCATCGAACTTAATAAGCAGTGGCTCTTTAAACAAGGTGACTGGCACATTAGCGCGGTTGAAAGCAGTTGGCTAAACGAGTATTTAGTAGCATTAGGCAACCCTGATATCAAGCATTACAGCCCCGCTGATCAGTTTCCTGAAGCACTTAACTTATATCCGCAAACAAGTGACTATGAGTTACCGTTAGCATTATTTGCTAAACAACTTGATAAACTTAAGTTTAATTTGCGTCAAGGACCTTACACCCTTAAAAAGAAAACTGCGTTATGGTGGGGTTACTGGAAAAGTGCTGCCATTATTAGTGTGGTTGCCTTGGTATCAAGTGTGACTATTAAAGCGGTTGAATTGCATCAGCTTAATTCGCAGCTAGAAGTAGCTAAATCGCAAGTAGTAGAGCGATATCAAAAAGCCTTTCCCGGCACACGAGTACGCCCTCATTTAATTAAAAATCAAATACAGGGTGCATTGAATAAAGTACAAGGTGTTAGCGATGCTGGCTTTTTAGATTTAACCAGTAAATTGGTTAGCGTGTTTTCGCAAGTGAATGAGTTTACGCCACAAACATTACGCTTTGACAAACGCCGTAATGAATTGCGCATTCGAGCGCGTGGTAAAGACTTTCAAACTTTTGGTAAGGTTAAAGCCATTCTCGAGCAGCAAGGGGTTACTGTTGAGCAGGGCTCGTTAAATAATGATGGCGATTTTATCGTCGGCGAAATCAGACTGCGAGGTGCACAATGAAGCAGCAGTTAATGCAATATTGGCGTTCATTAAAAGAGCAAGAGCAACAACTAATTATGGTTGCAGGCGGTGTATTTATCATTTTTGTTTTGGTGATGGGGGTTTTTAGGCCTTTAAATACTGCGATAGAGCGGGCACAGCAATCACAAATAAAACAGCAAGAATTGTTAGCCTGGGTAGACGAGAGTATTGTTAAGCTCAAAGCCGCGGGTAAAACGCAAGCTGTGAGTAATCAAAATCTCAGCCAAATAGTTAATAATACGCGCGGCCGTTACAGCATTAATATTAGTAAAATGCAGCCTAATGATAACTCACTTCGTTTAACGCTCGACTCAGTAGAGTTTAATCTATTAATCCAATGGATTGACGAGCTCGTTAATCAGCATGGTTTAAGCGTAGAAAATCTAGATTTAAGCCAAGATGATAAATCCGGTTATGTACGCGTAAGCCGTTTAGTATTAGAGAAGTAGTTAATGAAAAAAATAATAATATTATCCATCGTTTTTTTAATGAGCTTTATTGTTTTTAGCGTTATTAAATTACCGGCTGCGGTTGCTGTAAATTTAGCTAAACCGTATTTTCCACCGCAGCTAGAAATAGGACAAACTGCTGGCACGTTGTGGCAGGGACAAGTTATGCAGCTGCGCTTTGAAGGTGAGCAATTAAATAATGTACGCTGGGATATATCTGGCTGGGCGTTATTTAAAGCTCAAGTGAATACTAACTTACGCTTTGGTAATCCTCGCGAGCGCAGTGACATATCGGGCTATGCAGATATTAGTTATTCACTAGCAAATGATGAACTTAAAATAACTGATACCGTAGTGCGTTCAACGGTTGAGCGAGCAATGCAGCGAATTGATTTACCGTTACCAGTTACTGCTAAAGGACGTGTAATCTTAGAGCTCGATGAATACGTTTCTGGAGCACCATATTGCCAATCATTACAAGGTGAAATAGCCAGTCCTGATATTGACGTACAAGGTTTAACTGGTTGGTTCAATATTGGTGATCTTAGTGGCAAATTAAGTTGTAAGTCGGGCGATGTTGCTATACTCATCGAGCCAGACAATAGATTAGGGCTAGAAGCAGATGCTACACTAAAGGCTAATTTTGACTTTAAAGTTGCGGGATATGTTAAACCTGATCTAACTTTACCCAAAGAGGTACATGACGCGGTGAAGTTTTTAGGCAGACCAGATAACCAAGGTCGTTACCCACTTAAATTTTAATATTTTATATAAAGAGTTTTAATGCAAATACCTCAGTTTACTGAGCAGCATGCCAAGCTGCTCAGCGAGTTTTTAAATACCCAATCAGGCGCAATGAGCCTTACCCAAAGCCAAGGTTATTTATTTGGCGTTATATGTTCACCTGAGCCGCTAGAAGTTCACCAATGGTTAGAAAATATTCTCCCTGATACAGCAAACGACCTTGATGAAGACATGTTATTTTTGTTAATGGCGTTACATCATCAAGTGAGTGAGCAAGTATTTGAGCTGGGTTATAAGTTACCCGCTGAGTTTGAATATGACTTTTGCCAGCACTGGTCTGCGGGTTTTTTAACCGCAAGCCAAGCGTATACCCATAAGTTATTAGCAAGTGAGCAACTAGACATTCAATACAAGCAAGCGCTTGAAAGCGCACAGGCTACGCTCAGTTTTTTTGCACTCGATAAACCAATCATTAAGCAAATTGCACAGCAAAATAATATTGATGAATTACACTTATGTGAGCAGCAGTACGAGTTAATGGGCGACTTTGCATTAGGTTTTGCTGAACTTATCGAAATTGTAGCGCTTAACAGTGGTTTATATACTGATGAAGGGTGGGAGGAGTAAGTTTTCTAGCGCTTAAACGTTGTTCTTAACACCTAACCGCCAATTTCTAATTCAATATCAGTGCAACCTTGTTTGCACTGTATTACTCCTTTACCGGGTTCGCTGGTGGCTAAGTTAAGGGTTAATACGCCATTACAATGTTCGCATTTTAACGTTTTACCCTGTGCCAATTGCTTAAGCATGGTGCGATGTTTATGAAATGAGTTACTTGCTTTTTTATTTAATCCAGAAAAATCCATTACTTTACTCTCGCTTGCGCTAATGACTCTTTGATAATACGACATACAGTAAGTAATCGTTCTTCGTAAAAATAGAGGTTTAGATCACCTTGGCGACAATAGCGTAGTTCAAATAACTTGACTGATTCATCCGTAGTAAATGTTTTAGCAACATAGTCTTGCTCAGAACGAGAAAGTGCTAACTGTTGATTCACTTTATTTCTCGTCATGGTTGCTACAGGAAAGCGATCTACTTTAGTTGAGCTGCTTAACAAACCGATACCATCACCGAGCAACCGTTCGCGCGGCTCTTTTACCAAAGGATGATCAACGGTAAAAAATGCTAGGATCACAACCACTAGTATAAAAAATTTCTTCATAAATATACAAACCTTGATCCAAACAACACTTTAGTAGCCGGCAAGTGTAATAAAATACACCTTAAAAGCAAGTCACAAATTGAATAAATTATTAGCAATCTAGTCAGTAATTTTAGCTAATATGCGTATAATAAGAGGCAGTAGTTAGATATTTCTGAAATATCTGAAAGTACACAAGTGCGACTTAAAGCGTATTATGTTTAGCATGCAAGTTGTTACACTTAGGCGAAAAGTACAAAAAGATTGCTGAATTTTTATTTCCTAGCGGCGTTGAGGAACTTCAATGGATAAGCAAATTAAAGTAAAAAACATACCAACAGAGGTTAAGATCCAAAAACCTGATCTGAGCCGTCAAGAAGATAGATTTAACCCCCGCAATCGCATTTATGTACGTGCGGTTACAGGGCTTCATCAATTACTAAGACAACGCATTGGCTTTTTAGGCATGCTAGCGTTTATGTTATTGCCTTGGATCAACTTTAATGGCCAGCAAGCTGTGTTGTTTGAGCTAATGGAGCAAAAGTTTAATATTTTTGGTTTAACCCTATGGCCACAAGACTTCACTATTCTTGCATTTATTTTTATGCTTGCGGCGTTTGCTCTATTTTTAGTGACTACTTTTTATGGCCGCGTATGGTGTGGCTATACCTGTCCGCAAACAGTATGGACCTTTATTTTTATTTGGTTTGAAGAAAAGTTTGAGGGCAGTGCTAACCAACGTAAAAAGTTAGACCAACGGCCAATGGATTTTGACAAATTCTGGCGAAAAACCGCAAAGCACACTAGTTGGGTGTTATTTTCTTTGTATACCGCGTTAACTTTTGTTGGTTATTTTACGCCTATTCGCGAACTACTCCCTGAATTTGTTACCTTTAACGTAGGCGGTTATGCCTTAGTTAGTATTATTGTATTTACTATTTGTACTTATGGTAACGCGGGTTGGATGCGCGAGATTATGTGTTTACATATATGCCCATACTCACGTTTTCAGTCAGCAATGTTTGATAAAGACACCTTTACTGTAAGCTACGATGAAGCGCGTGGTGAAAACCGCGGGCCACGTTCGCGTAAACAAGACCCAAAAGAGCTGGGGTTAGGTGATTGTATTGACTGTAACTTGTGTGTGCAGGTTTGCCCAACTGGGATTGATATTCGTAATGGTCTGCAATACGAGTGTATAAACTGTGGCGCGTGTATTGACGCCTGTGACGGCGTAATGGACAAAATGAATTATCCTCGAGGCCTAATCTCTTATACCACCGAGCGTAACTTGGAAACCCCAGAGAATAAAACTCATCCGCTGCGTCCTAAGCTGATTGGTTACAGTATTATTTTAGTCTTACTTACCGGTGCGTTGGTAGCCAATATAGCTATGCGTAAACCTATGGACTTTGATATTATCCGTGATCGCAATCAGTTGTATCGTGTCGATTTTAATGGCTTAGTTGAAAACACCTACACCTTAAAAGTGATTAATAAGGCACAATACGAGCAAACATTCTCTATTGATGTTAAAGGGTTAGATAACTATAAATACATAGGTGATACCACCTTTACGGTGAACGCTGGTGAATCGCATAATGTACCGTTATCATTAGTAATGGACCCTTATGATTTAAAAGCGCCAATGACCGAATTTAACTTTGTACTGTCGCCAATAAACGAACCCGATAACCAAATATCGCAGCAAAGTAACTTTTTTAAAGCGCGATAAAGAGTCTGTATTAAAAAACAAACACTGATATTAACAAAAAAGCGGGATATTCCCGCTTTTCTTTTATATAAGAAGTATATGAGTAAATTTAGCTTTATTGACTTAACCCCAGATCTTATTTTGGATGCCATCGAAAGCGTTGATATTTACGCTGAGTCAGGGTTGCTAGCGCTAAATAGCTACGAAAATCGAGTGTATCAATTTGTAGCTGAGGGTGGAAAACGTTACGTTGTTAAGTTTTATCGACCTGAGCGCTGGAGCAAAGCACAAATTCAAGAGGAACATGATTTTGCCTTTGAGCTGGCAGCTGCAGAAGTGCCAGTGGTTGCGCCAATAAAGCATAATGGGCAAAGCTTATTTGAACACCAAGGGTATTTATTTACTTTATTCCCAAGTGTAGGCGGGCGTTTATTTGAAGTCGATAATTTAGATCAGCTTGACGTACTAGGGCGTTTAATTGGTCGCATGCACCAAGTAGCGAAAACGCAGCCCTTTAGCCAAAGACCAACTGTTAGCTGCGATGAATACCTGCATACAGCTAAAGTTCACTTACAAAAAAGTAATTTAGTCCCTATGGGACTAGAGACTTCCTTTTACACTATTTTAGATTTAGTTATTGCCCAAGCGCAGCTGCAATATAAAAATGTAGACAGTATTCGCTTACACGGAGACTGCCATGCTGGTAATATTTTATGGGCTGGGGATGCGCTGATGTTTGTTGATTTAGACGATAGCCGCCAAGGACCTGCAATTCAAGATTTATGGATGATGCTCAGTGGCGATCGACAAACACAGCTGTTACAGTTAGACACTTTAGTGAATGCGTATGAAGAGTTTTGTGATTTTGATCACTCACAACTGAAGCTGATCGAACCGCTTCGCGCCATGCGTATGATTCATTACATGGGTTGGGTTGCAAAACGTTGGAGCGATCCAGCTTTTGTACGGAACTTTTCATGGTTTGCAGATGACAAATACTGGGAGCAACAAATTTTAGCGCTTAAAGAACAGCTTGCAGCTTTGCAAGAAGCCCCGTTAAAATTATTGCCATAATATTTTTATTTAAAAAAGAAGTATAACGAGATATTCATGCTTAAAAAATTAAAACTAAGTTTACTGATCCTATGTTTACCTTTCGCAGCACTAGCTGCCAACTTTGAAGCAGGTAATCAATATACTGTGATTGACGTTGAAAAGAGTAAAACGCCAAACGTAACCGAATTCTTCTCTTTCTATTGCCCGCACTGTTTTAAATTTGAGCCGGTAGCAAAAGGGATTGCAGAAAACTTACCTGAAGGGGCTGAGTTTGTAAAAAATCATGTTAACTTTTTAGGGGGCGTTTCACCACAAGCACAAAGTAACCTGAGCTTTGCTTACTTAATTGCAAAAAAACATGGTCAAGCCGAAGCAGTAACAGCGAAAATTTTTAAAAGCATCCATATTCAGCGTGCACCATTAACAGAAATTAAAGACGTTAAGAAGTTATTAGAGCTTAACGCAATTGATAACAGCACATTTGATAATGATATTGCTAGTTTGCCTATCATAGCAGCTGAACGTGCCATGCAAGATAAGCAGAATAAATATTCTGAGCTTGGCGCATTAACTGGCGTACCTACATTTATCGTAAATGACAAATATAAAATCAATATTAATACAATCAAGAGCCAACAAGAACTTGATGAGTTAATTAGCTTTTTACTAAAACTATAATTTTTGGAGCACCATAATAATGATCAAATTAGTTAAAGCAGGGTTGCTTGCTGTATTACTCCCTTTAGCTGCAACCAGTTTTGCTGCCACTTACGAAGAGGGCGTACATTATGATGTCGTCTCTGATCGTGCAACTAGAAAGCCAGAAGTAAAAGAGTTTTTCTCTTTTTACTGCCCTGCATGTAATAACATGGAGCCACTGCTTGCTGAGATCAAACCTAAGCTAGACAAAAACGTAAAGTTCAAGAAAAGCCATGTGGATTTCGTGGGCGTTCGTGACCCAGAACATCAAACCATGATCAGCCAAGCACTAGCTACTGCTGAAGTACTACCGCAAAAAGATAAAATTATTTCAGCGATGTTTGACCACATTCACGCAAAGCGTGCTCGTTTTAATGAGCTTGCAGATGTAAAAGATGTATTTTTAGCGCAAGGTGTAGATGGCGACAAATTTGATAAATTATTTGAAAGCTTTTCGGTACGTACACTGAGCTCTAAAATGAAGCGCGACCAAGATTACTTTAAAGGAAAAGGGGCACTGCGTGGCGTTCCAACATTTATTGTTAATGGTAAATATAAGCTTAACTTAGGTGGCGAGTCAGGTATTTCATCGCCAGAAGATGTAAGCGCACTTATTAACTACTTAGCAAATAAATAAGTAGTTTAGTGAAATAAAAAAGCTCCGAAAGGAGCTTTTTTATTTGGAGAAGAAAATTCATTATGGAAAAAATTTTAATCTAAAGTTGTTTGTTAGGTTTGCCAGTTCGTTATGATGGTAAAGGCCAAACAATATTGCACCCTCAACTTAATTTGTGGCAAAAGCAAAATAGATTAATCGTATTTTGTCCTGAGATTGCTGGTGGTTTACTCGTGCCTAGAGCGCCCGCTGAGATAAAGCAAAATCGAGTTATTACAAATACTGCTGAGGATGTAACAAGTGCATTTGAAGCTGGCGCTAGTAAAGCATTAGCCCTTTGTAATAAGCATAATATTCGCTTTGCTTTACTAAAAGAGTCTAGTCCTTCGTGTGGCCGTAATACAATTTATGATGGAAGCCATAGTGGGGTGAAAGTAAAAGGCATGGGGCTGACCGCTAAGTTATTGGTAAAGAATCACGTTAAAGTATTTAGTGAAGAGCAAATACCAGCACTTATCAAGGCGCTGGTATTATAGTATTAGATTTTATTTTTTCTGTAAAAATACACCAGATTCAATATGGTGTGTGTAAGGGAACTGATCAAATATTGCAAAGCGCTTAACCTCATGGGTTTGCGTTAAGTGATCAAGATCACGCTCTAACGTATCTGGGTTACATGATATATAAATAATATTCTCATAGTTAGCCACTAAATCACACGTTAGGGTATCCATGCCAGCACGAGGTGGGTCGACTAGAATGGTTTGGCAGTTGTAACTACTAAGGTCAATACCATCTAAGCGAGAGAAAGTACGCTCGCCTTTCATTGCCTGAGTAAACTCTTCGCTCGACATGCGAATAATATCTAAGTTAGTTACTTTGTTTTGAGCAATATTATATTGCGCTGAATGCACAGACGATTTTGATATTTCTGTTGCCAGCACTTTATTAAATGAGCCCGCAAGTGCAATTGAAAAGTTTCCGTTACCACAATACAGCTCTAGTAAATCATTGTTTAGTGGTTTACATAGCTCTTGTGCCCACTCTAACATTTTAATATTCACCTTCGCATTAGGCTGAGTAAAGCTATTTTCTACCTGTTGATAGATTAGCTCTTGGCCATTTACCACTAAACGCTCAGTAACAAAGTCATCGCCTAATTTTTCTTTTTGCTTACGTGCACGGCCAATAAAGTCAATTTTGTACTGGCTACTTAGCTTTTCCTTTAAGGCATTAATCTCAGTTAACCAGTGTTCATCAAGTGGCTTGTGATAAAGCAAGCTCACTAAAATTTCACCGCTGAGGGTCGATAAATAATCTATTTGGAATAATTTACGACGCAGTACTTCGCAGCCTTTTAAGTTATCAATCATTACCTGCATAACTTCACCTACTAAAGGAGCTGCAGGATCAAAGGTATCGACACGTATTTTATCTTTCGTTTGTTGATCAAACATAATATGAAACAGATCGTCGCCATCGTGCCATACTCTAAATTCTGCACGTTGACGGTAGTTAATAGGCTCAGAGCTAAATACTTCTAACTGTTTTACACCGAAACGTTGAAACTGCTCTGTAATACGCTGCTCTTTTTCATTTAATTGTGCATCGTACTGCGTGGTATCTATATTTATAACTGCCATTAACGGTATAACCTTATCGTTGAGATCTGTTTATCGGCGCTATTGTAGGGAGCGAAGCGTATTTGTCTAGTTTTGATCAAATATAGTGAGCTTTTTTTAAGCATTTTACTACAGTATAGGCTTACTTGGCCGATAAAATAGTAAGTCTAAATAGGAGTCTTCTCATGAAAATAGGTAACTTTAGTTTTGTTCCAAACAGCAATGCCAATAAATACAATACTAAGCAAGCAATGCCACAGCCTAAAATAGACTCCCCACCAACTAGCTATCAGCAACGCGGAAAAGAATTGGCAGCGGCCGTATTGGGTGACAAAATGGCAAAAGAATTAGGCTTGCCGGTTGCTGAAGCGAAAAAAGACAAACCATTGTTTGATTTTAATGAAGTAGTCAAAAATGTTTTAGACTTTGTCACAAGCTCAGTAAAAAAAGCCAAAGCCAATGGTGCCGATGATGACAAGCTACAAGATATACTTAACCAGGCACGTAAAGGCGTGCAAACAGGTGTTGATGAAGCTGTAGATGAATTAAAAGGTATGGGCGTATTTAATCAAGAGCTTGAAGAGGGTATTGATAAATCAAAAGAGGGCATCTTTAATGGCCTTGATAAATTTGAGCAGAACTTATTTAATCCTCAGCCAGCAAGCGTAACGGTTAGTCAATCGCAGTATGTGAACCTTAGTAACAGCGCTGATTACACTTTTACCACCGCAGAAGGTGATGAGGTGAGTATTAGTTTTGCAGACGCTTACCAATCTCAGTCATCTAGTCGCTATCAGCAAACTGAAAGCTCACAAGCATTTAGTACGCAATTTTCTGAATCTCGCGAGTTGTCATTTTCTATGTCAGTAAATGGAGAGCTTAATGAAGACGAACAGCAAGCTATAAATGATTTAATGGCAGAGTTACAAGATGTAAGTAAAACCTTTTTCAGTGGTGACTTAGATAAAGCATTTGAACAAGCCCAAGAACTCAGCTTAGGAAATGAACAGCTGGTGGCATTTTCAATGGACTTACGTCAAAGCAAAACTGTGGCAGCTATTAAAGAGTATGAACAAATTAAGCCAACATCAGAAAAGGCCATTGCCGAAACCGTCGCGCCTTTTAATGATGATCTAAAATCGGCTTACTCTAAAGCGCAAGCACTAGGATTAGAAAGCCAGCTATCAGGTATCATTCAATGGCTAAATCAAGATCAACAAGAAATAGATAAACTGGTTGATTACACTAACACCATGTTTGAAAACTTAGATAAATTAAACACAGCTACTGCAAAACTAGACGCTGAGTAAAACTACTTTCTTTTATAAAAGCCTCATGGCAAACTGCCGTTCTAAGTAAAGAGTAGGAATGGTAGTTTGTCAGCGCACATCATGGTATTTGATTCAGGTATAGGTGGAACCACAGTACTTGAGCATATTCAGCAAAGCATTCCTCACGCTCAATATAGTTACTTCATGGATAATGCATTATTGCCTTATGGTGCACAGTCGCAGCAGACTATAATTAGTCGCTTATGTGGACTGATCCAATTTATCAAAAATGAGTCGCTCAATGTCGACTTAATTGTTATAGCCTGCAATACCGCCTCAACATCTGCATTAAGTGCGGTACGTCAAATAACAGATATTCCCATTGTAGGGGTTGTACCGGCGATTAAGCCCGCAGCACAAATAACACAATCAAAGCATATTGGATTATTGGCAACCCCTGCTACAGTAGCAAGTTCATATACGAATACACTGATTAAAGAGCATGCCTCACTTATAACTACAAGCTTATATAGTAGTGTTGAATTGGTCACCCTGGCAGAAACATTCTTTTTTACCCAACACCTAGATATAGAAAAGCTGCACGCTGAGTTAAACCGATTAAATATTAATAAAGATATCGATGTGCTGGTATTAGGCTGTACTCACTTTCCTATTCTTGCTAAACCAATTAGTGATTACTTTAAAGCACATATAGAGTTGTTAGATTCTGGTGCGGCTATTGCTAAGCGAGTTAGATCTTTACTAAATTTAAGCGATAATCAAGCAGGCATAAAAAAGCCGCTGCGGTATTATGCAACGGCTGATATATGTAGTGATAAACTAGCCGTTAAGCAAGTTACACTGTTTGATCCGACTCTGAGCGATAAGAGTTAGAATCATCTTCTTGTTTTTGTTTTGCTTCACGTACTTTTAAAGTACGTTGTTGGAACTCACTATCATTTAACTTAGCAATTGCGCTATCCGCATCAGCTTGAGCCATTTCAACAAAACCAAAGCCGCGACGTTTGCCAGTATTCTTATCTTTCAATAAACGAACATTAAATACCTTGCCTTGCTCTTCGAACAAAGCACGTACAACGCCTTCATTTGCGCGATAAGGAAGATTGCCAACATAAAGTGTTTTTGTTTTTACTTCGGCTTCTTCTGCACTTACTGATGACATTGCAGCAATGACAAGTCCACCAATTAATAAACCAGCACCAAATAGTAGTGCAGGGTCTAATGCTAGGCTTGCAAGTGCAAACTTAACGATAACAAAACCAACAACAGCAAGAATAACTGCAAAGATAAAAGATTTTTGATCGGGTAATTTCATTTTGATCTACCAATAAACAGGAAATAAACATTAATTTAACATTGTGAACTTGCTATCTTAACGTCTTAATTGAACATAGCAATGAAATTTATAGTAAATAGTTAATAAGAGTGCAAAAAACGACCTAAAGTAAGCTCTTTCCATACCATTTCAATAGTATTTGCTTGAAAGTTGAGCAAACAGTAAAAAGATCTAAAAAAAAGGTTGATCTGTTTTCGGATCTCCCTATAATGCGACCCCACTGAGACGGGGAACGCCAACGCATAGCGAGGCACGAACTACTCAGAGAGTTAAATAAAACTTAAGTTTAAATCATCGTAAGAAAGTTTAAAATTAAGTGTTGACTCGAAAAATAAAGGATGTATTATACGCATCCCTAGCGACAACGTCGCAACGTTCTTTAACAATATAAAGCAATCATCTGTGTGGGCACTCGTACAGATTGAGTTCTAACAGCCAAGCTTAGTTTACTAAGTGAGGCAAACAAATTTAGAGTCTCAATTGAAACTGAGTGACCAACAGCAATAACTACTTAGGTAGGAATTGCAGCACAGTCAATTCAATATCGAAAGATATTAAATAAATTCAGAATTCATTGAGCTGTCGAAAGACATAAAACTTTTTAATTGAAGAGTTTGATCATGGCTCAGATTGAACGCTGGCGGCAGGCCTAACACATGCAAGTCGAGCGGTAACAGAAAGTAGCTTGCTACTTTGCTGACGAGCGGCGGACGGGTGAGTAATGCTTGGGAACATGCCT